>NZ_JBITEO010000011.1:0-271456 GCF_044455245.1 Streptomyces sp. NPDC051310
AAGGGCAATCCCTGGGGCCTGGCGAAGAAGCAGCGCCTGGAGTGGACCAAGGAGGTCGACTTCGAGGTGCCGGTGGTCGGCAGGGACATCGAGGACCTGTCCGAGGTCGACTACCTGTACTGGGTGGGCTGCGCCGGTGCGCTGGAGGACCGGGCGAAGAAGACCACCAAGGCGTTCGCCGAGCTGCTGCACATGGCGGGCGTGAAGTTCGCGATCATGGGCGGGGACGAGAAGTGCACGGGTGACTCCGCGCGCCGGCTGGGCAACGAGCCGCTGTTCCAGGAACTGGGCATGGAGAACGTCGCCGCGCTGAACATGGCCTTCGGCGAGGAGACGGACGACGAGGGCAAGGTGGTCGCCGAGTCGGCGAAACCGAAGTCGGCGAAGAAGATCGTCGCGACCTGCCCGCACTGCCTGAACACCCTGGGCAACGAGTACCCGCAGCTGGGCGGTGACTACGAGGTCATCCACCACACCCAGCTGCTGCAGCACCTGATCGACGAGGGCCGGCTGATCCCGGTCACCCCCGTCGAGGGCCTGATCACCTACCACGACCCGTGCTACCTGGGCCGCCACAACAAGATCTACACGCCTCCGCGGGAGATCATGACGGCCGTCCCGGGCCTGCGGCAGCAGGAGATGCACCGCCACAAGGAACGCGGCTTCTGCTGCGGCGCGGGCGGCGCGCGGATGTGGATGGAGGAGCGCATCGGCAAGCGCATCAACACCGAGCGCGTCGACGAGGCACTGTCCCTGAACCCGGACATCGTCTCCACCGCCTGCCCCTTCTGCCTGGTCATGCTCACCGACTCCGTCAACGGCAAGAAGAACGACGGCACCGCCAGGGAATCCGTCCAGGTCGTCGACGTCGCCCAGCTCCTGCTGGAATCCGTCAAGACCCCGGTCGACCCCACGGGCGAGACCACCTCCGAAACGGAACCGGAGCCCGAACCGGTGAAGTGACCCCACGCGGTACGCGCGGAGCGGTACCAGCGGACGCGAGCGGCCGGACCTGCCTCGGGGGCGGGCCCGGCCGCTGTCGTATGCCCGGCGCGGGTACGACGCGGGCGGGCCCGGCCGCTTCCGTACGCCCGGCGCGGGTACGACGTCTCCGCCCGGCCGGCGCCCGGTCCCCGAACACGTCCGTCCCGCGGGGGACCACCCCGCGGAGGACCGCCCCCACGGCGTGTCTGACCGGCGGGGGACCGGCTCCGGAGCACGTCGGCCGCGGGCGGGAGAAGGCCCCTAGGGGATGTCACAGGTCAGCAGCAAAGGAAGCCCGTTGCCCCACCCCGGACGCCGCCCACAGCGCGAGCCGGTACGTTCAAGGGGTGGCTGGATTCAGGATCGGACGCGGCCGGGACAACCGCACACCGCAACAACACCCGCAGGCACCGCAGCAGCAGGCGCCCCATCAGGCGCCGTACGGCAGCGCGGCGCCCCCGCCGTACGCCCAGCAGCAGTGGTCGCAGGCGCAGCAGCAGCAGGCGCAGCAGTACGGCCGGCAGCAGCACGGGGAGCCGGAGTACTTCGGCGACCCGTACGCGCAGCAGTCCGCCCCGCCGCCGGCGCACGACCCGTACGCGGCGAATCAACCGGGCCACACGCGGGCCTTCAGCATCCACGACGAGGCGTACGCCGCCGGGCCCGACGCGTACGGCGACGGCGCCACCTATCAGGCCGGCGCCGCCCCCGCGCCCATGGGCCCGCGCCTGCACTGGAAGCAGTTGCTCAGCGGCATCGTGATGCGCCCCGGCCCGACGTTCTGGCAGATGCGCGACCACGCCGTGTGGGCGCCGGCGCTGGTCGTCACCTTCCTCTACGGGCTGCTGGCCCTCTTCGGGTTCGACCAGGCCCGCGAGGAGGCGATCAACGCCACGATCTCCACGGCGATCCCGTACGTGCTCGTCACCGGCCTCATGTTCGTCGTCGGTGGCGCGATCCTGGGCGCCGTGACGCACACCCTGGCGCGCCAGCTGGGCGGCGACGGCGCCTGGCAGCCGACGGTCGGCCTGTCAATGCTGATCATGTCGATGACGGACGCGCCGCGGCTGCTGTTCGCCCTGTTCCTGGGCGGCGAGAACTCCTTCGTGCAGGTCATCGGCTGGCTGTCCTGGCTCGCGGCGGGTGCGCTGTTCACCTCGATGGTGAGCAAGTCCCACGACCTGCCGTGGCCCAAGGCCCTGGGCGCCTCGGCGATCCAGCTGATCGCCCTGCTGTCACTGCTGAAGCTCGGCACGCTCTGAGCGGTACGCGCTCCGGGTAGCGCTCCGCGGTACGTGAAAGGCCCCCGCCGCGGCGGGGGCCTTTCTTTGCGCGGGTGATCACTCCTCGGCCTGCTTCAGCAGGCCGTGGACCGACACCTCGGAATTCACCTCGACCCACCAGAGGCCGTATCTCTTCCTCTCCCTGTCCATGTCCTTAAGATCAAGCTGTTTGTAGGCGTCGTAGAGCGACATCCCCTTCTTCTTGTAGTCGTACGAGGAGACGAAGACGTCGGCACCGACCTCCGGCGACCAGCTGGCCAGGACATATCTCGGCTTACGCGTGACATTGACCAGGTTGTTGTTGTAGCTCACCCTGCCGTGGTACTGCAAAAGTTCCCTGCATTTCTTGGGCGGGCAGTAATACCTTCCCTGGTTCTTTTGCCAGGAGGGCCTGGCAACATAGGAATAGTCATTTATCCTGCCCCTATCCTGCCTCAAAACGGCGATCGTCAAAACTGCGTCGAGCGTCTCGATGTCGGTATCCTTGGGGAGCGTGAGGACCCTCTCCATCTTGAATTCTTCTCCCTCATCGAGGACGGTGCCAGGCCCCTGGAATTGGCCGGACCCGATCACCTCGGCTACCTTGCTGCTTTCATAGCTCTCCGCCTCGACACTGTCATAGTATTCCTCGAACTGCTTCCATTCCCCGATCCCCTGGCCATCGCTGGAGAATTGGGGCGAATATCCATAGACGCTGTAGTCATCCACGACGATGTACACCGGAATCTTCCCGTCGTTCTTCGCATACAGCGTCACGGGAACATGCATGTAAGGCAGGTCTGCACGCGACTGCGGCTTCCCGAAATCGGCCCTCAAAGCGAAGTGCATAGGGACGGCCGTCGGAGCGTAAAGGGTCGAGTACCCGAGGCTGACAGCGGACAGGAGCGCCGTGACGGTGACCCCCGCGGCGATTCTCTTCGGGTACGGAATTCCCCTCCACACCTTCTGGTGCATGAGGGCGGAAGTGGCCCAGATCGACCACAGCCACAGAGCAATGAAAAAGGGAAGGGCGCGTATGAATTCCTGCTCCTCGAGCCACAGGAAGAGCAGAAGGCTCGTGGTGGCCAACGCGATCAGCACGCCGATGAGAACCAGCGCGCCGGACAGTCTCGTCTGCCGTCTGCCCCAGTAGTCGATGACGGCGAGCGTCGCTATGCCCTCCACCGCCGCCGCCAGCAGGAACAGGACGCCGATCAGACGCTGCGCGAAGGTGAGCGCCCCGAGGGCGTCCGGCCAGCCGATGTAGACGTGCAGCCCCAGGGAGGCGAGCAGCCCGAGGGCCATGAGGGCCATGATCACGTGCCGGCTCCGGCCTTGACCCGGCCATGTGTTGCTGTCGCCGCCGCGCCACAGGACGCACGAGGGATCGTCCAGGTCCATGTCGTCCGGGTAGCCGAGGCGACGGAGTACCGTCCGCAGCTCGCGCAGGGACCAGGCGCTGCCGGCCTTCTCGCCGTGGATGGTGATGGCGCGAAGACCGCGACTGTCCGGCGGCTCCACGATCACCCAGGGCCGTATGCTCATGCGTCCACGTTCGGCCCCCCGCCGGTCATGTGCACGGCGAGCTGCTCCGTTCGACGGAACCCCGGCCCTGATACGCGAAGGCCCCCGCCGCGGCGGGGGCCTTTCACATCAGCGCGCGGCGACGCATTCAGGCGTCGAGGACCTGTCCCTCGCGCTTCACGACGGGCGGCTCCACGCTCCAGGGGAAGTTGATCCACTCATCGGTCTTCTTCCACACGTACTCGCACTTCACGAGCGAGTGCGACTTCTCGTAGATGACCGCGCTGCGGACCTCGGCGACCGCGCCGAGGCAGAAGTCGTGCACCAGCTTCAGCGTCTTGCCGGTGTCGGCGACGTCGTCGGCGATGAGCACCTTCTTGTCGCTGAAGTCGATCACGTTCGGCACCGGGGCGAGCATCACCGGCATCTCCAGCGTGGTACCGACGCCGGTGTAGAACTCCACGTTCACCAGGTGGATGTTCTTGCAGTCCAGCGCGTACGCGAGCCCGCCGGCGACGAAGACGCCGCCGCGCGCGATGCTCAGCACGATGTCCGGCTCGTACCCGTCGTCGGCGATGGTCTGCGCCAGCTCGCGGATCGCGGTGCCGAACTTGTCGTAGGTCAGGTTCTCCCGTACGTCACTCATGCTCACACCTGCGTCCGATGGAAGTTCTGGAAGGACCGCGAGGCCGTCGGCCCGCGCTGCCCCTGGTAGCGCGACCCGTACCGCTCACTGCCGTACGGGAACTCGGCCGGCGAGCTCAGCCGGAACATGCACAGCTGCCCGATCTTCATGCCCGGCCACAGCTTGATGGGCAGGGTCGCCAGGTTCGACAGCTCGAGCGTCACGTGCCCGGAGAACCCGGGGTCGATGAACCCGGCCGTGGAGTGCGTCACCAGCCCGAGGCGCCCGAGCGAGCTCTTCCCCTCCAGCCTGCTCGCGATGTCGTCGGGAAGCGAGATGACCTCGTACGTCGACGCCAGCACGAACTCGCCGGGGTGCAGGATGAACGCCTCGTCCCCCTCCGGCTCGACCAGCCGGGTCAGATCGGCCTGCTCGACGGCGGGGTCGATGTGGGGGTAGCGGTGGTTCTCGAACACCCGGAAGTAGCGGTCCAGCCGCACGTCGATGCTCGAGGGCTGCACCATGGAGGCGTCGTACGGGTCGATGCGGACCCGCCCGGCGTCGATCTCGGCCCGGATGTCCTTGTCTGAGAGAAGCACGCCCCGAGGATACGCAGGGCGCGCGGGCCCGCCCCAATCGGACGGACTCCGCGCGCCTCCGTCATTCGCTCGCTAGCGCCGTTCGAGCACCACGGGCACGGCGTGCCGCAGCCGTGCGCAGCGCGGACACCGCAGGAGCCGCCCGGGCCCGATCCGGCCGGCCCCGAGCTGCTGCATCGGGAACGAAGCGGTACTGAACACGTGCCCTTCGGCACAGCGGACGACGGTGCGCTCCATGGAGTCCATCGAGTCCCTTCCCCAAATGCGTGGACGAGAAAGCCACATTAGGGGATCAACGGGACACCGCTCCAGGCGGCACTCCGCACCCCCACGGTACGCCTCAACTCGCCCCGCCCGTACCCGGATCCGGCCGGGAACAACACGAAGACCCCGCGGCGCGATACACCGGGGGCCTGCCGATAAGGTACAGTGAGCGACGATGCGGTACCGGTCCTCCGGCCCGTCCTCGCGGGTGTAGTTTAATGGTAGAACATGAGCTTCCCAAGCTCAGAGCGCGGGTTCGATTCCCGTCACCCGCTCCATGACAAAGGTCCTGGTCAGAAACCACGGCCCTTTCTTGCTGCCCGGCCGCGCTAGGCGTCGCGCACCAGGTCCGCACCAGATGGCTGTTCGGCATCGTTTCGGGCAAGCGGGGCCGCGCAAGCCGATGCAGGCCACTCGCCAGCTCGTGGTTGCCGTTCCGGAGCTCGTCGGGCGAGCGGAGTACAGCGCGGCACAGTGAAGGCAGGGCACCTTGCTTGAGGTCCGCGCCGTCACTTGCGAATTGGATGCCTGCCAGCACCAGCCGGTCGGCAGGGCCTATTCCGATGGGATGGCGGCCATCTGCGGATGCCTGGCCTTGCGGGATCGGTTCAATGGCGCCGTTTCAGAGCCACTCGCACGATTTCCTCGTGCACCAGGCGGCCGACGAGCACGCCGCCGAAGACGACGACGCCCACACCGATCAGCCAGGACTGGACGACCAGGACGGTGCCGAACGGGCCGTAGCTGACAGTGTTGGAGGCGATCAGGGGCGAGAAGACAAGCTGGGAGAAGACCCTGAGGCCCAGCAGCCCGAGCACCGTCGCCACCGCGCCGGGCAACAGGGCACGCCAGCGGACTCGCCCACCAAGCAGCATCCGCTGCGACCACCAGAAGAAGAGGATGGCGCCGGCCACTGCGATGAGCGCGCCCGTCGGGGTGTGGCTCCGCAACGTCGTGGCCGAGGCGAAGAGGTAGCCGGTGAGCACGGCGAGCCACACCACATGCCGCCACCTGGCCCACCAACGGGCCGGGGGCAGACCCCAGACCTTCTCGAAGCCCGACTGCACAGCCGCGGAGAAACTCAGCCCGAAAGCGGCGAGGGCGACGATGCCGAACGCGGTCGTCGTCCGCAGCGCCTGGCCGGCGGGCGTGAACAGCCGCTCGACCTGTCCCCTGGAGGCCGCCGAGACGCCAAGCCCTTCGCTCAGCCACTGCGCGAAGCCCCGGCCGTGCTGCGGATCAGCGGAGGAGACGATGAGCAACAGTGGCACCAGCGTGAGGAAGCCAAGCGCCGCGAAGCCCAGTGCATGCTGGAACAGTTCCAGATCGGTGCCCCGTCTCCACCCGCGCCCTGCCGGCGAACGGCGGATCATGCGGCGCAGCCGCCTGTACAGGGAGGCATGGTCCGGGGAACCGGAAGGGATTGGCATGCCTGTCGAGTACCACGGACCACAGCGATGTCGCGCGAGGACGCGGCGCGTGGTGGCGCTGGCTTCCGGGTGAAACGAGGCGGCTGACGGGATGCCACCACACGCCGCACAGTGCCGCCCGACGGCTTCCTCTACCTTTCGCGGCGCTCCTGGCCTGGCCGCGGCTCTTCGGCGGGAATCGCGTGTCCTCGGTGCGTTCCGGCGTCGATGAGGATCTGTTCGGCCTCGGTGACATTGTCGGCCCGTACGGCTCTGGCCATCGCGGCGCGTGCCGCGTCAGGCGTTGCGTGCGGCGGGACCACGAGCAGGGAGAAGTGGTCCCGATCACCGCGCGTGATGAGGACGGTGTCGTCACCGACGGGGAAGGAGTCGATGTGCACGATGTGGTCGTCGATGATCAGACGGGTCGGCAACTTCTCCCAGGCGCCGGTGTCCAAGCCGACCCGCGTGACCGGGCCGAGATGCTCGGTCAATGCGCTGATCAGGCCGGGAAGCTCGGTGCCGATGTCACGCGAACGCGGCCACCACGCGCCGTCGAGGATTCCCTCGCGGGCGTGAGTCGTCTCGAGTCTCAATAGCACCGTTCCGGGCCTCACGGCCTGGTGAATCGCGTCCGGCAGCAGATGGGAGACGCGGGGGTCGTCGGAGTCGGCCATGGGATGCCCGCCCGTCTGCGGAGGTTCGGCGCTTCCGCCGAACAATGTGACCTCGTCTTCTCACGGTACTCCGACCGGCTACACGCAAGGCCCCACTCCTCAGGAAAAGTGCCTGGTCATAAGCCCGTCCACAGACCGTCGTCCGGAGTAGGGTGGAGGTACCGGGAGCACTTCGCACGCCGGCTCCGATGTCGGCGCCGTTCTCGGCGAGCAACAGCACCGGGACGTCGCAGACGAGTCCGGAGACAGGTCCGCGTGATGACCGCGACCATCGAACGTACAACCCTCAATGGGCGGCCCGTGCCCTCGTCACCGGTTCGTCTCTCACTGGTCCCGGTGGGCTCGGTTCCAGGTCTCCTGGACGGTGCCTGGTGGCCCCGCTCCCGCGACCTCTCCCGTGAACTCCCCGCCCTCACGGACGCGCTGGACGCGGCCTGGGGCCGGGTCACCCGTGTCACGGTGAACCCCTCCCACTGGCCCGTGATCCCGCGCAAGGTGCCCGTGACCGGGCACACCGTGCACGTGGGCTGGTTCGCCGACGAGCAGGACCCGCACAAGCTGATCCTCCTCTCCTACGCCCAAGGCCGCATGGACCTTCTGGTGATCCCGCCGGAGGCCGATGCCGCCACAGCCGCCCGGCTCATGTCCGCCACTGCCGCTCCGGGGGGCGTGCTCACCGCCAGCAAGCTCATGGCCGACGAGGGCTCGGCCCGCGAAGGGACGGATGCCCGAAGCCGGGAGGAAGACTGGGAGACCGACGGCGGCGCGGGCTCGGCGGGCGGGAGCCCGGTCGGGCTCCTCGACTCCGCCGGAGGGAGGTGAGGACGTGGGAACCATCATCACCGTGGTCCTGATCATCGCCATGATCGGCGCGGGAATGATCCTCATCCACCGGCTCAACGCACAGCACGAGGCAAGGATCGCGGCCTTCCGCTACAGCGAGGCCCTGCCGGGAATCGGCCGGCTGCGCGGCAAGAACCGACGGCCGGAAGAACCCGCCGGATCACCCACTGCCGCTGACCGCGAGCAAGGTGCCGGGGGCCGCGGTTGACACCGGCACTCCCCAACCGGACGCGGTGGGCGTGGCGCGACGACGTCACACCCACCCCACAGGTCTGCCCGATGGACGAGGCCCCTATGAAGTCACCGGAACTGCCCGCTCACGGGCACGCCGACGTGCGCATCGTCGCCTCGTCCCCCGAGACTGCCCGGCAGGTCGCGGAGGTGCTCCGTCGCTGCTTCGCCGCCACCGAACAGCGCAGCTACCCCGTCGACACCGTGAACGGCGGAACCCGCCTCCACCTCACCGTGGACACCACCCACGCGGCAGAGCCCGCGCGCTCCTGGCTGTCCACCAGTCGGTCGTCCGAGGACGACCGTACGGGGACGGACGAAACCTGAGGCGTATGCAGGTGGACGCCTGTGGCGAGGCGACACCTCGCTCCGGCGGCGGGGGACGGGCGCCCCGTTGCTGCCGGGCGGGCACACTTTCCCGAGGCTCTAGGCGCAATGGAGCGATATCTGTTCCCGCGGTGTGAGGATTTCACGGGCCCCCCGGTGAGTATTACTGGCGCAACGGCAGAGCGAAAACGATGAACAACCGGCAGGGCGCTGCGGCGTGCTACTGTCGATGTCAGTTGCAGTTGTGGTTCCCAGACTTCAAGTGCCCCCAGCCGGCTTCTAGGCCGCTGGGAGCACTTTTGTATTTCCGGTCATTTTCCGGGTGGGGTAATCATCGCGGCGACACGGTGTCCGCACAGTGCGGATCCCGATGTGCCCCAGAAGGAGATATGACATGAGCACTGGTACCGTGAAGTGGTTCAACGCGGAAAAGGGCTTCGGCTTCATCGAGCAGGACGGTGGCGGCCCCGACGTGTTCGCCCACTACTCGAACATCGCCGCCCAGGGCTTCCGTGAGCTGCTCGAAGGCCAGAAGGTCAGCTTCGACATCGCGCAGGGCCAGAAGGGCCCGACGGCCGAGAACATCGTTCCCGCCTGACGCTGACGCGTACTACTCAGCTGGGGCCCGCATCCTTCGGGGTGCGGGCCCCAGCTGCACGCATCCCCGCAGTGGTCTTGCCTGCGGGAAGAAGGTGCGAGAGGGTCGCACCTCACCGCACGCGGATGCCCACAGCTGCATTCCGCAGTCGACGCCCGGGCTTCAGGCCCACAACGCGTCACCCATTTCCAGCGCCTCCGGCCGTGCGATATTCCCGCCGACCGGATTCACGTTCGCGCTCCAATCGGCTCATTTCGGCAATTCTCCGCGCTGCTCATGCGCTGCGGAAATTCCTCGATATGCGCCGTATCGAGGAAGGTTCCGCATGAACCGCACACGTACCAACGACCGCTTTTCCCGCACCCGTAATGGCCGTGCCGGCTCCGGACAGGGCGGCAGCCGCTTCGGCTCGTCGGCCCGCAGCAGTTCGGGCGGGGCGAGCCGTTCCCGTGGCTACGGCCGCCGGAACGGCGCGGTCCAGGGTGAGTTCGCACTCCCCGAGACGATCACCCCCGCGCTGCCCGCCGTCGAGGCGTTCGCCGATCTCGACCTGCCCCAGCAGTTGCTCACCGCGCTCGGAGCCGAGGGCGTGACCGCACCGTTCCCGATCCAGGGCGCGACCTTGCCGAACACCCTCGCGGGCCGTGACGTACTGGGACGCGGCCGCACCGGCTCCGGCAAGACGCTCGCCTTCGGGCTGGCGCTGCTGGCGCGCACCGCCGGTCGGCGCGCCGAGCCCAGGCAGCCGCTCGCCCTCGTCCTCGTCCCCACCCGTGAGCTGGCGCAGCAGGTGACCGACGCGCTCACTCCCTACGCCCGGTCGCTGAAACTGCGGCTGACCACGGTCGTCGGCGGCATGTCGATCGGCAGGCAGGCGGGCGCGCTGCGAGGCGGCGCCGAGGTCGTCGTCGCGACCCCGGGCCGGCTCAAGGACCTCGTCGACCGCGGCCACTGCCGGCTGGACCAGGTGGGCATCACCGTGCTGGACGAGGCCGACCAGATGGCGGACATGGGCTTCCTGCCGCAGGTCACGACGCTGCTCGACCAGGTGCGTCCCGGGGGGCAGCGGATGCTGTTCTCCGCCACCCTGGACCGCAACGTCGACCTGCTGGTCCGCCGCTACCTGTCCGACCCCGTCGTGCACTCCGTGGACCCCTCGGCCGGTGCGGTCACGACGATGGAGCACCACGTGCTGCATGTCCAGGGCGCCGACAAGCACGCCACCACGACCGAGATCGCCGCCCGCGAAGGCCGCGTGATCATGTTCCTGGACACCAAGCACGCCGTCGACCGGCTCACCCAGGACCTGCTGGGCCACGGCGTACGGGCGGCCGCGCTGCACGGCGGCAAGTCGCAGCCCCAGCGCACGCGTACCTTGGAGCACTTCAAGACCGGGCACGTCACCGTGCTGGTCGCCACGAACGTCGCCGCTCGCGGTATTCACGTCGACAACCTCGACCTCGTCGTCAACGTCGACCCGCCGACCGACCACAAGGACTACCTCCACCGCGGCGGCCGTACCGCCCGCGCCGGCGAGTCCGGCAGCGTCGTCACCCTCGTCACCCCGAACCAGCGAGGCGGCATGATGCGCCTGATGTCGGATGCCGGTATCCGCCCGCGGATCACCCAAGTCCGCTCCGGCGAGGCCGAACTGAGCCGTATCACCGGTGCCCAGGCTCCTTCGGGCATCCCGGTCGTCATCACAGCGCCCGTGGCCGAACGCCCCAAGCGCGACGCCGCCTCCCGCGGGCGGCGCAGCCGGTCGGCGCAGGCGAAGCGCGGAACCGGCCAGCGGCGGTCCGCCTCGGGCCCGGCCGCGTAGGTCTTTCGTTCGGATCAGGCCGGGTCAGGGAGTGGCGTCCGGCGCCGTGCCTCGCACGGCGGAGGAGGGAGCCACGGCGGAGCTGCGCCGGCCTGACCGGCGGGCATCCGCCCTGCTCGGCATACCGCCGCCGGCCTGATCCAGCAGGCTCCGCCCTGCTCGGCACCCCCACGTCGGCCTGGCCGGCACGCAGGCGCAAGCCACATTTGAACAGCAAGCAGGGCCCGACCGGTGCCTTTCGGTCGGGCCCGACGTATGCCCTCGGCTCCGCTGACCGCGGTGGGGGGCGGTTCAGTGGTCGGAATAGGTGAAGTCGCCCGCGGTCCAGGCGCTGACATCCTCGATCGAGACGCGGTACATCCCACCCGTCTCCGGGATCCCCACCGTGCCCTGCAGGATCCGGGCGACGTGGAAGTGCAGATGGGTCGGGGGACCTTCCTTCGGTGCCGCCGTGGCGAAGGCGCCGGCGAACTCGCCGAGGCGGGCCGAGTCCGCCAGTACCTCTGACACGCGCTGCCGCCACACGGCTTCGGGAGCCAGCCGACCGGTGATGACAGCCCCACCTGCGACCACGGTCAAGGACATCTGGTTGCTCTGTCCGGACTCGACCTTGGCAGCGATGGCGACGAGCAACTCATCAGGCTTGGACATAAGAGCCGATTGTATTCGCCGGTCGTCCGGCCACCTCAAGCGGTGGCATCGGCAGCCGAGATCGGCGCTGACCGTCCCGCCGGTGGCACGCCGGATCGCGCGCGGGCGCCACCCCCACGGCCGCATGACGTGCTGACCGGCTCGGACACGGCCGAACCGCGACGTCAGGCTTCCGGAGCAACGGCCCGCTCCGCACCGGGCCGGCCTACGGGGGTGCTCCGGCCGGACACATAGGCCCCGCTGCGTCACTCAGCGGACACGAGAACCATCTGATCACCCGGACAGAAAATCTACTGTGACCACAGTAGACATTCGACTGCCATGTGGGTATGGTTTCTGTCGTAGCCGAGATCGAGCAAGGCCCGGCAGAGATGAACTGCAGGCCGTAATAGACGCAGTTGCAGGACGGTCCGGTGGTGGAGTTCCGAAGCCACGGTGTTGCATGACGGCGACGGGACTGACGACCGGACCGGGTGGCCCGCAGTGATCAGGGGCTGCCACAAGCAGTACGAGTAGTTCCGCAGGTGCAGTTCGCGGCAAGTGAGTGAGCTGCTGCAGAGGAAGAACGGAGGAGTCAGCACCATCGGGATCGCCCGGGCGGAAGGCGTGCTTCCCTCCGGGTACCGCAGGACATCGATAGGTAGGTGGTCTCCGGTCACACATCCGCGATCCCCGCACCCCCGTCCCGTATCGGGCGGCCCGTGCGGACACAATGGGTCGGCGCAGTACTGAGGCCGACAGATGGTGTAGTTCCTTCGGGGCCCTGGTGTCGTACGGCACCAGGGCCCCTCCACGCGTTCCGCAGAGAGGTGCGATGACAGCAGACGATCCGATCGGCCGTCTCGAAGACGACGACTACCCCGCCTACACGATGGGGCGGGCAGCTGAGCTGCTCGGCACCACCCCCGGCTTCCTCCGCGCCATCAGCGAAGCACGACTGATCACGCCCCTCCGGTCCGAGGGCGGCCACCGGCGCTTTTCGCGGTACCAGTTGCGCATCGCCGCCCGCGCCCGGGAACTCGTCGATCAGGGCACCCCCATCGAGGCCGCCTGCCGCATCATCATCCTCGAGGACCAGCTCGAGGAAGCCCAGCGCATCAACGCCGAGTACCGCCGGACGGCGGCCGAAGGGGAACCGCCGACCACGACCTGAGACGCGCGTGCCCACCGGAGGCGGTGGGCACCACATACCCGCCCGGCCCGGGCCCCCGCCGGGCTGCCCCTCCTCGGTGACCCATCGGACAAAGGTGAACGAGTCGTGAGCCGCCGGCACATCCGGCGGTGGTCAGTAGGCGGCGAGGGAGATGGCCGTGTAGTGCGTGGTGAAGCCTGCCACCGTCAAGGCGTGGAAGACCTCGTGGAAGCCGAACCAGCGAGGGGCGGGGTCGGGCCGCTGGAGGGCGTAGACCACCGCGCCCGCGCTGTAGAGGACACCGCCGGTCACGACCAGAACCAGTACGGCCGCCCCGCCGTTGCGCAGGAAGTCGGGCAGGTAGCTCACCGGTGCCCAGCCGAGAGCCAGATAGCACGGGGTGTACAGCCAGCGGGGAGCTGCGACCCACAGGACCCGGAAGGCGATACCGGCCAGCGCGCCCGTCCACACGGTCCACAGCAGGACCGACCGCTGGCCGGCCGGGACGAGCAGCACGGTCAACGGGGTGCACGTGCCGGCGATGATCAGAAAGATGTTGGCGTGGTCGAGGCGACGCAGTATCGCCTCCCCGAGCGGCCCCCACGTACCCAGGTGGTATATCGCGCTCGTCCCGAACAGCAGCCAGGCCGTGACGGAGTAAAGGGCGCAGGCCATTGCCGCCTGCGGGGTGCGCGCCAGGCAGATGAGGGTGATGCCCGCGATCAACGATGCGGGGACCATCGCGGCATGGAGCCAGCCGCGCAGCTTGGGTTTGACCGGCGCGACAAGGTCGGCCGCCCCGTCCGCCAGGGCCCCGGCCAAGCGAAAGCCCTGCCCGGCGTCGTCCTGGTCCCCTCCACGGGGAGCGGGGTCTGCCACATGCTCCCCCCTCGTCGGTGCAGGGGAGTCGCTGCCTGCTTCGGTGTCGTCGCGGGACACGGCTTACCCTCCTGCCCCGGACCGCTGCGCATCACTGGGACCCATGTGATCATGCTAGTGAACCGGCGGTCGGCAGCACTCCGGGGGGACGCGCGCAGGGCCATCGGCGGCACCACCGGACGTGGCCGGTCCCGCCGCCCCGCGGGCCGGGCCACGTGATCCGCCACCAATCGGGCCGGATACGTCGTGTGACGCCGCCTGACCATGGGCACGATCAAGGCTCCCGAGCGGGCTCCTCCGCTCGCCTACGCCAAGGACCGCCGATGCTTCCCGAGTCCCGCTCCCACGCATCCGCCCCCCTCGCACATCAACTGGAACATGGTCTGGGCCTGCCTCCGCACCTGGAAGCAGGCCGTCTGGACGTCGAGCGCATCGCCGATATCGCGGTGGTCGCAGCGGCCCATTCCGACGGCTACGCCGCCACCGCGCACCTCCTCGGACTGCTGGCCGCGCTCCCCGCCCCCACCGGGGCAGGCGAACGCTTCTGGTCCGATCTG
Organism: Streptomyces sp. NPDC051310; assembly: GCF_044455245.1. Classification (NCBI taxonomy): domain Bacteria; kingdom Bacillati; phylum Actinomycetota; class Actinomycetes; order Kitasatosporales; family Streptomycetaceae; genus Streptomyces; species Streptomyces sp. NPDC051310. The sequence goes on from NZ_JBITEO010000011.1 coordinate 14,385, forward strand.
TGGAGGTCCTCGGGCACCGCCTACCTGCTACCGGCCAACATCAAGACGCCGGTCCTGCGTTCGCTGGCCGGAGAGGGAGCCGGTCTGGCCCGGCAGATCCTCTCGGCCGTGGACGAGATGACCCCTTCCCAGCGCACGGCAGCCGGGGAGGTGATCGGACAGACACTCTCCGAGTCCGACCATCTACCCGACCTCAAGACACAGGTCATCGGCGAACTATGGCTGCGCGACCTCGAGCTCACGGCCTGGCGTGTCCTGCACGCGGACCAGAAATCGGCCGACTTCGGTGGGAGGAAGGCCTTCCTGGACGCCTGGATGGATGTGTGAGGCTCCTGTCTCCTGGACCACGCTCCTGAACGTTCGCCCATGCCGGACCCGGACGGCCCTCCGCGCGGAGGTCAGGCCTCCGGGACCGGGCGCGGGAGGGAGTTCTCGGAGTGCTGGAGGGCGAGGGCGGCGATGTCGTCGTCCAGCCTGCCTCCGCTGTACTGGAGCAGGGCGTGGTGGAGGCGGTCGAGCATCTCGCGGGGCGACATCAGGCCCTGCCGCCCCATCCAGTCCGGGAGCGGGAAGAACTCGCCCGCGCGGTCCCGGGTCTCCGTGACGCCGTCGGTGTAGAGCAGCAGCTGGTCGCCGGGTGTGAAGGCCACGGTGTCGACGCAGTAGGGATCCCCGATGAGCGTCGCGAGGTTCAGGGGCGGCGAGGGCGCCGAGGGGTCCAGGACGCGGGTCCGTCCCTGGTGCACGAGCAGTGGCGGGGGGTGCCCGCAGTTGAGGAGCCGGACGTGGCCGCCGCCGGGCGGGACCTCCGCGATGAGAGCGGTGGCGAAGCGCTCCGGCAGGTCGGGCCCGGGATGCCCGGCGATGTAGCGGGTGATGCTGGTCTCCAGGCGCCGGGTGATGCCGCGCAGATCCGGCTCGTCGTGCGCCGCCTCCCTGAACGAGCTGATCACCGCTGCCGCCGCCCCCACCGCGGACAGCCCCTTGCCCCGTACGTCGCCGATGAGCAGCCGTACCCCGTACGGGGTGTCGGCCGCCTCGTAGAAGTCGCCGCCGATGCGGGCCTGCTCCTGGGCCGCCAGGTACAGGGACTCGATCTCGACGTCGTCGATGCGGCGCGGCAGGGGCCGCAGCAGCACCTTCTGGGCCGCGTCCGCGACCAGCCTGATGTGGAAGAGCATCTCCTCCCGGCGGATGCGGAGGTGGCTCGCGTACGCGGCGGCCAAGGTGACCGCGACGATCGCGGCCCCCGTGTACGGCGTCCCCAGGTCGGTGTGGAAGAAGCTGAGGACGATCATGGCCACCAGGCAGAACGCCCCCAGCAGGAGCGTGGGGATCACCGGCCACATCGCCGCGGCGAGGGCGGGCGCGGCGGGCAGCAGACGGCTGAACGCGATCTCCCTCGGCGTGGCGAACGCCAGGGCGGTGATGAGGACCGTGAGGATCACGGGGGACAGCAGGGCGGCTTCCCATCCGCCGCTGTGGGGGAAGCGGCGGCGGCGCAGCCGACCGAGCGTGATCATGAAGCCATCATATCGGGACATAAAGGACAGTCATCGGTGGCGCGGGTGCCCGTACGCGCCACCCGGCCCGGCCCGTAGCGGGCGCCACCACGGCGCGGCCGTTGGCCGCGGCGGTGGCCGGGGCGGCGAGGCTGCTGGCGGCGGCTGCTGCGGCCGAGGCGCGGAGGGACACGGCGGTGCGGAAAGCGCCGGAAGGCACCCAAGGGCGCCGGCGGGTGCCCGAGGGTGCAAGCGGGTGCCGGCGGGTGCCCGAGGGTGCCGGAAGGCGCCCGGAAGTGCCGGCGGGCGGCGGAGGGGGCGGAAGCTGCCGACAGGTACCGGAACGCGCCCGAAGGAGTCGTACGGCCCCCGGATTACGATGCAGCCATGAGTCGGCAGGGATGGCACGCGGCGGCGGCCGGGCCCCACGGGGCGCGGGCGTACACGCTGCTCGTGCTGGCCGTTCTGGCCGGCATCCTCGCCATGCACGGCCTGGGTCCCGCGCTCGCGCCCCCGGCCGCGCCGCACGCCGTGGCCGCGTCCGGTGCGCACCACGGCGGCACGGCCTCGTCCCTGCCCCACCCGGCCGCGACCGCGCGCGAGGACTGCGTACACGCCGGTCACGGTGACTCCGGCACGGGCGGCGGGCACGCCGAGCACGCCGACACCACCTGCGCCGCAGCGGGTACGAGCACGGCGCCCGTGCTGCCCCTCCCGGCCCCGGCGGCCGGAGCGGACACGGGCGCGAACGCGGGCCCGCTCGCGCTCGCCACCGGTGCCACGCCCGGCCTGCGCGCTCCGCCGTCACTGAGCGAACTGCAACTCCTGCGCATATAGGGGCGCCCCGGCGCGCCCGAGCGCCTGTGCTCGGCGTCGCCGTCGAGAGCCATGCCCACTCAGCGCACACAGGAGTTGCATCACCATGACCACACGTCGTTCCGTGATCCGCCGCGCCGCCGCCGTGGCGGCCGCGGCCACCGCCGCTGTCGTACTCGCCGCCTGCGGCGGCGGAGCGGACAGCCCGGCCGGCCACGAGGGCCACCGGAGCGCCTCGCCGAGCGCCTCCGCCCCCGCCGGGCAGGGCGCGCACAACGCCGCCGACGTCTCCTTCGCCGAGGGGATGATCCCGCACCACCGCCAGGCGGTGGAGATGGCCGCGCTGGCGGAGACCCGAGCCGCGTCCGCCGAGGTCAAGAAGCTCGCCGAGGAGATCAGGAAGGCGCAGGACCCGGAGATCAGGACCCTGTCCGGCTGGCTCACCTCCTGGGGCGAGGAGGTCCCCGCGGACGACGGGAGCGGGGAGCACGCCGGTCACTCGCCGGCCGGCATGATGACGCCCGACGAGATGGACAAGCTGGAGAAATCCTCGGGCAAGGCGTTCGACACCGCGTTCCTGGAGATGATGGTCGAGCACCACGAGGGCGCGGTCGCGATGGCGAAGACCGAGCAGGCGGAGGGCGCGTACCAGCCCGCCAAGGACATGGCCGGCGCCATCGTCACCTCGCAGAGCGCCGAGATCACGCGCATGAACGAGCTGCTCGGCAAGGACTGACCGGCAGGGGCCGACCGGCGGACCGGCGGGCCCGGTGAGCGGCACAGCGGGGGCGGCCACCCGGCCGTCCCCGCTGCCTCCCCACCACGGGGGCTGCCGCTGCCTCACCCCGTACAGGCTGCCGAGCCGGGTTGTCGGCCCCGGGCACACACTGGAGGTGTGAGGGAGGACGTCATGGACCGCAGGGACTCCAGGGACCGCACCGCGCATCGAGCCGGCACCTCCGCAGCCCACGGGCATACGGCGCAGGACGCCGGCCACCAGGGCCACGCCGCCGGCGCGTCGTGGGGCACCGCCGCCCGCGCGACCGCGCACTGCCTCACCGGCTGCGCGCTGGGCGAGATCCTGGGCATGGTCATCGGCACGGCCCTGCGCTGGGGCAACGTCCCCACCATGGCCCTGGCGATCGCGCTGGCCTTCGTCCTCGGCTACTCCTTCACCCTGTACGCGGTGCGCCGGACGGGCCTGAGTCTGAGGGCCGCCGTCCGCGTCGCCCTGGCCGCCGACACCGTGTCCATCGCGATCATGGAACTGGTGGACAACCTCGTCATCGCACTGACCCCCGGCGCCCTGGACGCCCACCTCTCCGACGGCCTCTTCTGGGCGGCCCTCCTGGGCGGCTTCGCCATCGCCTTCCTGGTCACCACCCCGGTCAACAAACGGATGATCAGCCGCGGCAGGGGCCACGCCGTCGTCCACGCGTACCACTGACGCGCGCCATCCGGCTCGTCGTGCTGGACTGGAGGAAGAGGAGGTACGCCGTGTCCGGTCACGCTGGCAAACCCCGCAACGTCTTTCTCGTCTGGCTCGTCTGGCCGCTCATCACGCTGGGCATCTACCACCTTGTCTGGTATTACAAGGTGAACCGCGAGGCCCGCGACTTCGATCGGCGCATCGAGGTCAGTGCGGCCCTGGCCGTCGTGGCCATCACGATCGGCGTGCTGGTGATCGTGCCGCCGTTCGTGTCGGTCTTCAACACCGGTCAGCGCATCGCCCGCATGCAGAGGTCGGCCGGGATGCAGCCCACCTGCAACCCGTGGATCGGGCTGATCCTGGTGTTCCTGTTCAGTCTCCACTCGCTGTACTACCAGCACGAGCTGAACCAGATCTGGGAGCACTACCGGAACCCGGTGGAGGGCGAGCAGGTTCCTCTGGCGGTCTGAGGCGCGTCCACCACGCCTGGCCGGCCGTGCCGCTGCCGGGCCGGGCCCTCAGACGGCGCCCGCCGATGGGGGCGGACGCCGTCGGGCGGGGATCAGGACGCCGAGGGGGTCCAGTCGCCCAGCCAGTCGGCGACCTCCTGGGTGGTGGCGGCGGCGTCGCTCAGGTGCGGGCGGTCGGCGGACTTGGGGCCGGCGCCCGGACCGGTGTTCCGGTACTCGGCGAACCGGTCGGCCTTCCAGGAGAAGCCGCCCATGTCGGTCCAGGGGGCGGGCCGGATGGCAGCGCTCAGGGTGGTGTCGCGGAAGGTGGCCTGCGGGTCGAGGGAGGCGTCGCCGCCCGCGTGCCAGGGGCGGCCCAGGTGGAAGGTCTTCGCCGGCACGTCGCCGTTGACGACGGACCGGTTGATCAGGAAGCCCTTGCGGCCCGCCGGGGTGCTCGGCGCGGTGATCCAACCGGCGGCCGTTCCGTTCCAGCGCTTCTTCAGCGTCAGCACGGACCGGTCGATCACCGCGGTGGCCCGGCCGAAGACGAAGTCGACGTTGCCGGCGATGTAGGAGCCGGTCACGTACACACGGCCCTGCCGGTCCTTGGCCGCGGTGTCCAGCAGCAGGGTGTCCTGGTCGCCGTCGACGATGACGCCGTCGAGCAGGACCTTGTCGGCCGCGGTCCGCAGCGCCACCGCCTGGTGGTCCTTGAGGTGCTGGTTGCGGGCCTCGTCGAAGTCGTTGGCGATGGTGAGGTTGCGGGCCTGGAAGTCGTCGGCCTCGACGGCGACGGTGGCGCTGCCGCCGGTGCCGTACGTGCCGGAGCCGCCGGGCTTGGGGGTGCCCGAGGCGTTGCCGTACACGATGACGGTGTCCTTGCGGCTCGGCCCCGAGCCCTGGAGGGTGATGTGCGGCTTGTTCGACGGGACCTTCACGGTCTCGCGGTACGTGCCCGGCTTCACCGAGATCACCACCCGCGAGGCGTTGTTCGCGGGGACCGCGTCGACGGCCTTCTGGATGCTGCTGTAGCGGCCGCTGCCGTCCTTGGCCACGGTGATCACGGCCGGGGCCGCGGCAGCGGCGGCGCCGGTCGTGGTCGTGGCCGCCGCACCGATGGCGGGGCGCGGGCCGGCACCGGACCTGAGCAGTGCCGGGACGTCGGCGGCGCGGTCGAGGGTGTAGCGGTAGTACGCCTTCGGGTCGAACGCCTGGCCGCCCCCGCTCTCGTTGCGGCCGCTGGTGCGGGAGAAGACGTTGCCGCGCTGGACGAGGGCGGCGGTGGCGTCCCGGGTGACGGGGTTGCGCAGGCCGTCGAAGTAGGAGTTCTCCAGCACCATCTTGGTCCTGCCGCGGGCGTAGTTGCCGTACGCGGCGGTGATGGCGGTCCCCGGCTCGTCCTGCAGGTAGTTGTTGTACAGGTGGGCGTGGGCGGCGTTGTCCGTGGACGGGTTGCGCTGCTCGGTCTCGCGGAACCAGTTGTGGTGGACCGTCAGGTCGGTGGTGACGTTCCCGGTCCAGCCGATGCCGAAGGTCTTGTTGTTGTTGCTCAGCTTGTTCCAGGACACCGTCACGTACGTGCTGTCCTTGCGGATGTCGATGAGCCCGTCGGCCATGTGCCGCAGGTCGTTGTGGTCGATCCACACGTGGTGCGCGCCGTCCATCTGGACGGCGTCGAAGTCGTGTTCCTTGTCGTTCCAGATGCCCTGGTACGCGTCCCGGATCGTCAGGTTCCGGATAATGACGTTGTGCACGCCGGTGCCGAGGAAGAAGCCGCCGCCGACGATGTGCCCCGAGGTCCCGGAACCGACGATCGTCTTGTCGGAGGCGACCCTGATCTCCTTGCCCACCGGGTCCATCCGGATGGTGCCGGCGACGACGATGACGTACGGCTCCGCCGCGGTCGCGTACTTCTCGAGGTCGGCGAGGGTCCGGACGGTGACGGTCCGCCCGCCGCGCCCGCCGTACGTGCCCTTCTGCCCCAGCGCGTGGACCGACGCGAAGCCGTCGGCGGCTTCGGTGGCCCAGGCCGGTGCGGCGCCGGCGGCCGACGCGTGGGGCTGCGCGTCCTCGCCGAACAGGCCGAAGCTGGTGCCATAGGCCAGCGCCCCGGCGGCGATGAGGGCCAGCGGGACTCCGGCGATCAGGGCCGTCTTCCGCCGTCGGTGCCGGGGCTTGCTGCGGTGGTCACTCACGAGGTGCGTCCGTTTCGGCTGTGGGGGTGGATCGGTCACCCCCTGGTCGCAGCCGCCGCGGGAAAGGTTGCCGTCGCGCCGCCATCCGTCGCCGTCCGCGGCCCGGCACCCCGGTGCCCGCGGCGAGTGAGGTGAAGGGGCGCGGCGGTGTGGTCGTGGGGCTCGGGCCGGTGGGCCTCCAGGCTCGGCCCCCTGTGCCCGCGGCGAGTGAGGTGAAGGGGCGCGGCGGTGTCGAAAGGGAGAACGCGCGGAGGTTCCGAGGAACGAGGAACCGAGCACGATCGACCGTCGACACCGACAACAGGCGCCCCGGAGCCGAACCGAGCCCCAGAGGAAAAGCGCCCGCCGAACCGGGCCCCATAAGATCATGGAGGGACGCCGGCACGAGAACCGAGGACGTCCGCCCGATGAGCCCGAAGCAGCAGCGTGGGGAAGCCACCGTCGAACAGGTCCTGGACGCCGCGCTGGGCGTGTACGCCGCGTCCGGCGAGCAGGGCCTCACCGTCAGTGCGATCAGCGGGGCGAGCGGGGTCAGCCCGGGCAGCCTGTACCACCACTTCGGCAGCCTCGACGGGCTCGTCACCGCGCTCGCCCTGCGCTGGATGGGCCGGCTGCTGGACGAACTGGTCGCGGCCCTGGGGCGGACCCGCACCGCGCGCTCGGGGATCCGGGCCGTCGTCCGGGCCTATCTGGAGTTCGTCCGGGATCATCCCGACGCGGCCAGGCTCATGCATTCCGTCACCGCGGACCGGCACACCATGGCCCACGCGGCGGGGATCAGGGAGTCCCAGGAGGCACGGCTGTCACCGGTCGCGGACTGGATCCGCGATCGCGTCGACGCCGGGGAACTGGTGCCGCTGCCCGAGCCGTTGGTGGAGTCCCTCGTCCTCGGCCCGGTGGTCGGCGTGGCCCGCCGCTGGCTCTCCGTCGGGGACGTCGACCTGGCGGAGGCAGCCCGCATCCTGCCGGACCGCATCTGGCGCTCGGTGAGCCCGTGACGGCCGTGCGCGGGCTCCCGGGGCCGCCGCCCGGCCGGCCGGTCACCGTACGGCTTCCTCGGCCAGGGACACGGCCGGCTGCCGGGCCGCCGGGGCGGTGGACCGGTCGGGGCCGGGAGCGGGGGCCGGCCCTGCGGGTGGCGAGGCGCTGCGGTGCCGGGGGTTGGCCTGGCGGGGTGGCCTGACCAGCGTGATCTGGCGCACCAGTTGCTGGAAACAGGCCAGCGACGCCAGGGCGGGCAGCGCGGCGGCCGCCGCGGCGGTGACGGTCCTGGGCGCCTGGGCGACGCACAGGAGCATGGCCATCGCGGAGAACAGCAGGACGACCGACCAGGAGTGGGCGGCCCTGCGCTGGTGGAGAGCGGCGCGCAGCACCGAGAGGGAGGCGACCAGCCACGGCCCGTAGATCAGCAGGGGCCACCAGCCGACCACCGCACTGCTGTTGTGGGCCGCGGCGATGTGCCGGAGGGGGTCGTAGGTGACTATTCCGCCGAAGACGCTGACCATGGAGACGATGGCGCCCGCCAGGGCCGCGAGGCAGAAGCTCGCGGCCCGCAGCCAGGTCAGCGACCACGCGCGCGTCTTGCGGTGGCCGGCGCCGGCCGGCCGGATCGGGGGCAGGGTGGCGGTGATCCGGTCGAGGTTCGCCAGCGGGCTGTGGCCCGGCGCGGTCTCGTGCGGTGCCGGAGCGGGGGCCGGTGCGGGACGCGGTGCCCGGTCCTCCGCCGCGATCGCGTCCTGGAGCAGGAAGGCGAGCTCCTCCGTGGGGTCCCAGGGGGGTTCCACCGGCCCGTAGGGCGGCCGGGGTTCGGGAATGCGGAAGGCGTCCTGGTACGGATCCGCCGTTCCCGTACCGAGATCGGCGCGGGGGTCGAAGTCGTAACTGCCGGTCGGATATCCTCGGTGGAATTCATGCACGGGAGTCAGGCCGATCCGTCCGATGGTCCTTGATCTTTCAGGGACTCGGAGCGGCCCCAGGACTGCTCGAAGTTCTCTTCGATCCGGTCCATGGCCTCGATGAATTCCTCCAGTGCCGGGGTGGACCACGTGAGGGCGATCCGCTCGGCCGGACTCCAGGAACGGCTGCCGGGACCGCAGAAAAGGAGTGCTGCGGGCGCGGGGGTATAGGTGAATTCACCCATGGGTACGCGGACCGGAAGGCGTCGGCCATTCGTCAGCACGTGCCCTTCAGATGCGACTGCTGGACATGTGGGCGTCATATTCCACTTAACGCTCCGACAGGTCCCCCGGGTGCGCGGCATTCGAGTGAGCGTGTTGGGCCGCACGGGGGACCCGCCAGGGTTTTATCGGTTCTGCAAGCCTCTCCAATGATGGCTGAAAAGCCTGCCTTCTCGGCGGTTGATATCCAGTCGGACAATCCTTGATGACATCTTCTCGGATCAATGGACGGCCGTACGCCGCGGTCCGGCCGGCGCGGCCCCCGGCCGGGGGCCGCGGGTCCACGGACCCGCCGGTCACGGCGTGCCCCGGCACCGGCCGCCGCGTCAGGGACTGCCGGACAGCAGGGCGTGGAAGCACTCCGCGCCGAACTCCAGGGCCTCGGTGCCGATGCGCTCGTCGGGGCAGTGCAGACGATCGCGGTAGACGACGTCGGGGCCGTGGCGCAGCGGCATCCAGCCGAAGCACTGGATCCCCAGCCGGCTGCTGAAGAGCCGCGCGTCGGTGGACGCCGTGGTCACGACGGGCAGAGGGATCCCGCCGGGGTCCCGGGAGCGCAGCACCGCGGCGAGCCGGTCGTAGAAGGCGTCGAGCCGGGGCGGCGGGCTGATCTCGCCCTCCACGAACAGCTCCAGGTCCAGGTCGGCGCCCACCTGCCGGCGCAGCAGCGTGAGGAACTCCTCGGTGGTGTAACCGCCCGGCAGGACACGGCCGTCGAGCTCCAGCACGATCTCGGTGGGGTGCACGTTGGTCCCGGTGCCGCCGTGCAGCACCGTGGCGCTGACGGTGTGCTGCACGAGGGAGCGCAGATAGCGGACGGTCGAGCCGTCCAGGCCGTCGAGGACGGCCGGGTCCGCGGGGTCGCGGCGGAAGGCCTCGATGCGTGCGCCGACCTCGGCGGGCAGGGCGGCGGCGAGCTCCTGGAGCATGCGGTCGACGACGGGGGTCTGTTCGATGCCGAGCCCACCGCCGGAGATCGATTCGAGCACCCGCCGCAGCCGGTGGACGGTGCCGGTGTCCGGCGCGACGCGCGAGGCGTGTCCGCCCGGTCCGCGCACGGTCAGCCGGACCCAGCAGGTGCGCTTCTCCGCGACCACGATGGGGTGGAGCCGCGCGTGGCGGCCGAGCCCGAGCTCCGCCCCGCCGTCCTCCCCGATCGCGTACCGCACCCCGGCGAAGAGCTCCGGGTGCCGCTCGACCAGGAAGCGGGACCCGACGTCGCTGCCGGTCTCCTCGTCGGGGACGACGGCCAGGATGATGTCGCCCGGCGGCACGTCGCCGCGGGCCCGCATCCGCAGCAGCGCCGCCAGCATCATGGCGAGCTGCCCCTTCATGTCGACGGCGCCGCGGCCCCACAGCTCCCCGTCGGCCACCTCGCCCGCGAACGGCGGCCGGGTCCACGTCTGGCCCTCCACCGGCACCACGTCGACGTGCGCGTGGAGGAGCAGCGGCGGTTCGAGGCCGCGCCCCGGGTAGCGGGCGATGAGGTTGGGGCGGCGGGGGTCGGCGGCGACGATCCGCGTCTCGATGCCGGCGCCGTCGAGCACGCCCCGTATCCACTGGACGCATTCGGCTTCGTCACCGGGCGGGTTCACCGTGTCGAACCGGATCAGCCGCTGCGCCAGCCACACGGGTGACTGCCCCTGCGCCGTGGGCCTCGGCGCGGATTCCATCGTCTCCATACGTCTCTTCTCCTCGGCGGTCCTGGTCGGCGTCCGTGTCATGCCGTCGCGGTGAGCGCCCACGCGGCCCGCAGCCTCGTCAGCGCCTCACGCATGACCGTCCCGTCGTGGACGAGCGCGATGCGTACGAACCCGGTGCCCGGGTTCACCCCGTCCGGGTCTCCGGCGGCGAGGTACCGGCCCGGCATGACGGAGACGCCCGCTTCCCGCCAGGCGCGCCGGGCCGCCTCCTCGCCGTCCGCCACCGGAAGCCACAGGAAGAACCCGGCCTCCGCACGGCGGTACCCGGGCAGGTCCCGCAGCAGTTCGTCCGCGAGGTCCCAGTTGGCGGCCAGTGCCCGCCGCGCCGCGTCCACATGGGCGTCGTCCGCCCACAGGGCGGCCGCGACGGCGGCGACCGGGTCGGCCGTCGACACCCCGCAGGCACGGTTGTACCCGGCGTACGCGGCCACGCTCGCGGCGTCCCCGGCGACGAACCCGCTGCGCAGGCCGGGCGCTCCCGACCTCTTCGACAGGCTGTGCAGGACGAGGTGGGGCACGGGCTCCGCGGCGCCCGAGGCGGCGAGTGCGAGGTAGCCCGGCGGGGGCGCCTCCAGCCACACGTCCGTGTAGCACTCGTCGACCAGCAGCCAGGCCCCCGCCGCCGCGGCGAGCTCACTCAGCCGGGCGAGGGAGCGGACGGGCAGGATCTCACCGCGCGGGTTGCCGGGGTTGCACACCACCAGGGCCGCGGCGCGGCCGCCCGCCGCGCGCAGAGCGGCCTCCACGGGCGCCATGTCACCGGGGTCGTCCAGCGTGTAGTAGGCGGGCCGCGCACCCGCCGCCTCGGTGGCCGCGCGGTAGGTCGGGTAGTACGGGTTGGGCAGGAGGGCCACGGGGGCGGCGTCACCGCCGCGGTGGCGGGCGACCGCCAGCGCGATCGCCACGGCGACCGCCTGCTTCGTGCCCGGCGTCGGCTCGCAGCGCACGCCGTCCGGGCCGGCCGCCCGCACGCCGAACCGGCGCTCCAGCCAGCCGGCGTAGGCGGCGCGGAGGGCGGCCGGGCCGCCGGGCCGCGGGTAGCGGGTCCAGCCCTCGGCGTCGGGGGACGGCTGCGCCACCGTCGCGGGGCGGGCCAGCCGGGACTCCCCCAGGTGGAGCTGGACGGGGTCGGCCCCGGCCGGTGCGGGAACGCCGTCGAGGAGTTCCCGCAGCCGGGCGAAGGCGCTGCGCGCGGGGTCGCTCATGCGTCAGTCCCGCACCAGGTCGTTCAGGGCCGTCTTGCCGCGGGTGCGCTCGTCGGCGTACTTGACGATCACGGCCGCGTACACGGACAGGCCGGGCCGGTCCCCGACGCTGCGCGCGCCCGGGACGACCACGGCGTTCTCCGGCACCTCGCCGTAGAACACCTCGCCGCTGGCGCGGTCGACGATCGGGGTCGCGCGCCCCAGGTACACGCCCATGGCGATCACCGCGCCGCGCCGGACCCGGACGCCCTCGGCGATCTCGCTGCGGGCTCCGACGAACACCTCGTCCTCGATCACCACGGGGTCGTCGCCGATGGGTTCCAGGACGCCGCCCAGGCCGGCGCCGCCCGAGATGTGGCAGCGCTCGCCGACCTGTGCGCAGGAGCCGACCGTGGCCCAGGTGTCGATCATCGTGCCCGCGCCGACGTACGCGCCGATGTTCACGAAGCTGGGCATCAGCACGGCGCCGGGCGCCACGTGGGCGCCGTACCGGACGACGGCGCCGGGGACGACGCGCACCCGCGCCTTCTCGAAGTCGCTGTCCTGCCAGTCCTCGAACTTCAGGGGCACCTTGTCGTAGCTCTGCGGCCGGCCGGCGTTCCGCTCCGCGGCGGTGTTCCGCCGGGTGAGGAAGGACAGCAGGATCAGCTTCTTGACGTGGGTGTCGACCTGCCAGGTGCCGCCGGCGGGGCGCGCCGCGCGCAGCTCGCCGCGGTCCAGCGCGCCCAGTCCGGTCTCGATGTGCGGGGCGAGGACGCGCAGGTCGTCCTCGGTCAGCTCCGAGCGCCGCTCGAAGGCGTCCTCGATCAGGGTTCTCGTGGTCTCGCTGGTCACGTCGCTTCTCATGCTTCCTGTCCGGGGTGGGTGCCGTGGGCCATCGGCACGGGCCGCGGCTTCCACCGCGCGGTGGCCGTCCAGTCGTCGAAGGTCTCGGCGCGCCGGATCTCCACGACGTCCCCGCTCTCGGTCAGCAGGAGCTCCGCCGGCCGGAGCCGTCCGTTGTAGGTGAAGCCCATGGCGTGGCCGTGGGCGCCCGTGTCGTGGATCAGCGCGATGTCGCCGACCGCCGGGTCGGGCATCGTGCGGCCGACGGCGAACTTGTCCATGTTTTCGCACAGCGCGCCCACCACGTCGACATCGGCGTCCGGCCGCCCCTCGGCGAAGGGCAGGCTGACGTGGTGGTAGGCGCCGTAGAACCCGGGCCGCATGAGCGCCGACATCGAGGCGTCCACGCCGGCCATCTCCCGGGCCTTGCGCATCCGGTTGATCACGCGGGTGACGAGGACGCCGTGCGGTCCGGTGACGTAGCGCCCGCACTCCATGAGGATGCGCGGGGTGCTGCCGCCGAAGGCGCGGTCGCGGGCGCCGATGACGGCGTCCGCGTAGGCCGCGAAGTCCAGGGGCTTGTCCTCGGGGCGGTACGGGATGCCGAGACCGCCGCCGATGTTCACGTACTCCAGCTCGATGCCGGCGTCGGCGGCCACGCGGGCTCCCAGCTCGATGACGTCGGCCGCGGCCCGGGAGGCGCGTTCGATGTCCAGCTCGTTGGCGCAGATCATGCCGTGGATGCCGAAGCGGACGGCGCCCCTGCGGCGGGCCTCGCGGTAGACGCCGGCGAGTTCCTCCGCCGGGACGCCGAACTTGGTGTGCGCGGCGTCGCCCATGAGTTTCGATCCCGCCGCGAGGCCGTGCGGCGCGACCCGGAACGCCACGGTGGCGGGCAGGGTGTCCACGCGGTCGAAGAAGGCCCGGTCGTCGAAGGTGATCAGGGCGCCCGCGGCGCGTGCCTGGCGGTACTCGGCCGGCGAGGTGTTGTTCGACGTGAAGACGATGTCGTCCCCCGTCGCGCCGAGCCGGGCGGCCAGGTCCAGTTCGACGGGCGAGGCGCAGTCCAGGCCGCTGCCCCGCGCCAGGAGGAGGGACAGCACCGCCGGGTTCGGCAGGGCCTTCACCGCGAAGTACTGCCGGTACGGCTCGCCCGCGAACGCCTCCGTCATCGCGCGGTACGTCCCGGTGATACCGCGCGCGTCGTAGATGTGGAACGGCGTTCCGTACGCCGCGACGATGTCCTCGAGCAGCGGCAGCAGCCTGCCGGCGAACTCGTCCGATATGGGCACTGCTCTCCCTCTCCTCCGGTCCGCTACGGGACGCGTACGACGCAGATGGTGCGGTTGCGCATACCGCTGATGGGCCGCAGGTAGGGGAAGTAGTAGCTCTCCACGGAGGAGAACCCCACGCTCTCCAGGCTCCGCTGGAGGTAGTCCTTGGACAGGAACCAGAAGTCCTTGACGCGGTGGTGCGGTTCGAACGCGGCGTCGGCGGCGAAGGGCGCGTCGTTGGAGAACACCAGGGTGGTGCCGGAGGCCAGGCCGAGGGCCTCCAGTTTCCGCAGCGCGGGGCGCAGTTCGTCCTCGGCGTCGAAGAGGTGGCCGAGGAAGCCGTCGGCGTACACGGCGTCGACGCCCGCCAGCTCCGCCGCGTCGAGTTCGTAGTAGTCGGCGGTGAAGGCGTCCACCCCCTTCCTGCGGGTGAGTTCGACCGCCTCCGCGTTGAAGTCGATCGCCCGGACCGTGCGGCCGAGGGCGGCGAGGTCGCCCTCCACGAACCCGTTGCCGCAGCCCAGCGAGAAGACGCGGGCGTCGTCCCGGGTCAGCGACACGAGTTTGAGCAGCATGTGGGAGCGGTACTCGGGCACGTACGTCGACGGCGTCACGGAGTCGTTGAACGCCTCGCCGCGCTCCCAGATGGCGTAGATGCTCTCCTGCTCGGTGCTGGCCGAGCGCTGCGCGGTGTAGTAGTCGCGCACCGCGCCGAGGTCCTGCTTGGTCTGGATCATCGCTGTCTCCTAAGCGGCGGAACGGCTCGTGGCGTGGATGTGCTCTTGCGTGTACTCGACCGACGTGGACGGCCGGCGGCGCAGCTCGTCGACGAGCGGCCGCAGGGGGCCGCCGGTGGCGGGGCCGAAGGCGCGGTGGAGGGCGACGGCGGCGTCGGCCCGGTCCGCGAGCAGCGTGTCGGCCAGCACGCGGGCGAGGGACCGCAGCCCGGCGAGGACGGCCTCGGGCCCACCCGTCAGGCGGGCGCCGTCGCGCTCGTCGAGGGTCAGCGCGCCGAGCTGGACGAAGTAGGACAACTGGAGGAACATGCCGTCGCTGTCGGGGAAGTGGCCGAGTCCGCGGTCGACGTAGCGCAGGCACTCCGCCAGGTAGTAGGCGACGACGTCGCCGGGCGCGAGACCGGTGTGCCGCGCCCAGACGTCGGCGAGGATCAGGATGCCGAAGACGTCGGCGGCGACCTCCTGGAGCACGACGGAGGCCCAGCGGTCCGCTTCGTTCAGCGCCTTGAAATCGGTGACCGGGCGGTGCACGAAGTGGCCCAATTCATGGCTGAGGACACCGAGGACGGGGAGGGTCGCGAACCGCGCGCCGGCCGGGTCGAAGGTGTCGCCGGTGCGGATGTGGCGGGCGGCGAGGGGCGCGGAGATGCTCTCCAGCAGCGCCCGGTGGGTGTTGCGGAAGTAGAACGTCTTCTTGAAGGGCGAGTACTTGACGCCCTCGTCCTCCGGCAGGAAGTAGGCGATGTGCTTGGGGTGGAGGTTGCCCTCGCCGGCCATGTGGAAGAGGTCCGTCACCCCGAAGGCGGGCACGTCGCCCAGGCGGAGGTCGGGGTGGAGGCGGCGCAGGTACCCCGCGGTCTCGGCCCGGTGCTCCAGGGCGCGGTCGACGTGCGCCTGGCTGCGGTCGTCGCGCCGGCAGGCGAAGGCGGTCGGCAGGCCGCGGACCTCCTTGCCGTACCAGGTGGATATCTGGCCGGCGACGACCGTGATCTCCTCGTCGAGGCCCGCGAGTTCCTTGAGGATCGCGTCGGTGTAGCCGTGCTCGACCGCGTCCGCGCGCAGGGTGAGGGCGCGCCGGTCGGCCTCGCCCGGCAGGTGCGGGGCGATCGCGCGCAAGGCCCGGGCGATCGTCCCGGGGTCGTTGAAGCGGCGCCGGGCCGGGATGCCGATGTCCTTGACGGTCCGCCACTCGTCCTCCACGGCGGCCTTCAGCGCGGCGAGGGCGCGCGGGAAGTCCGGTCCGAGGCCGGGGACGTGCGGTGCCAGGTCGAGGCACGAGACCCGGTAGCCGGGCACGGGCGGCCAGAACGTGCCGCGGTAGGCGCGGTAGGTCCCGGCCGCGGGGAGGTTGCGGGCGTAGTCGAAGCGGTCGGCGGGGTGTTCTTCGGACACGGGATTGCCCTTCTGGAGAAGCTGTTCTCGGTGCTGCGGCGGGCGCCGGGCGGCGCGGCTACGCGAGGGTGAAGAGGCGCTGTTCGCGCTCCCACGCGCGGACGGTCTCGTAGTCGCGCTGCAGGACCGCGGGGTCGGCGTGGGTCATGAAGACGATGCCGGGGCTGGAGAAGAGGTCGGTGGTGACGCTGACCGTGTCGCCCGGCGAGGGCGCCTTCTGCAGCCAGGTCGTGCTGCTGAGGGAGGCGAGCAGCTCGGCGTAGAAGGACTCCTTCACCACACCGGCCCGGTCGGAGATGAACTGCACCTGCCACAGCGGGAAGCGGTGGGGGCGCTGGGCCGCGCGGAGCCGGTGCACGGACGCGGGTCCCTCGGTCACGAGGTCGGCCAGCAGGTCCGGCATGCTGACGCCGACGGCGTGGCGGGCCGCGTCCCGGTTGAGGCCCCCGGAGAGGCGGGCTGCGCACTCGATGAGCGTCGGCCCGTCGTCCCCGGCCATCAGTTCGGTGTGGTGGGCCCCCCAGCGGATGCCGAGGGCGTCGAGGACGTCGTGGACGTAACCGGTGATCTCCTTCATCGCGGGCGTCGTGGGGTCCAGCAGGACGCTGCGGTCGTAGATCGCCCCGGCGCCCGGCACGTTGATCTTGTCGGTGCGCCAGATCTCGGTGACCAGGTGCCGGCCGTCGGCGCTGACGCCGTTGATGAAGTACTCCTGGCCGGACAGGAACCGCTGGGCGAGGACGGCGTCGTTGCGTTCGCCGATCCGGTTGACGGCTCCGTGCAGCCGGTGGAACGCCTCCTCCAGCTCGGCCCGGTCCCCGCAGAAGGTCACCGAGTCGGTCCCCGCGCTGGCCCGCGGTTTCAGAACCACCGGCCAGGCGCCCTCGTCGGCCCAGGCCAGCAGACCCGCGGCGTCGTGGGCGAGGTAGTGGTCCATGCTGCGCAGGCCCGCCTCCCGGAGGCGGTTGTGCATCTCGTACTTGTCGCGGTGGGCGGGGCTGCGGGCCGGGTCGTTGCCGGGCAGGCCGAGCGCGTCCGCCAGCAGGCTCGCGACGATGACGCCGCTCTCCGTGCCGGGGACGACGGCCGCCGGGCGGTACGCCGCCAGCGCCCGGGCGAGCCCGGCGGTGTCCCCGTCGTGGGTGAAGTGGTCGAGGTACGCGTCCCGGTCGAACGTCTCCCGGTAGTAGTCGGGGACGTCCCGGAGCGCCGAGACGTGGACGCACGTCCAGCCGCGTTCCGCCATCACGCGCGGAAGCTGCGACCCCGACGAGTACCCGTCGACGACGACCAGCACTTTTCGTGATGCCATAGTCATGCCACGTTTCCCTTGTGGGTGATGCGTGTTCCGTGGACGGTGAAGACCGCCACCACGACGCAGCCGGCCGCCGAGAGGGCGGACCACTCCATGCGCGCGTCGAAGCCCTGGAACAGGTAGGTCAGGAGGGGTGCCAGGGCCAGCAGGGCCGCGACGGTGAACGGCTCGGAGAGGATGATTCCGCGCTGCAGCGGCCAGAGCGGCGCGATGACGCCGAGTACGGTCGCCACCGCCAGCAGCCCGGCCTGCGACGCCCCGCCGACCGACAGTCCCGGGCCGCTCAGCGCCAGGACGGCCGCCACGGCCAGCAGCAGGTGGAAGCGGTGCGTCATGATCCGGGTGGCGCCCCACCCGCGGTCGCCCAGCTGCTTGGTCGCCACGGTGTTCAGGGCCTGCGACACCCCGGCCACCACCGACGCGACCAGCCCGGTGACGGAGGCCGCCACGCTGATCCCGGCGAGGCCGGACTGCCCGGTCAGCGAGCCCCAGGCCAGCATCCCGGCGCCGAGCAGCACCCCGGCGGCCGGTACGTAGACCCGCCGGGGGAAGCGCCGCCCGCGCAGGATGCGCTCCAGCGCGATGGTGACGAGCGGGCCGAGTCCGCCCATCATCGCGCTCACGATGGCGGGCTCGATGAAGTGCAGGGCGTAGAAGTAGCCGATCCAGTTGAAGGCGGTCGTCCCGTTGAGGACCAGCAGCGGGACCGCCGAAGCCCGCGGGACCCTGAGCGCCCTCCACCCGTCGCGGGCCACCAGGACCGTGCCGAAGAACAGGGCGCCGGCGAAGAAGCTCCAGAACAGGAACGTGAAGGGGTGCATGCTCTGGAGCAGGTTCCCGGCGAAGACCGCGTTGGCGTTCGCCAGGACCAGGAACGCCGACACGTACGCGATGCCGCGTCCCGGCGCCCCGTCCCGGGGCGGGCCCCCCGGCGGGCCGGGCGTCTCCCCGGCGGAGCGCGGGGCGGCGGGCCGCCCCGGCGAATCCGCCCGCGCCCGGCCGGTCACGCGGCGCGCCCCGCGCGGTGGTCCGCCAGGACCAGGGCCGCGCCCTTCTCGCCGATCATGAGGCTGGCGGCGTTGGTGTTGCCGGAGACCATGGCCGGCATGACGGAGGCGTCGATCACGCGCAGCCCCCGCACACCGTGCACCCGCAGCCGCTGGTCCACCACCGCGCCCTCGTCGCGGCCCATGCGGCAGGTGCCGACGGGGTGGTAGGAGGTGTCGCCGTGGGCCCGGGCGTAGGCGAGGAGCTCGTCGTCGGCGGTGACACCGCGGCCGGGCACCAGCTCGTACTCGCGGTACGGGTCGAAGCTCGCGCCCTCGACGATCCGGCGGGCGATGCGCATGCCCGCCACCAGCCGGGTGCGGTCGGACTCCGCTTCGAGGAAGCGCGGGCGGATCGCGGGCGGGGTGAGCGGGTCGCGCGAGCGGATGTGGATGGAGCCCTTGGACTCCGGGCGCAGCGGGTAGACGCCCACCGTCATGCCGGGCGAGGTGTCGAGCCGCCGGCTCGATCCCTCCCCGTAGCTGGCCGGGGCGAAGTGGAACTGCACGTCGGGGCGGGTCTCCTCGTCCGAGGTCCGGACGAAGCCGTGCCCGAGGGCGATGGGCAGGCTGAGCAGCCCGCGCCGCTCGCGGGCGTACACGGCGAGCTCGCGCAGCAGGCCGAGCCCGCGGGAGCGCTCGTTGAAGGTGATGGGGCGGCGCACCCGCCAGCGCAGCCGGGCGGCGAAGTGGTCCTGGAAGTTCTCGCCGACCCCGGGCAGGTGGTGCACGAGGGGCACGCCGCTGTCGGAGAGCACACGCGCGGAGCCGATGCCGGAGAGCTCCAGCAGCTGCGGGGACTGCACGGCGCCCGCGCTGACGATGACGTCGTGGCGGCTGCCGGCCCACTGCTCCTGGCCGTCGTGGCGGAACTCGACGCCGGTGCAGCGCTTGCCGTCGAACCGGAGCCGCCCGGCGTGCGCCTCCGTCAGCAGCGTGAGATTCGGCCGGCGGCGCGCCGCCTTGAGGTAGGTGCCGGCGGCGGAGGAGCGGCGGCCGTGCTCGTGGTTGACCTGGTAGTAGCCGAAGCCTTCCTGGTCGCCGGAGTTGTAGTCGGGGTTCTCCGGGTAGCCGGCCTTCACGCCGGCCTCCACGAAGGCGTCGCACAGCTCGTCGCGGTCGCGCGGCAGGCCGACGGAGATCAGGCCGTCGCGGCCGCGGTTCGCGCCGCCGATGCCGTCCGCCCGTTCCAGGCTCTTGAAATAGGGCAGGACACCGGACCAGGACCAGTCCTCGTTGCCGAGGGCCGCCCAGTCGTCGTAGTCCTCCTTCTGGCCGCGGACGTAGATCATGCCGTTGATGGCGTTGGACCCGCCGAGGAGCCGCCCGCGCGGGATCCGGACGCTGCGGCCCTCGATCGTCGGGTCGGCGTCGGTCTCGAAGCACCAGTCGTACTTCGGGTTGCCCATGAGCACCGTCTCGGCCGCCGGGACGGACAGCAGCGGGCTGTGCCGCTCGCGGCCCGATTCGAGCAGCAGGACGCTGATGGACGGGTCCTCGGTCAGCCGCCCGGCGAGCACGCAGCCCGCGGCGCCGGCGCCCACGATGATGTAGTCGTACGTCTTCATGGCGGCCCGCTCAGGCCGCGGCGGCGGTGGCGCGCCGCCCCGTGATCGTGGTCCGGTGCAGCAGCCGGGTGTGTGCGGCGTCGTCGTAGGGGGTGGCCCGGTGCATGGCGCTGCGGTTGTCCCACAGGAGGATGTCGCCGGGCTGCCACCGGTGGCAGTAGGTGAACTGCGGCTGGACCGCGAACTCCTGGAGGAAGGTGACCAGCGGGAGGCTCTCCTCCTCGGGCATCCCCTCGATCCGCCACGGCACGTTGCCGCCCACCATCAGCGCCTTGCGCCCGGTCTCCTCGTGGACGCGGACGACGGGGTGGCTCACGTCCACCCACTCGGCCCGCTCCTCGGGGGTCGGCGCGGGGCGGTCCGGGTAGTTGTACGGGCGCGACTGGACGCGGCTGATGACGACCCGGAGGCCCTCGATCCGTTCCTTGACGCGCTCGGGCAGGGCGTCGTAGGCGGCGTACATGTTGCCGTACCAGGTGTCGCCGCCCACGGGCGGCACCTCGCGGGCGTACAGCATGGAACCGACCGGCGGGTCCGTCAGGAAGTGGCCGTCGCTGTGCCAGACGCGGCCGCTGTAGGCGGAGCCGATCGGCTTCCCGTTCTCCTTCTTGTTGGACAGGATCAGGATCTCGGGGTGCTCCTGGTCGTTGAACTGGGAGCGGGTGTACGTGTAGATCTCGCCGAACCGCCGGGTGAACGCGATGTGCTGCGCGGGCGTCATGTCCTGGCCGCGGACGAGCAGGATCGTGGTGTCCAGCCAGGCCTGGTGAATGCGCTCGAAGTCGCTGTCGGAGAGGCCGGCCGTGACGTCGACCCCGCGGACCTCGGTGCCGATGGTCTCGGTGATGGGTATCAGCTCAAGCATGGGTGCTCCCTTGCGGATTGCTGTGGATGTGACGGCGCCCCGGCCCGGTCAGGGCAGCGATACTCCGTACTCGTCCACCCACGTGTGCAGCTCGACGAGTTGAATGAGGAGCGCGGCCTGGTTCGATCCGCCGGGCAGCTCCGCGTCGATCGCGTTGTTGCGGATCTGCTCGATCAGGCCGTTCAGCCGTGCGGTGTCGAACAGGCCGGCCAGGGGCGACGCCGCGTCGTTGGCGATCCAGGACGCGGCGCGCACGAGCGTCCGGTCGTACTCCGGGTTCTGCACGTGCGGGTAGGCGCTCTTCCTGCGGTGGACCGTGTCCGGGGGCAGGACGTCGGCCATGGCCGCCTTGAGCAGTCCCTTCACCCCGCCGCGTGACTTGAGGGACCAGGGCACGTTCCAGACGTACTCCAGCAGGCGGTGGTCGCAGAACGGCACCCGCACGTCCAGGCCGTTGTGGGAGCTCATCCGCTCCTTGCGGTCGAGGATGACCGACAGCGGGCCGGCGAGGCCGAGGTGGAAGACCTCCCGCATGCGGGCGTTCTCCGGGTCCTCGCCGTCGAGCCGGGGGACCTGCGCGACGATCTCGGAGTACCGGGCGCGCTCGTCCTCCTCCGGGTCGACGAGCGCGGTCAGTTCCGGGGACAGGTACCGCGACAGCTTGGGCCCGTCTCCCAGCCACGGGAAGTGCCGGCGCCCGACGACGTCCTGCTTGAAGAAGTACGGGTACCCGCCGAAGACCTCGTCGGCGGCCTCGCCGGTCAGCGCGACCGTGCCGTTGCCCCGCATCTCGCGGAACAGCAGGTACATCGACGCGTCGAACTGGCCCCAGCCGGGCAGGTCGCGGGCGCGCCGGGTGTCGGGGATGACGTCCAGCAGGTCCTCGACCGTGGCGGTCAGCGTGTGGTGCCGGCTGCCCATGAAGGCGGCGGCGGCCGCGGCGTACGGGGCGTCCACGTCGGGCCGCAGTTCGGTGGCCACGAAGTGGTCGGGGTCGCTCGCGAACTGCACGCAGTACGTGTCCAGTTCCCGCCCGGACCCGGTCCGGCGCAGCCGGCGCACGGCCAGGGCGGCGACGGAGGTGGAGTCCACACCGCCCGACAGCATCGCGCCGAGGGGCCCGTCCGTGGCCGTCCGGCGCTCGACGGCGTCCTCCAGCAGTTCCCGGACCCGGCGTGCGGTCGCCTCGAAGGAGTCGCCGTGGGGTGCGCTGGTCAGCTGCCAGTAGCGGTCCTTGGCCAGGCCGGAGCGCGTGTACGTCAGCACGTGGCCCGGGGGGACCTCGTACAGACCGAGCAGCGGGGTCTCGCCGGGCAGGGCGAGCCGGGGCTGGAGGGCGACGGGGAGTGCCCGCAGGTCGAGCCGTGCCGTGAAACGGGGATTCGCCGTGATCCCCTTCGGTACGGACGCGAAGACGATTCCGCCGTCGTACGCGTAGTAGTAGAGCGGCTTGATTCCGACCCGGTCGCGGCCGAGTACGAGACGCTCCGTCCGGCCGTCCCAGACGGCGAATCCGAAGTCCCCGTCGACACGCTCGACGAATCGGTTCCCCCAGAGCAGATACGCCTGCAGGAACAATTCGGCATCGGTGCGTTCCCCGGGATTTCCTCCGGCGGCTTCGATGCCGGCGGCGATTTCCCGCCGGTTGTAGAGGGTGCCCGCGACGGCGACGGTGACCGGGTGCTCCCCGATGCGCGCCGTGAAGGGCTGCTCGCCGTGCACGGCGGTGGTGAGCAGGTCGCGGTGCCCGAGTGCGGCGGTCCGGGACACCCACGTCCCCTTGGTGTCCGGACCGCGGTTGCGCATGGAATCCGTCATCGCGTGGACGACGGGCTCCTCCGTGCTCAGGTCGTGGTGGAAGTCGACCCAGCCCACCAAGCCGCTCACTCGATCATCTCCTGTGGCACGCCCCGCCCACCCGCCGTATTCGAGAACGGCGGAGTACAGCGAGATAACTGACGAGGGAAGGAAGTCCTCTGCGGGAGCTGTTTTCTCCGGGCGGGACGAGAACGACGATGGCACAGCGGAATGACGCGCATCAGCGGGAAAGAGGATCAGCTTGCTGCGTGACAGCTTGGTGCCGCGCGAACGAATCGGGCGGGCCGGGCAAAAACCCATCAGGACACGGCGGCTCGAAACCGTCTCTCAGGATGTGGAACAGGGATATGCATCCCGTGACCCATGGGTAATCCTGAGTTCAGGGGCTGGGCTGGTCATGCAGTCGACGGGCAGGGGGGCTACGCCTGATGAGCACGGAAGCACCTGATCGAGAAACGCTGCACCGCCTGTACGGCCACGCCCTGGCCCAGGGCGCGGGCGGCGTGGCACTCACCGAACTGGCCGCGGCGCTCGGGCTGCACCGGCCCCGGGCGGAGGCGGCCGTGAGCCGGCTGCTGGCGATGGGGCTGTTGCGCGGCGGGGCGGGCGACCGCGTCGTCGCGGTGTCCCCGGCGGAGGCGGCGGCGGACGTCATCGGCCCGATGGAGCGGGGCATCCGGCTGCAGCGCACCCGGATCGAGCAGACCCGCGAGCAACTGATGTCCTTCGTACCGGACTTCGAGGCGTGCTTGTCCGGCACGGGCGAGCAGCACAGCCCGTTCCAGGTGCTGGAGAACCTCGCCGATGTCCGCGCCGTCATCGCCGACCTCACCCAGCACTGCCGGGAGGAGATCCTCACCGCCCAGCCCGGCGGCCGGCGCGAGGAGAGCATCCTGGAGGAGGCGATGCCGCGCGACGAGGCGGCCCTGCACCGGGGCGTGCGGATGCAGATCCTCTACCAGCACACGGCGCGGTTCAGCCGCGGCACCACCGTGTACGTCGACCGGGTCACGCAGCTCGGCGCCCATGTGCGCACGCTGGACGACCACTTCACCCGGCTGCTGATCTTCGACCGGAAGGCGGCGCTGATCGCGGTGCCGGGCAGGCCGCACGCCGCGGCGCTGATCCGGGAGCCCCATGTGGTGGCCTTCGTGACCGAGACGTACGAACGGCTGTGGCTGGCCGCCGAACCGTTCGTGGGCAGCACGGACACCCGGGTGGAGATCGCGGACGACCTGCGGCAGAGCATCATCCGGCTGCTGACCGAGGGCATGACGGACGCGTCCATCGCCAACCGCCTGGGCATGTCGGTGCGGACCTGCCGCCGCTACGTCGCCGAGATCATGGCCGAGCTGGGCGCGCAGAGCCGCTTCCAGGCGGGGCACATGCTCGCCACCCAGGAAGCGGTCAGCGCCTGACCCGGCCGGTGCGGCGGGGCCGCCGCGCGCCTCCCTACTGCTCCAGGGGCTCGTGCGCGGTCTCCGGGAGGCGCAGGTAGACCAGCGCCGACACCAGGCAGAGCGCGGCCACGTACCAGGGGAAGACGCCGGCCGCGCCCACGGAGTCGAGGGCCGTCCCCACGTAGGGGGCGGTCCCTCCGAAGAGGGCCACCGTGAGCGAGTACGGGAAGCCGATCCCGGCGGCGCGAGCGCGGGCCGGGAACACCTCGGCGTTCACCGCCGCCGCGATCGAGGAGTAGCCGGTGAGCAGCAGCATGCCCGCGCACTGGACGAAGAGCAGCGACAGGAACGACCCCGGGGTGATCAGGCCGAGGAGCGGCACGCACAGCACGGCCGTCCCGGCCGCGAACCCGATCAGCAGCGGCCGCCGGCCGAGCCGGTCCGACAACAGGCCGCCGAGCGGCTGGATCAGGGCGAAGAAGACCAGCGAGACGGTGCCCACCAGCAGGGCCTGCCCCTTGTCGAAGCCGTGGTTCACCTGGGCGTACGTGGGCAGGTAGGCGGTCCACGTGTAGAAGGCGATGGTGCCGCCGATCGTGATGCCGCAGATCAGGAACGACTCGCGGGGGTGGTGGCGCAGCGCGTGGAACAGGCCCGGCCGCCGCTCCATCTGCCACCGGCCGCGCGGCTCCTCGGCGCCCCGCCGGATCCACAGGCCGGCCAGGCTGAGCACCGCGCCGAGGAGGAACGGCAGCCGCCAGCCCCAGTCGTGCATGTCCTGCTCGGAGAGGGTGAACACGATCAGGGTCGCCGTGCCGGAGGCGAGGACCTGTCCGATCGTGGCGGACACGTAGTGGAAGCTGGAGAACAGGCCGCGCCGGCCGTGCCCGGCGGACTCCACGAGGAACGTGGTGCTGGCGGTGAACTCCCCGCCGGCCGAGACCCCTTGGAGCAGCCGCGCGAGGACCAGGAGGACGGGGCCGAGCATCCCGGCCGTGGCGTAGGTCGGGGTCACCGCGATCAGCAGACAGCTCGCGCCCATCAGCAGGACCGTCGTGGTCAGCGCGGTCCGCCGGCCGTGCCGGTCGGCGACGGCGCCGAGGAGGAGCCCGCCCACGGGCCGGGCGAAGAAGCCGACGGCGAAGACCGCGAACGTCGCGAGGAGCGGAACGAGCGGATTCCCGGCATGCGCGGGAAAGATCTCGGCCGCGATGTAGACGGCGAGGAAGGTGTAGACGTGCCAGTCGTACCACTCGACCACGTTGCCGACGGCCCCTGCGACGAGTTGCCGGAACCCGCGGGCGGGGGGACGGGTCACGGGCTCGTCCGCCACTGGTGACCAGTACGTCATGTTCACTCATCCCTTAGGCGTGTCTGATCGGACTCGTCCATGACCGCACCGGGCGGCGGAGGGAGCGCGGCACCGGCCGGTGGTGTCCTCGTCGACTCCGCCGGCTCGGGCCGCCGGGGAGGCGGAGGTGTTCCGGGCGGTCGTGCCCCGGAAGGGCGGAGCGGTGGCGGCGGGCGCGGCCGCCGCGGCGGCCCGGTCAGCCCCAGCCGGTGTCGTCACCGGTGACGGCGTTCGCCGTGCCCGCGCCGGCCGTCGTGATACCGGTCGTGGCCTTCGCGGCGTTCCGGCCCCATCCGGTGTCGTCCTGGCCGGGACCGGCCGACACTCCGAGGGCCGCCACGGCCAGGGCGCATCCAGTAAGAAGGGTCTGACGCAGACGTCTCACGGCACGTTCCTTCACGTCGGTTTTCCTGATCTCTTTCGCCACGGTCGCCCCGGCCGGTTCTTTTCCCTACCGGCCGATTTCCTTCCGGTCCCGGCCGGTTCTTTTTCGTCCCCGGCCGGTTCTTTTTCGTCCCCGGCCGACTGCCTTTCGTCCCCGGCCGGTTCGGTGCTTTCGGTGCTGCCGAGCGGTGCGGCGTGCGCATCACCTTGCCACGCGGTGTGTCCGCGTGTGGGGCGCCCGGTGACTCACGAAGCTGCATGGCAGCAAGATGCGCAAGCGACACAGTGGAGTGAACCGGGCGAATCCGTCGTTTCCCTACACAAGGGGCGTGAGGAGCTTCGTCATGAAGGCGCTGTTGGGGTCTTCCTGATATTCGCCGAAGGGAGGGCAGCGGGAGAAACCGAATTTCTCGTAGAGGGCCCGCGCGGGCGCAAAGAATTCTTCCGTTCCGGTTTCCAGACTGATCCGGCGGAGCCCCGCCCGGGCGGAGTCGGACAGCATGCGGGCGAGGAGCGCGGCGGCCACACCCCTGCGCTGCGCCGCGGACGACGTACGCATCGACTTGATCTCGCCGTGGTGTGCGTCCAGGCGTCTGACGGCACCGCAGCCGAGGAGGACCCCGTGGTCCCGGGCGGTCCAGAACGTCACCTCGGGACGGCGCAGCGCGTCGAGATCGAGGGCGTGCACGCTCTCCGGCGGTGTGACGGCCCGGAGTTCGGCCAGGTGCTCCTCCAGGAGGGCGACGACGTCGGAGGCGGAGAGGTCGTCGATCGAGATGTCCATCGGTGGGGCGGTGTCCCTTCGCGCGGGGCGGGGAGGGCCCGGTGGCCCGTGTCGTGCGCCGATGCTGCCAGGCCGGGGCATTCCCCCTGAAGGCACCCGACTGCGCAGCAAGCTGTACGGCAGCTTGCTGCCCGCCCCGGAAACGAGCCCATGGCGGGCGCGCGGCGGGGTCACTCCCCCGGGACGCCGCGCCGGCGGGACGCCGGACCGTCGCGCCACCGCGCCGCCGGGACGCCGCGCCACCGGACACAGGCGCGGGTACGCGGCAGGTCACGGTTCGGACCGGATCGGCCGGAATCTCGCTTGCGCTTAAGCGACCGCTTAGCATGGTGGCCCTCCGGACGGCATGGAGGCGCCATGCAGCACAGTTCCGCCCCGCAGGAGCTCTTCCACCGCGCCTGCCGGCGCCTGCTGGAGCGGGGCACCGCGTTCACGGACACCGTCGTGGCGAGGATCCGCGCCGACGTGCCGTACTACGCCGACCCCGTGCTCGCTCCGCCCGACGTGCGCACGACCGTGGGCACCGGCGTCCGCCACGGGCTGGAGGCCGGCCTGGAGCCGGAGCGGATCGTGGACGTCGAGCGGTACACCAGGGAGCTGGGCGTCCGGCGGGCGGAGCAGGGGCGGCCCCTCGACGAGGTGCTGCACGCCTTCCGCGTGGCCGGTTCAAGCGTGTGGAGCGGAATCATCGGCGTGGTGGAGGGCGAAGGGATCGGCGACGTGCGCCAGCTCGTCCACGTCGCCGAACTCGTCTGGAAGAGCAACGACCGCGACGCCGTGCTGGTCGCCGACGCCTACCGGCAGGCCGCCGAGGGCGTCGCCAGCCGGCACACCGAACGGGTCCGGCTGATCCTCGCCGCGCTGCTGGAGACCCGCGACGACCCTGCGTTCGCGCGGGACGCGGCGGCGGTCCTCGACCTGCCGCTCGACGGGCGGTACGCGGTGGCCGCGGTGGCGGCGCCGCCGTACGGCGGGGAGTGGAGCACCCCGGACGTGCCCGGCGTCCGGATCCTGCGGCACACCTCCGCGGAGCGGGACGTGCTCGTCGCCCACCTCGGCGGCCTGCCCCTTGACGCGCTCGCCGCCGGTCTGCGGCCCGGCGCCGGGGTCCGCATCGGGATCAGCCCGGTCGTCCAGGGCCTGGACGGCCTCGCCCGGGCCCGCGACATGGCCGCGCTCGCCCTGCGCACCTGCCGGGCCGGCGGCGAGGTCGTCCGCCTCGACGCGCGGCTGCCCGACGGCCTGCTGGTCTCGCGGCCCGACCTGGCCGCCGAACTCGCCCACCAGGTACTGCGCCCGCTGTACGACCTGGAACCCGCCGACCGCGAGACGCTGCTGACCGCCCTCGGGGTGTGGATCGAGCACGGCGGCTCCGCCGCCCAGGCCGCCCGGCGCATGTTCTGCCACCGCAACACCGTGCTCAACCGGCTGCGCCGCGTCGAGCAGATCACCGGGCTGTCGCTGACCCGTCCGCGCGACCTGCTGCGCCTGACGCTCGCGCTCGACGCCCACCGGCTCCTCGGGCCGGCCGCCGCCCTGCTTGGGAGTCGGCACAGCGGGAGCCGCCCGGCGTTGTGACCGTGCACCGCCCTGGGCCGCACGCCTGGACGGGCGGGGCCGCGTCGGCTGCTCTGGTGTGCCGCCCGCACCCTCCGCCGCCAGGAGACGCCATGGCCGACCCGTACGCCCATGCCCATCCGCACCACCCCCCTGCCCGTCCCCCCGCCCACCTCTCCGCCGATCTCCCCGCTCCTCCCTCCGCCCGTCCGCCCGGCGGGCCGCGCCGGCCCGCGTCCGCGACCGCGCCCGCCCCGGGGCACCCGCACCGCACCGGCGCGTCCTTCGCCGTCGTCAACGGAGGCGTCTTCGCCGTCCACGTACTCCTCGCCTGCCTGGCCCCCGGCCTCATGGCCACCGGCCTGTGGGGCGGGACCACCGTCGGTGTGGCGGCGCTGCTCCTCCAGGTGTCCCTGCTGCTGTGGACGGCGGTGCGGTACGACCGATGAGCACCGGTACGCGTCCGCATGCGGACATCCTCCTCGCCGCGTCCGGCGTGCTCGACCGGGACGCCCGCGACCTGGTCCTCGTCGGCTTCCTGGCCTTCGTCGTCCCCCTCCTGTTCATCTGCGTGCTCAGCGGACCCGAGCGGGACCGCGTCGACGACTTCTACACGGCGGGCCGCGGGCTGCGGCCCCTGCGCGGGGCGCTCGTCCTCGCCGGCGTCTACCTCTCCGCGGCCACCGTCCTCGGCACCACGGGCAGCGTCGCGGTCTACGGCTACGACGGCCTGTTCATCGCCCTGTGCACCGTGCTGTCCCTCGGGGTGCTCCTGCTGCTGGCCGCGCCCCTGCGGCGACGCGCCGGCTACACCCTGGGCGACACGCTCGCGCTGCGCGCCCCCGGGCCGGCGGTGCGGATCGCGGTCGCCGTGGTGACCCTGAGCGCCTGCGTCCCGTACCTGGTCGTCCAGCTCTCCGGCGCGGGGACGACCACCGCGGCCCTGCTCGGACTGTCCGGCCCGGGCGTCGAACGGGCGGCCGTCGTGATGATCGGGGCCCTCGTCGTGTGCGCCACGGTCTTCGGCGGCATGCGGGGCACGATCGTCATCCAGGCGATCAAGACGGTGGTGCTGCTCTGCGCCGCCGCTGCGGTGGCGGGCGTGCTCCTGCACCGCTTCGGCTGGGACACCGACTCCCTGATCGGCGCCGCCGCGCAGGGCAGCGGCCGCCCCGACGCGTACCTGCGCCCGGGCCTGCGCTTCGCCGCCGGCACCGGACCCGAGAGCACGCTGGACTTCATCGGCCTGATGGTCACCATCGTGCTGGGCGTGGCGTGCCTGCCCCACGTGACCATGCAGCTCGGCGCGGCCCCCGACGCGGCGGCCGCCCGCCGTACCGTCCGCCACACCCTCGTCATCGTCGGGGCCTTCTGCCTCACCACGGCCCTGCTGGGCTTCGGGGCGGCCGCGCTGGTCGGCGCACCGGCCATCGTCCGGGCGGACCCCGGCGGCAACAGCGCCCTGCTGCTGCTCACGGCCGCACTCGCGGGCGGCCCGGCCACCGGCACGGGCGGCGCGCTGCTCGTCGCGCTGGTCTCCTCCGCCGTCTTCCTCACCACCCTCGCCGTGGTCGCGAGCGTCACCCTCGCCGCGGCCGCGGCCATCGCGCACGACCTGTACACGCAGGTACTGCGCCGGGGGCGCACCACCGAGGGCCGCGAGGTGGCCGCCGCCCGCTGGGCGTCCGCCGGGGCCGGCGTCCTGAGCATCGCCCTCGCGGTCGGGGTGCAGGGGTGGAACGTGCAGTTCCTGTCGGTCCTCTCCCTGGCGGTGGCGGCCTCCAGCCTGCTCCCGGCGCTGGTGTACTCCTTCTTCTGGCGCGGCCTCACCCGCTCCGGGCTGCTCTGGACCCTGTACGGCGGCCTGTTCTGCGCCGTCGGGCTCCAGCTCTCCGGCCCGGTGTTCTCCGGCTCGCCCGCGGCGCTCTTCCCCGACCGCCACGTCGACTGGTTCCCGCTCCAGACGGTCGTCCTCGTCTCGCTGCCCGCGGCGTTCCTGCTGGGCTGGGCGGGCAGCGTCCTCGGACGGCGTCGGGCCCCGGCGGCCGCGGAACACCACCGGGCGGGAGCACCGGGGCCGCGGTGAGGTCAGGCGCCGTGCGGGGGGCGGCGGCGGACGCGCGCGAGGACGAGCACCGTGTCGTCGTGCGGCGTGCCGGGCAGCAGACGGCCGAGGATGCGGTCCGCCGCCACCTCCAGCTCCTCGCCCGCCCGGCGCAGTTCGCCGCACACCGCTCGTACGCCGTCCTCGATGTCCCGGCCGCGCGCCTCGACGAGGCCGTCGGTGTACAGGGCGAGGACCGCGCCGTCGGGGAGGTCGACGCCGGTCGTCCCGAAGCGGTGGCCGCCCACCCCGAGCGGCACGCCCAGGACGTCACCGATCACGTCGACCGAGCCGTCCGGCCGGCGCACCACGGGCGGGGGGTGCCCGGCGTTGGCGATGCGGGCGCGTCCGGTGGCGGGGTCGTACAGGAGGTACAGGCAGGTCGCCAGCTCGATCCCCGCCTCCTGGGCGCAGAGGTCCAGTTCGGTGAGGAGCGCGGCGGGCTCCTGGTTGTGCCGGGCGAGCGCCTTGGCGGTGATGCGGAGCCGCCCCATGGCCGCTGCGGCCGGCACGCCGTGTCCCATGACGTCGCCGACGACCAGGGCGACCCGGCCGCCGGACAGCTCGATCACGTCGTACCAGTCGCCGCCGACTTCGGTGGCGTGGCTGCCGGGCACGTAGCGGTGGGCGAACTCCACGTACGGGCCGGACGCCAGCGCGCTCGGCAGCAGGGCGCGCTGGAGGGTGACCGCGATGTCCTGCACCCGGCTGTAGAGGCGCGCGTTGTCCAGGCAGAGCGCGGCGCGGGAGGCCAGCTCACCGGCCAGGTCGAGGTCCTGCTCGGTGAAGGGGAGCCGGGCCGCGGACCGGCCGAACATGATGAGCCCCTGCACCGTGCCGCGCGCGATCAGCGGGGCGATGAGGAGGCAGGTCAGACCGCTCTCCCTGAGCAGCTGGGCCCGCTGCCGGTGGATGACGGTCCGGGTCATGAACTCGTCGTTCACCGGAACGGAGATGGCCCTCCCCGCCGTGATCATGCGGTGGATCGCGGATCCGGGCGGGTACGTCACCTTCTCCAGCCCGCTCACCAGCTCGGTGGCGGGCGGCGGGAGGGTGGTCCCGGAAGCGATACGCCGGGTGTTCAGGGGCCGCCCGGGGTCGAACACCTCGGGCTCGTCCATCCACTCCACGGTCTCCACCACGGACGCGTCGCAGAACTCGGGCACCGCTGCACCGACCAGTTCCCGCGCGGTGGTGCCGACGTCGAGGGTGCTGCCGATGGACGCAGCCGCCCGGTACAGCAGGGCGAGCCGCCGGCGGTGGGCGCTCGCCTCCATGAGCGCCTCCTCGCGGTCGGTCACGTCGACGAGCAGCCCGCCCACCCCGGGGCGGCTGCCGACCGCCCCGCTGAGCGGGAAGAAGCTCACCGACCGCACCTGGTCGCGGTCGGGGTGCCCGGGGGTCCGCACTCCGACCAGCGCGCCCACGACCGGCCGTCCCTCCTCGGTGACGCGCCGCAGCACCCGCTCGTACTCGCCCCCGTCGGATGTGACCATGATGTCGCCGGTCCGGCGGCCGAGGTGTGCCTCGATGGACAGCCCGTCCATGTCGGCGAGGGCCTGGTTGAGATGCACGTACCGCAGCTCCTCGTCGAGCATGACGAGCCCGATGGGGCAGGTCTCGAAGAGCGAGTCGAGGAACGCCAGATTGGTCTTCACCCGGTCGAGCTCGTCGCTGCGGCTGGCCAGCGCCATGACGACCGAGGACCCGTCGGCGCCGGTCACCGGGAAGGCGCGGAACCCGCAGTCGAAGGGCGTGCCGTCCCGGTGGCGGGCCCGCAGGCGGCCGCGCCAGTACCCGAGCCGGCGGCCGCGCTCGGCCAGCGGCACGGGCGGGGCGGCGGCGCCCGCGTCACCAGGGGCGGCGCCGCCGGGCGGGTCCGCGAAGAGCACACCGGCCGGCCGGTCCAGCACCGCGGCGGAGTCGTGGCCGAACAGGTCCTGGGCACCGGGCCCCCAGAAGCAGACCCGGTCGTCCCCGCCGATGCCGAAGACCGCGACGCGTACGTGCTCCAGCAGGGTTCCGGGCTCCGACCAGAGCGGGCCGGGAGCCTTGTCGTCCCCCGACCGGTCCGGCGCCACCGGCGCCCCCTTCCGCAGGTTTCCCATCCGTGTCTCCATTGTGCGGACACCGGGCGGAATGTGGTCAGCCGTGGGCCGCCGGGGGCCTCAGGACCTCGATCACGCTCGCGAAGCTGTCGGACCCGTGGCCCGCGGCGGCCGCCCGCTCCATGGCGTCCTTCAGCAGCTCCGGCAGGGCGTTGTCCACGCCCCGGGCGGCCGCGGCGTGCAGGAGGTGGTCGATGGCCGCGATCTGCACGTCGACGGTGGCGTCGTCGCCCGGGTACCGCCCGGCGTCCACCTGCGGCGCGTACGTGGTCAGGAAGCCGGCCACCGCGGTCAGCCAGCGGACCGCCAGGGGGGTGAAGTCCGCGGCCGGCGTCTTCTCGGCACCGAGCAGCGCGGCGCCGTGCAGCCAGCCGGTCATGGTGGACCACATCAGGCCGAGCAGGGCGACGTCGTGCAGGGAGGCCAGACCGGGGTCGGACCCGAGGAGCAGCGGGTCGCCGAGCGCCTCCAGGGCCGGGCGGTGCTCCGCGAGGACGGTGGACGACCCGCTGTACAGGAACATCATGTCGGGGCTGCCGACGCCCGGCGGGGTGGTCATGATCGCGCCGTCGAGGTAGTCGGCGCCGTGCGCCGCGGCCCAGCCGGCGGTCTCACGGGCCTGCTCCGGGGAGCCGGTGGTGAGGTTGACCAGGGCCTTGCCGGCGAGGGAGCCGGCGATCGGGTCGAGGACCGCGTGCACCGCCGCCTCGTCGAGCACACAGACGATCACGAGCGGGCTGGCCGCGACCGCCTCGGCGGCCGACGCGGCCACCCGGGCACCCCGGTCGGCCAGCGGACGGGCCCGGTCCGCCGAGCGGTTCCAGACGGTCGTCGGGTGGCCGCGGTCCAGCAGCGCCGTCGCCAGCGCCGTGCCCATCGAGCCCAGCCCGAGGACGGTCACCGCCCGGCGCCCGGAACGATCGGAGGATTCGGTACGCATGTTCTTCAACTCCTGGGTGCGTCAAGCACATTGCGGTCGATCACGTACGCATCACGCTCGCAGCGCCCGCCGCGCGGGAACAGTGGCACCGGTGACGGCCCCCACCAAATTCCTGCCATAGGCTGCACGGCATGAGTACTGCCGCCGGGCCCGGATCCGTCGCCGTGGTGGTGACCGGGGAGATCGCGGTCCCGTCCTGGGACCTGTACGAACTGAGCATCCCCTGCACCGTGTTCGGCAAGCCGCAGCCCGACCTCGCCGATCCCTGGTACGAGCTGAGGCTGTGCGGCACCGCCGGGGAGGCCCCCGGCGACGCGGCCGGGCTGTCGCTGCGGACGCCCTACGGGCTCGACGACCTTGTCGGCGCCGACACGGTCGTCGTCCCCTCGGTCCCCGACGCCTGCGTCGAGGACGGCGCCCCGCTGCCGCGCGACCTGATCGCCGCCCTGCGCGCGGCCCACGACGCGGGCGCCCGCGTGGTCTCCCTGTGCACCGGCGCCTTCGCCCTCGCCGAGGCGGGGCTGCTCGACGGCCGCCGCGCCACGGCCCACTGGCTCCACACCGCCCAACTGGCCGCGCGCTACCCGAAGGTCGACGTGGACGACTCGGTGCTGTACGTGGACGACGGTGACGTGCTCACCAGCGCGGGGCTGACCGCGGGACTCGACCTGTGCCTGCACCTGGTGCGCCGCGACCTCGGCGCGCACATCGCCAACCAGCTCGCCCGCCGGATGGTGGTGCCCGCCCACCGGCCGGGCGGCCAGGCCCAGTTCATCGAGCTGCCCGTGCCCGCCGCCGACGACGACGCCCTGTCCCCGGCCCTGGAGTGGGCCCGCGCCCGCCTGGACCGGCCGCTCACCGTGGAGGACCTGGCGCGGCGGGCCGCGATGAGCCCGCGGACCTTCTACCGGCGCCTGCGGGCCGCCAGCGGGACGACCCCGCTGCAGTGGCTCCTCGACCAGCGGCTGGGCCTGGCGCGGAGCCTGCTGGAGGCGACGGACCTGCCGATCGAGAAGGTCGCGGAGCGCAGCGGCCTCGGCACCGCGAACAACCTGCGCCACCACTTCCTCAAGCAGGTCGGGGTGACGCCCGGGGACTACCGGCGCGCCTTCCCCCGCAAGGCACCCGCCTGACCGGTGCGACCCCGGTGCGAGGGCGGCGCGGGCCCCGACTTCACCATGGCGGCCTCCCCTCGGAGGGGCGCGGCTTGTAGTGTCACCGCATGACGAAGCCTGATGACCTGCTCGTGGACGTCGCGTCCATGGTCGAGTCCGAGCAGTCCAATCAGATGTCCCTGACCGTCGTGGTCAACGGAGCCGTGATCACAGGACGGCTCGCTCCCGAGGCCGTGTGGCGGGAGCGCGTCGCCGAGGTCCTGCGGGACTCCGACCGGCTGGGCGCGTTCTCCGGCGTGTTCGGCGGCACGGAAGCGGACACGCCCCCGCGGCGGGCGGTCCCCTCGCACCTGCACTTCCACGTGGCGCGGATCCTCCAGGGCACGCTCGGCATCCCCGAGACCGGCGGGATGTACCGCGTGGCCATCGAGGACGTCAGCGCGTGGACGGTGGGCGACTTCAGCTACACCGACAGCTGACCCGCGGGCGCTCACGCACCGCGGGGCGCCTCCGCGGGGGTGTCGCCGTGCGGGGCCGCGAGGATCCCCACGGCGTACCCGTCGTCGTCCACCACGACGGACGCCTGCTGCGTACGGCCGCGCATGGCGCGCTCGGCGACGGGCAGGGCCGTCAGGACCGAGGTGAAGGGCCCCCGGTCGTGGGCGACGTCCCGCAGGCTGGTGAGGTCCGTGTACCAGGTGCCGGCCGGGTGGTCGGTGAGCTGGGTCCGGGAGACGAGCCCGGTGCACCGCCCGTCGGCGTCGCACACCACGAGGTGCCCGGAGCGGGCGGCGGCGAGGACGGACAGGGCGAGGTCCAGGTTCATGTCGTCGCCGACCTGGGGGCCCGTCGGCCCCATGGCGTCGCGTACGAGGCCCGGGGAAGGCGTCATGCGGCCGCTCCGCCCGTGGCGGGGTGGTGGGGCGCCGGGAGGGACGGGCGAGCCGGGCGGCCCCCGCCCGCTCCGGCGTGCAGCCGGCCGGTCGGGTCACCGGCCGGCCCGTCGGGCTGCGCCGCCACGGCGGTGAGGACCGGGGCCCCCGCGGGCGTCCGCGCGCCCGTGATCCGGCTGAGCTCCGGCCCGTCGGGGCGCACCGCGGTGACCTGCGCGGTGACGCCCGCACGGGCCAACAGGGCGCCCACGGAACGGCGTTGGTGCGGCAGGACGAGGGTGACGACCCTGCCCCGGCCGCCGGCGCGGGCCGTACGGCCGCCCCGGTGCAGGTAGGCCTTGTGGTCGGCGGGCGGATCGACGTTGACGACGAGGTCGAGGTCGTCGACGTGAAGACCGCGGGCCGCCACGTCCGTCGCGACCAGGACGGGGACGCGCCCCTCCTTGAACTCGGCCAGGGTACGGGTGCGTTGCGCCTGGGTCCTGCCGCTGTGCAGGGCGCGGGCGTGGATGCCGCTGTCGAGCAGGTGCCGGGTGAGGCGGTCCACCGCGTCCCGGGTGTCCAGGAACATGATCACGCGGCCGTCGCGGGCCGCGATCCGTGTGGTCGCGCCGGTCTTCCCGGTGTCGCTGACGTGGAGGAGGTGGTGCTCCATCGTGGTCACCGCGCCGGTCGGGGCGTCGACCGCGTGCACGACCGGATCGTTCAGGTACCGCCGGACCAGGATGTCGGCGGCGCCGTCGAGCGTGGCGGAGAAGAGCAGCTTCTGGCCGGTGGCCGGCACCCGGTCCAGCAGTCCGGTGATCTGGGGCAGGAAGCCCAGGTCGGTCATCCGGTCGACCTCGTCCAGGACGGTGACGACGACGGCGTCGAGGCAACAGTCCCCGCGCTCGACGAGGTCACCGAGCCGGCCCGGCGTGGCCACCAGGATGTCGGCGCCGTCGCGCAGCGCGGCGGCCTGGCGCCGGAGGGACAGCCCGCCGACCACGGTGAGGGGCCGGAGCCGCAGGGCGCGGGCGTACGGGGCGAGCGCGTCCCCGACCTGCTGGGCGAGTTCACGGGTGGGCACGAGCACCACCGCCAGGGGACGCCGGGGTTCGGCGACCCGGCCCGCGAGGCGGGCGACCACGCCGAGCCCGAACGCCAGGGTCTTGCCGGACCCGGTACGGCCGCGGCCCAGGACGTCCCGGCCCGCCAGCGTGTTCGGCAGGGTCGCCGCCTGGATGGGGAACGGCACGGTCACGCCCTCGGCCGCGAGCGCGGCCAGGAGCGGGGCGGGGAGGTCCAGGTCGGAGAATGCGGCGACCGGGGGGAGCGACGGGGTGCCGGGGCCGTGCGCTGCCGGCCCGCGGGGGACGGCGGGTCCGGGCGGGCCGGAACGGGACACAGGGTTCACGAGATGCCTTCCTCGAAATGGACGTGATGAACACATCGAGGAATCGTCGGCCCTCGACACTGCCGGATACAGCGGAATTGCGGCGCCGAGCGGAAGGGCCGGACGCGCGGGGCCGGGGCCGGAACCGGGCGGCCGGTCCGTGAGAGGCCGGGCAGCGGGACAGCCGCCTCGAAGAAAAACGGCGCCGGGGCCCGCACCCCTAGGTGCGGGCCCCGGCGCCGTCAGAGCGGTGCGCGTCAGGCGGGAACGATGTTCTCGGCCTGCGGGCCCTTCTGGCCCTGCGTCACGTCGAAGGAGACCTTCTGGCCCTCCTGCAGCTCGCGGAACCCGGAGGTCGCGATGTTCGAGTAGTGGGCGAACACGTCCGCGCCGCCACCCTCCTGCTCGATGAAGCCGAAGCCCTTTTCAGCGTTGAACCACTTCACGGTGCCAGTAGCCATGTCTCTGCTCCTTGCGGGTTTTCCGAGCCCGCACTGTGCGGGTCTCGCGCGTCGCCGCGATGATTGACCCGTCCGGAATACCGGCAAAACAAAAGTGCTCCGCCACGGACGACCGGGCGGGGCACTTGAAGTCTGGGAACCACAACTGCAACTGATATCGACAGTAGCACGCAGCGCGGGGAACGGCAGGGAAATACGCCGACCAATTATCGGGACGAGAAATCCTGGGGGCGCGCGCCTTCGAATTCTTCCGTCGCGACAGGAGAAATCCGCATCGACTCCACCGCAGGTTTGCCATCCGGGTCCCCCGGCCGGCGGCACGCGTCCCGGCGAAGCCCCGGGCGCGGCGGCGGGGGAGCACCATGACGAATCTGCAACGGCCGCAATAGACTTTCCGCACGCCCGCCGGTCACGGTCCGCGGGCGCAGCGCGAGGCGACCGCCCCGGTACGCCCGCTGCCGAAGGGACGAAAGGTCCGCATGGCGTCCGAAACCCGGTCCACCCCCGCCGCCGACAACCTCGACGACGACCACTACCCGGCGTACACGATGGGGCGCGCCGCGGAGATGATCGGCACGTCCCCCGCGTTCCTGCGCGCCCTCGGCGAGGCCGGGCTCATCGCGCCGCTGCGGTCCGGAGGCGGTCACCGCAGGTACTCCCGGCATCAGCTGCGCATCGCGTCGCGCGCCCGCGAGCTGGTCGACCAGGGCACCCCGGTGGAGGCGGCCTGCCGCATCATCACCCTGGAGGACCGGCTCGGCGTGGCCCTGCAGGACAACGAGGATCTGCGCCGCGGGGAAGGCTCCCGCGTCGGCGGCCCGGCCCGCGGCGAGGGCGTCTGACGGGCCGCCGGGGTGCACACTGGCCACGGGGACCGGCCGGTCCCCGTGGCGTTCGGAGGAGGTGACGCTGTGCAGGCCGAGGAGGACATGCCCACGGCCGGACACGCGGAGGTCCGGGTCGTGGCGGCGACACCGGAGGTCGCCCGCAGGGTCGCCGACGTCCTGCGGCACTGCTTCGCCGCGACGGAACAGCGCAGCTATCCCGCCGGCCCCGGCGGCGGCACCCGCCTCCACTTGACGGTGGACACCACCCAGCCGGCGGAGCCGGCCCGCTCCTGGCTGGCGACCAGCGAGTCCTCGTTCGACGACCCCCGGCGGGCGGACGAGGTCTGACACCGCCCGGCGCCACCGCCGGAGGGCAGCCGCCCGGCCGCGGAGCCCCGTGTGGCACCCCCCGGCGCACCGGGGCACGCTGGACTCGAAGAGTCCACCGGACACCGGACCCGCTCAGAGGGCAGCGCGCATGATTCGGTCAGCAGACATCCGTGAGTGGCGCAACCACGACGTGGTCGACACCAAGGGCCACAAGATCGGCGTGCTGGAGGCGGTCTACGTGGACACCAGGACCGACGAGCCCGCCATGGCCACGGTGCGCACCGGGCTGCCGACCCGGCAGCGCCTGGTGTTCGTCCCCCTCGACGAGGCGACGGTCGGGCCGGACTACCTCAAGGTCCCGTACGACAAGGGCCGCGTCCGCAAGGCCCCGTCCATGGGCCCGGACGACGTCCTCCCGGCCGACGGCGAAGAGGCGGTCTTCCAGCACTACGGCCTGCCCTACCGGCCCGGTGCCCAGGGCGAGCGGCAGCTCGCACGCCGCTGACCGGCCGTTCCCCCGCTGCCCCGCTGGAGGTCCCCGCCATGGCGCTGTTCCTGCTCCTGGTCCTCGTGGCCATCATCCTCGGACTGATCGGCGTGGTCGCCGAAGGTCTGCTGTTCCTGCTGGTCATCGGCATCATCGTGCTGGTCGTCGACATCGTGGTCTTCGCCGTGCGCTGGTCCCGGCGCTCCCGCCCCCTGAGGTAGCCACGGCTCCCCGCGTAGGGTCGCCGGGTGAACCTGCGACGGAGCAAGAAGCTCACCCGGCGGCTGGTGGCCGCCGCGGCCTTCGGCGAACTGCCGCGCGTACGGGCGCTGCTGCGCGCCGGGGCCGATCCCGGCCGGGCGGACGCGGACGGGACCACTCCCCTCTACGCCGCCGCGGTGCAGGGAGAGGCGAACGTCGCCCGTGTGCTGCTCGCCGCGGGAGCCCCGCCCGACGCCGAGAGCGGGTACGGCTCCGAGGGCACACCCCTGTGCGCCGCCGCGTGCTGGGGCCACACCGAGACCGTGCGGGCGCTCCTGGAGCACGGCGCCCGCCCGGAGCTGCGGGAGGACCACGGCACCGGACGCACCGCACTGGAGTGGGCGGCCGCCGGACCGTACCCGGACGTCGTGGCGCTGCTCACCGCGGCCGGAGCGCCGTCCCCGCCGTGGTGAGCGGCTCCACGGGACTCACCCTCCCGGCCGCGATGCGCCACACGGCTGAACCGGCCGGGCACGCCTCGCCGGTGGCGGGCCGGCGGGTCCGCGCCGCGTAGCTTCGGGACGATGAGCGCGCCCCACCGCCACCGCTTCCACCTGGACCAGGACGGCCACTCCGTCACCGTGCTCCTCGGGCGCACGGCGCACGACGTGGAGGTACTGGTCGACGGCAAGGTCGTCGCCGCCCGGCACACCCACGGCCGGGGCGTCACGGAGCTGGCGGCGGAGCTGCCGGGGGACCCGCCGGAGCCGGTCACGCTGCTCGTGGAGGACGTGGACGAGGTCCCGCTGTGCGTGCTGGTGCGCGGCGGAGCCCGCTACCTGATGCCGCTGGTGCCCCTCGGGACCGGGGGACGGCCGCCCGCCGCGTCCGCCGTGCGTCCGCTGGGCGGGATCCGCCGCCGGCTGCGCCGGCTGCTGCGCGGTCTGCCGCGCCTGGTGCGGCGGCTGCGGCGCGGGCCGGGCGGCACGGGCGGCGGCTCCGGGCGGCGCTGAGCGGTATCGCCCCGGGCCGGTCCCGGCGGCCCGCCGCGTCAGGCGGCGGCGTCCTCCTCGACGACCGGCACCACCAGGACCGGGCACTGCGCCTCGTGCAGGACCTCGGCGCTGACCGAGCCGAGGAACAGCCGGCGCAGCCCGGTGCGGCCGCGGGAGCCGACGACGAGCAGCGAGGCGTCGAGCGCGGCCTCGACCAGCAGCGTGGCGGGCCGGGTGTGCTCGATGCGCACCTCCACCGGCACGTCGGGGTACCGGTCGCGGCGCAGACCGGTCTGCTGCTTCAGGTACTCGCGGGCCCCGTCCTCCATGAGCGTGAAGTCGGGCGGCACCATGCCGACCGGACCGGACGGCAGCATGCCGGGGTGGAAGGCGCCGTGGACGACCTCCAGCGCGGCCCCGCGCAACTGCGCCTCGCGGTAGGCCACGTCCAGCGCGGCGAGCGACGCCTCGTCCGCGGCGACGCCGACGACGACGCGGTTGTCGCGCGGTTCCTCGCTCTCCCCCGGGCGTACGACGATCACCGGGCACGCGGCGTGCGTGGCGACCTGCCAGCTGACCGACCCCAGGGGCAGCCGCGGGAAGCCGCCGCTGCCGCGGTGGCCGATCACCACGGTCGCGGCGTCCGCGGAGCGCTCCACCAGTGCGGCCGCCGGGCTGCCGACGGGCAGTTCACCGGACACGATGACCTCGGGGTATTCGGACCGCACGATCTCCTCGTACCGCTGCACGAGCAGCGCCGCTTCCTTGACCGCGGCGTCGCCCCGCTCCTCCTCCCCCGGGGACTCCCGCAGGACGTGGGCGATGTGCAGGGGATTGCCGTGCAGCAGTGCCTGCCGCGCGGCGAACCGTACGAGCTCCTCCTGTCCGGGCCCGTCCTCGACGCCGACGACGATCGGCCGGTCGTGGTGAGGTACGGCGTTGCTCATCACTGGCTGCTCCGTTTCTCGCCCGTTCTCGATCGGGGCGCTGCGACGACTCGTTCACGGTGCGTCATACGCGTACCCGGCCGGACGGCGTCCAGCCCTGTGCGGAGCGGGGTGGACGCCGGCGGAACGGTCACCCTCGGTTACCCATCGGTAGGCCACCCGGTCGATCGGTGTTCGCTCAGGTGTTGCTCAGATCCGGATAACGATCGCGTCAAACCGATCACCCCACTTGCCCGTCCGTGACCGTTTTGCACGGCTCTTCCCGTGGCGTGGGTCACGTACGAACGTCTGGATCATCGTGACGGCTGTGATAAATCTGCACGACTCCTGCCGGACGCCATCCCTGTCCGGCAGGGCGCTACGACCGGCGGACCGCCGGTATGCAACTCCATCCACATCCGGGGGGATCGTGACCCGATCCGTGGCCGTCAGGCACGGATCGCGCATGGAGAAAGGCGCAACAACCATGACCTCAGTGCAGGTCGGCAAGCACAGCGACGGCAATGGGGCCGCGGGAGGCACTCCCGAAGAGGGCTACGAGCGCGGGCTCGGCAGCCGTCAGGTCCAGATGATCGCAATCGGCGGCGCCATCGGCGTGGGCCTCTTCCTGGGTGCGGGCGCGAACATCGCGAAGGCCGGACCCAGCCTCATCCTCATGTACGCCCTCGCCGGCGTGATCGTGTTCTTCATCATGCGGGCGCTCGGCGAGCTGCTCCTGTACCGGCCGGTGTCGGGCTCCTTCGCGGAGTACGCCCGCGAGTTCCTCGGCCCGTTCTTCGGGTTCGTGACCGGGTGGACGTACTGGCTCATGTGGGTCGTCACCGGCATGGCGGAACTGACGGCCGCGGCGATCTACGTGAACTTCTGGTTCCCGCAGGTCCCGCAGTGGGTGACGGCCCTGGTCTTCCTGGTCGTCCTGTACCTGGCCAACCTGATCTCGGTGAAGATCTTCGGCGAGATCGAGTTCTGGTTCTCGATGGTCAAGGTCACCGCGCTCGTCGGCATGATCGTGATCGGCCTCGGTGTCGTGACCCTCGGCTTCAGCCAGGCCGGTGACACCGCCGCGGTCTCCAACATCTGGGCCCACGACGGCATCTTCCCCAAGGGCATCGGCTCCAGCCTGATGACCCTCCAGGGCGTCATGTTCGCCTACCTCGCCGTCGAGCTCGTCGGTGTCACGGCGGGCGAGTCGGAGAACCCGGAGAAGACCCTTCCCAAGGCCATCAACACGCTGCCGTGGCGGATCATCGTCTTCTACGTCGGTGCGCTCAGCGTGATCCTGATGGTGGTCAAGTGGACCGAGTTCGAGGCGGGCGTGAGCCCCTTCGTGGCGGCCTTCGCGAAGATCGGCATCCCGGCGGGCGCGGCGATCGTCAACTTCGTCGTCCTGACGGCCGCGCTGTCGTCCTGCAACTCCGGCATGTACTCCACGGGCCGCATGCTGCGGGGCCTGGCGGCCAACTCCGAGGCGCCGAAGGCGCTCGGGAAGCTGAGCTCCACCAAGACGCCGGCCATCGGCATCACCCTCTCCGCCGCCCTGATGGGCATCGGCGTGGTCCTCAACTACGTCGTCCCGGAGAAGGCCTTCGGTTACGTCACCTCGGTGGCCACCGCCGCCGGCATCTGGACCTGGCTGATGATCCTCGTCAGCCACATCCTCTACCGCCGGGCGGTCGTCGCCGGCCGCCTGCCGGCCTCGTCCTTCCCCGCCCCGGGCGGCACCGTGTGCAGCTGGATCGCGGTGGCGTTCCTCCTCATGGTGACCGTGCTCATCGCCATCGACCCCGACAGCCGCGTCTCGCTGTACGTGGGCGCCGGCTGGGCCGTGTGCCTGGCGGTCGGCTGGGCCGTGCTGAAGACCCGCACCCCGCAGGTCGCGGCGGACGCGGCCACCGGTGGCGAGCAGCCGCTGGAGCCGGCGGGCCGCCCGCGCGGCTGACGCCCGCGCGCGACGCACGAAGGGACGCCCCGGCCGGGATGCCGGGGCGTCCCTTCGCCGTTCCCACCCCGGGCCCGGGCCCGGGGCGGCACCACGGCGCAGCACCGCCCGCTGAACCGGGCGCCGTTCGCCTGACCCGGGCCGCCCGCAGGACCGGCACCGCCCGCAGCATCCGCATCGCCCGCGAAGCGGGTCGCCCGCGGAACCGGCACCGGTCGCCCGGCCCGGGCCGGCCGCAGGACCGGCACCCTTCGCCGAAGCCGTGCCGCCGCACCGGACGCCGTTCGCCGGCCCCGCGCCGTCCGCCGGCCCGCTCGTCACGCCGACGGGGCCGTCATGCCCGGAGCCCCGTGCGCGGGCGGTCGTGCCACCACGGGCCGCCGGCGCCGCGCGGCGGTGTCAGGAGCGCAGCTCCTTGTGTCCGCCGCCGCCGCTGATCATGATCTTGCGCGGCTTGGCCTGCTCGGCCACCGGGATCCGCAGGCTCAGGACACCCGCGTCGTACGTCGCCTCGATGCGCTCCGTGTCCAGGGTGTCGCCCAGGACCAGCTGACGGGTGAACGTGCCCGTGGGCCGCTCGGAGATCACCATCTCGGCGCCCTCCCCGGCCACCGGCCGGCGCTCCGCCTGCACGGTCAGCACGTCCTTCTCGACGCTCAGGTCGACGGTGTCCGGGTCCACGCCCGGGAGGTCGAACACCACCCGGAGTGCGCCGTCCTCGCGCCAGGCGTCCATCGGGACGGCCGAGCGGCCCGCGCCGCCGAACATCTGCTCGGTCAGGCGGTCCAGCTCACGGAAGGGATCGGTGCGCAGCAGCATCTTGGGTCGCCTCCTCGTCGTGTGCCGTTGCGGCGCTGTCAGCTTCCGACGAGACCTTTATATACCGCGCCGAAGGCAAGTTGACAAGACAACGCTCAACTTACCTGCTGCCCCTCGGGCGCCTCCCGGGCGAGGTCGCCCAGATCGGTGAGCGCGGCCTCCACGGCGCGGTGGAAGGTGGGGTACGCGAAGAGCATGTGGCGCAGGCGCGCGACGGGCACCTCCGCGTGCACCGCGACCGCGAGCCCGTAGAGCACCTCGCCGCCCGCCGGACCGGCGGAGGTGGCGCCGACCAGCACCCCGCGATCGGCGTCGGCGACCAGCTTGACCAGTCCCTCGTTGCCCGCCTTGTGGATCCAGCCGCGCGTCGAGGAGGGCACCTGCGCGGTGCCGGTCCGCACCCGCAGGCCCCGCTCGCGGGCCTGGTGCTCCGTCAGCCCCACCGAGCCGACCTCCGGGTCGGTGAACGTGACGCGCGGCAGGGCGCGGTAGTCGGCCTCGGGCCCCGGCTCACCGAGGAGGTCGCGGGCGACGATCTCCGCCTGGTACATCGCCACGTGCGTGAACGCACCGCGCCCGGTCACGTCGCCGATGCCCCACACGCCGTCCGCGCCGGCCGCGCGCATCCTCCCGTCGACCTCCAGCGCCCGCGCGCCCGCCACGTCCAGGCCCACCGTCTCCAGGCCGAGGCCGGCCAGCACCGGGCGCCGCCCGGTGGCCACCAGCAGCCGCTGCGCGCCGAGTTCCTCGCCGCTGTCGAGGGTCAGCCGGAACGTGCCGTCCCCGTACCGCACCCGGGTGGCGCGCGCCCCCGTCAGCACCATGATCCCCTGCCCGC
The DNA here is from genome assembly GCF_044455245.1 of Streptomyces sp. NPDC051310. NCBI lineage: Bacteria > Bacillati > Actinomycetota > Actinomycetes > Kitasatosporales > Streptomycetaceae > Streptomyces > Streptomyces sp. NPDC051310. The sequence continues at coordinate 58,559 of NZ_JBITEO010000011.1, forward strand.
GCAGGACACCGGTGACGAGCGCGCTCGCCTCGGGCTCCTCGGGGGGCAGCAGCCGGCCCGCCGCCTCCACGACGGTCACGGCGGTGCCGAAGCGGGCGAACGCCTGGGCCAGCTCCAGGCCGACCGCACCGCCGCCGAGCACCAGCAGCGATCCGGGCGCCTCCTCGGCGGCGACGGCATCGCGGTTGGTCCAGTACGGGACGGTGTCGAGGCCCGGCACGGGCGGTGCCTGCGGGCTGCTGCCGGTGGCGACGACGATCCCGCGCCGCGCGGCGAACACCGTGCCGTCGGCCTCGACCCGGCCGGGCCCGCTCAGCCGGGCGCGGCCGCGGACGAAGTGCCCGCCCTTGCCGGTGAAGCGGTCGACGGCCGCCCGGTCGTTCCAGTCGTCCGTAGCCTCGCCCCGGATCCGGGCGGCGACCTGGGCGAAGTCGGGTGCCGCCTCGGCCGTGCCGGCCATGCCCGGGACGCGCCGGGCCTCGGCGAGCAGATTGCCCGCGCGGATCATCATCTTGCTGGGGATGCAGGCCCAGTACGGGCACTCCCCGCCGACCAGCTCGGCCTCCACCCCGACGACGTCGAGCCCGGCCTCGGCCAGCCGCCCGGCGACGTGCTCCCCGGCCACGCCCATCCCGATCACCACGACGTCCGTGTCCCGCGCCATGCGGCACCTCCTAGGTCAGCTCTGCGAAGGTCTCCACCGCCCGGGTGCGGCCCGTGACGACGATGACGTCGCCCCGTTCGATGACCGTCTCGGCGGTGGCGTACGTGAAGTCCTGCCCCGGGCGTTTGATGCCGACGACCGTGACCCCGTACCGGCTGCGCACCTGGCTCTCGCCGAGGGGAACGCCGGTGGCGCGGAGCGGGGCGACGGTCTTCGCCAGCGCGTAGTCGTCGTCGAACCGGATGAAGTCGAGCATCCGCCCGGTCACCAGGTGCGCGACCCGCTCGCCCATCTCGTGCTCGGGCAGGACCACGTGGTGGGCGCCGAGCCGTTCGAGGATCCGGCCGTGCTGGCGGCTGACGGCCTTGGCCCAGATGTGGGGCACCCCGTGGTCCAGCAGGTTGGCGGTGATCAGGATGCTCGCTTCCATGGCGTGCCCGATGCCGACGACCGCCCGGGTGAACTCGTGCACGCCGAGCTGGCGCAGCACCTCGGGGTCCGTGCAGTCGGCGGCGGCGGCGTGCGTGATCAGCGCGCTGTGCTGCTGGACGAGGCGCGGGTCGGAGTCGATGCCGAGGACGTCCCAGCCGCGCCGGGTGAGCTCGTCGGCCAGGGAGCTGCCGAAGCGGCCGAGGCCGATCACGGCCACGCGCCGGTCGCCCGGCGCGGCGTGCGGCGTTCGCGGGGCGGGCCGTTCGCGCCGGCGCCGGCGCCAGGGGGTCGGGTGGTCAGCCAATGACGGGTCGCTCCTCGGGCAGGTGGTAGCGGCGGGTGCGCTCGCGCAGGGCGAGGGCGGAGACGAGGGTGACCGGGCCGAGCCGGCCGACGAACATGAGCAGGACGAGGATCAGCCGCCCGGGGGTGGTGAAGTCCGCGGTGACGCCGGTGGTCAGGCCGGCGGTCCCGAACGCGGCTACCGTCTCGAACAGCACCGCGTCGAGCGGCATCCCGCTGAGGGTCTGCAGGGCGAGCGTGCCGGTGACGACGAGTCCGACGCCGAACAGCGCCACGGTCAGCGCCTGGCGCAGGGTGTGCGGCGCGAGCCGGCGGCCCATCGCCTCCGAGTGGGGTTCGCCGCGCACCTCGGCGAGCATCGCCACGGCGAGCACGGCGAAGGTGGTCACCTTGATGCCGCCGGCGGTGCTCGCGCTCCCGCCGCCGATGAACATCAGGATCGAGGTGAGCAGCAGCGTGGAGGACTCCATCGCGCCGACGTCGACGGTGTTGAAGCCGGCCGTACGGCTCACCGCGGAGTGGAAGAAGCCGTTCAGCGCCCGCTCCCACCCGTCGAGCGGCCCGAAGGTGCCGGGATTGTCCCACTCGAACAGGCAGGTGAGCACGGTCCCGGTGACCAGCAGGGCGGCCGAGGTGAGCAGCGTCAGCTTGGTGTGCAGCGACCACCGCCGCCGTCCGGTGGTGCGCCGCGTGCGGCGGTGGCGCAGCAGCTCCAGGAGCACCGGGAAGCCGATCCCGCCGATGATGACGGCGGTCGCGACCGGCAGCGTCACCCACGGGTCCCGGGCGTACGGGACGAGGTTGTCGGGGCGCAGCCCGAAGCCGGCGTTGTTGTACGCGGACACCGCGTGGAAGAACCCCAGGTGCACGGCGGAGCCGACGCCCTCGCCGTACGCGAACCGCAGCCGCAGGGCCAGCACGGCGCCGGTGGCCAGCTCCACGACCAGCGCGCACAGTGCAACGCCGAGCAGGACCCGGCGCACGTCGCCGATGCCGAGGCTCCTGGTCTCGGCCGCGGCGGTCAGCTGGAGCCGCAGGCGCAGCCGGCCGGAGACGAGGAGCGCGAGCAGCGACGCCAGCGTCATGATCCCGAAGCCGCCGATCTGGACCAGCGCCAGGATGACGCCCTCGCCGAAGCCGCTCCAGTAGGTGCCGGTGTCCACCACCACCAGTCCGGTCACGCACACGGCGGAGGTGGCGGTGAACAGGGCGGTGACGGGGTCGGTGGCGCGGCCGTCCGCGGTGGCGAGGGGCAGCGCGAGCAGGCCGGTGCCGGCCACGACCGCGACGGCGAACGCGAGGACGACCGTACGGGCCGGGTGCCGGGTGAAGAGCGCGTGGCGGGGCCCCCGCGCCACCCGCCCGGCCCGTCCCGCCGCCTGTCCGGCCCGTCCCGCCGCCTGTCCGGCCCGTCCCGTCGCCTGTCCGGCCTCCACCGCCTCCGCCCGCCGCGTCAGTAGAGGATCGAGGGCAGGTAGGAGCCGGCCGGTTCGTTGTAGAACCCGATGGTCATCAGGCTCAGCAGCTGCACCACGCGCAGACCGTGGGCCAGGCACCACCGGAGCAGGGCGCTGTCGCGGGCGGGGACGAGGATGCCCGGTCCGCCGAAGGCCTCGGCCGCGCCGATGAGCGCGCGGACGTCCTCGGCCGTGTCGCCGACGGCGTGGGCGAAGAAGGCGAGGTCCGTGGCGTAACCGGTGACGCGCCCGTCGTGCTCGACGACGCGGGCGGTGCCCCGGGCGAGCGCATCGGCGAGTTCGCCGTGGCGGTCGGTGCCGTGGACCCTGCGGCACAGGTCGTCGCAGGCGGCGAGGTCCGCCTCCCGGGCGGGGCGTACCGCGTGGCCGGGAACGGTGACGCCGATCGGCGGGCCCTGCAGGCAGACCACCGTCTCGCGGAAGGCGAAGCCGAGGCCGGCGTACAGCGCGAACGAGCGGGAGTGGTAGCCGCTCTGGAGCAGCCGGATGCCGGGGGCGTTCCGCTCGGCCGCCCGGTCCATGACGTGGCGCATGAGGCGGCGGCCGATGCCGCCGTCCTGGACGGCCGGGTCCACCGTGACGGGGCCGACGCCCGCGACGGGGGAGCGCTCGTCGAGGAAGTTGCTGCCCACGATCCGTCCGTCGAGCTCGGCGACGACGCTGTGGAAACCGGGATGGCCCAGCAGCATCACCATCGTGTCCTCGGCCTCCTGGACACTGGCGAAGTCGGGCGGGAAGCCGTGCTCGTGGGCGATGGCATGGAAGGCCTCGTAGCAGATCCGGCCGCACTCGGCGGCGTCCTCCGCCCGCCCGGGACGCAAGGAGAGGTCCACGGCCGCACTTCCTTCCGGTCCGGATGCGCCCCCGCTCGTTCCCATCAAACGCCGGGCGGACGGACCCCACAAACGGTGTTCACCCCACCGCGACCGTCAGCAGCGCGCCCCACACGATCGTGACGACGGCCAGGCCCAGCATCACCGTGCGGACCACCTCCTCGCCGGAGGGCCCGCGCAGCCGCCGGCACCGGTCGCACGCGTGCGTGCCGTGGGGCGGCCCGTCGAGCCAGTACGCCCCGAGGAGCGCGGCGTGGGCCGGGGACGGGGACGGGGCCGCCGTCTCCCGGGACGGGTCCCCCGCCCCGGTGCCGGCCCGGCTCGCCCCGGATTCCGCCCGGGGCGCCGCCTCGTCCCGGGCCCGCTGCCGCGCCTGCGCGGCGTCCGCCGGCTCCTGTGTCCGTGTCTGCGTCTCGAAACCGCTCACACCCCGGAAACGACCCGGCCCCGGAGCAAAATACGCGCACCGCCATCACTGCAACCAGATCGTCATGATCGTCGCAGGTGGTGAAGTTTTACCCTGCGCGCGCCGGGGCGCCCGCCCGCGGCCGCCCGCCGGTGGCGCGGCTCCGGCGCGTACCGGGCGCGATCCGGGCAAGGACCCGGCACGGCGTCGGGCGCGGACCCGGCACGGGTCCGGCACGGGTCCGGCACGGCCTGGGCGCGGATCCGCCGGGGGCGTACCCCTCGGCCGGGCCGGCGCCCCCGGTATACAGTGCGACGATCATCGTGGAATTTCACCACTTGGGGGGCCTGTCATGGCGCTGTTCGGAAATGCGCACACCATCGACCCGGCGACGGCGCAGCAGGACTACGCCCGGCTGCTCGGCAACGGCGAGCAGGTGCACGCCGCGTTCCTGCTGATCCGGGACACCATCCTCTTCACGGACCGGCGGCTCATCCTCGTCGACAAGCAGGGCATCACCGGCAAGAAGGTGGAGTACCACTCGATCCCGTACCGGAGCATCACCCACTTCGCGGTGGAGACCGCGGGCACCTTCGACCTCGACGCCGAGCTGAAGCTGTGGCTGTCCGGGAGCGCCGCGCCGATCCAGAAGACCTTCACCAAGGGCGTCGACATCTACGAAGTGCAGGCGATCCTCACCCAGTTCGTGGCGCGCTAGCGAGCCGGGCGGGGGACCGCCGGGCGGGCCAACCCGGGCGCGGGGCGGTACGCGCCGCGGGCGCCCGGGCAGGCATGGCGGCATGCCCCTGCTCATCGGCACCTCCGGGTGGCAGTACAAGGACTGGCGCGACGTGCTGTACCCGGCCGGGCTGCCGCAGCGGCTGTGGCTGGAGGAGTACGCGCGGCACTTCGCCACGGTGGAGAACAACAACGCCTTCTACCGGCTGCCCACCACGGAGGTGTTCGCCTCCTGGCGTGAGCGCACCCCCGAGGGGTTCGTGATGGCGGTCAAGGCGAGCCGCTACCTGACCCATCTGAAGCGGCTGCGCGAACCCGCGGAACCGGTGGCGCGGCTGATGGGCCGGCTGGAGGGGCTGGGGGACCGGACGGGTCCGGTCCTGGTGCAGCTCCCGGGCAACTTCCCGGTGGACGTCCCGGCCCTGGAGGCGTGCCTGCGGTGCTTCCCCGCCACGGCCCGGGTGGCCGTCGAGCTGCGGCACACGTCGTGGTGGGAGGCCGAGCGCGAGCTGCGGACGGTGCTGGAGCGGTACGGCGCCGCCCTGTGCTGGGCCGACCGCCGCTCCCGCCCGGTGACACCGCTGTGGCGGACGGCGCCCTGGGGGTACGTCCGCTTCCACGCCGGCCTCGCCGACCCGCCCCCGCGCTACGGGCGCCAGGCACTCGCCTCCTGGGCCCGGCGCATCGCCGGCACGTGGACCGACCAGGACGACGTGTACGTGTACTTCAACAACGACGCGGGCGGCGCGGCCGTCGTGGACGCGGCCGCGTTCGCCCGCGCGGCGGCCGCACTGGGCCGCACGACGACCCGTACGCCGCCGGCGCGCCGGGAACCGCCACCCCGGCCGCCGCAGGGCTGATCCACCGTCATATCCATTCCCGGCGGCGGACGGTCACTCAGGCCGTGAATGGCCGCCCCGAGGCAACGCATCGCGCCCGCACGCCCTCTTCCGGCTCGACAGACGCATCCCCCACGAAAGGACGCATGGTGCGTACGAGCCACGCCAGACGCGCGACCCTGGCCATATCCGTCATCGGTGCCGTACTGGCGCCCGCCGCGCCCGTGTTCGCGGCCGGGGCGCCGCCGCTGGCCGACCTGCGGGCGGACGTGAACCGGGACGGGCGCGTGGACGTCGCCGGCACGACGGACACCGCGGGCGAGGACACCTGGACCGCGGCCCGCGGCGCGGTCGTCCTGCCCAACATCGACGACGACACCAAGCGCTGCGCGACCACCGGCCCGGGCGGCAAGCCGCTGTCCGACGCCCGCCTCGCCGCCTGCAACGACGCCTCCGACACGCGGGTGAACGGCACCGCCGACGCCGCCGACCTCGCCCGGGTGCGCTCCGTACCCATGAAGGACCTGCCCGCGTCGGCCACCGGCACCCCGAAGATCGTCGCCGGGGCGGCCCGCACCCGGGTGTTCGTCAAGCGCGCCGGCGGCTGGGACCGGGTCAAGGGCAACACCCGCCTGACCGCCGCCGAGCTGCGCTCCGGCGTGGAGTTCGGCGTCGAGGTCACCGATGTCATCCGCGACACCGCGGTGTGGGACGGCCGCGCGGTCCTGCGCCTGTCCGTCACCTCCGGCGGGCGGACCGCCTCCGACGACGTCACCCTCCGCGTCGCGCCGCTGCTCACCCACCACCACCTCCAGAACGCCCAGCAGGTGATGGTCACCAAGGTGCCGGGCAAGGACCCCTACGCCCGCCGTCAGCAGGCGTTCGTGCAGGGCCTGGCCAAGGAGGCCAAGGCGGCCGGCATCACCAGGCCGCTCGTCACCTTCGACAAGTACCAGGACATCTGGGCCCAGGACTTCGTCGAGCCGGGTTACGTCAGCATGACCGGGCCCGACGGGCGCCGCCAGGTGATCCGCGTGATGCTCCGCTCGGCGCAGCCCGACCGCGAGTCCGGCCGGGAGCTGTTCGAGAAGCTCCGCGGCAACGGCGTCGGCGTCGTCCAGGTCTCGGGGGTCCGCGACTCGGAGGAGTGGACCCTCAACTCCATGGGCAACCTGGAGACCGTTCCGCCGTACGCCCACGGCGGGCGCTCCTTCCCGGCCGGGCGCATCATCATGGGCGAGCGCAAGGACGACGGCTCCAAGCCCGCCCACGCGATGCGCACGCTGCTGAAGTCACAGGGCTTCCAGGAGCCGCTGTTCCTGGACACCTCGTGGCTGCACGTCGGCCACGTCGACGAGTTCGTGCAGTTCCTCCCGGCGCCGGGCACCGCCCGCGGCTGGCGGATCGGCATCGCCGACCCGGAGGCCGGGCTGAAGCTGCTGCGCGACGCGCAGAAGGCAGGGCACGGCTCGACGCGGATGTTCTCGGTGCCGGGCAGCAAGGACGTGCCCGCCCCGAAGGAGACCATCGCCCAGGCGCTCGCCTCCAAGTGGCTGGTCACCGACAACACGATGGCCGCGCAGCGCATCAGGGCCAACCTGGAGATCCTCAAGCGCGAGACCGGTGTGACCGACGCCGAGGTCGTCCGGGTGCCCGCGCTGTTCACCCGCGGCACCGAGGAGGGCGAGCGGGGCGCCCGCGTGCCCCGCCTGAAGCGCATGGGCGCGGGCGACCTGCCGGACGCGGTCGACGAGTACGGCCAGCAGAAGCGGCTGCCCCGCGAGGGCGAGCGCGCCGCGGGCCCGGCGACCGTCATGACCAGCGCGTACGTCCCCGGTGCGGTCAACGGCGTGCTGCTCGGCCGCGACCGGTACCTCGCTCCGAAGCAGTGGGGCCCCGTCATCGGCGGCAAGGACGTGTTCACCGCCGCCGTGAACGCCGCGTACACGCGGGCCGGACTCAAGGTCGCGTACATCGACGACTGGGAGACCTACCACCTGGGCATGGGCGAGGTGCACTGCGGGACCAACACCCTGCGGGACGCCTCCGGCGCCTGGTGGAAGCCGTAAGGGGACGGTGACGTGACGCCCCGTCTGCTTCTAGGCTGACCGGATGAAGCCTGTGACCACACCCCGGACGAAGCCCGACCGCCCCGAGCCGGAGCCGCTGCTGCGGCACGTCGTCGGTGACGCCCTGCGCCGAGAGCGCCTCGCCCAGGGGCGCACGCTGCGCGACGTGGCCGACGCGGCACGGATCTCGATGCCGTACCTCTCGGAGCTGGAGCGCGGACGCAAGGAGGCCTCGTCCGAGGTGCTCGCGGCCGCGGCCGGGGCGCTGGGCCTGGGTCTGGGAGACGTGCTCTCGCTGGCCCAGCAGGAGCTCGCCCGGTCCGTGCCGCGGGTCACGGCGGCGACGGCACCGGCGCGCGCGTCCGTCAGCCACCGCGCCCAGGTCTGCCTCGCGGCCTGAGCCGGCACCGCGGGAGGGCCGGCCCCCGAGCGGGCCCGGTACCCGGCGGGAGGCACGGCACCCGGCGGAAGGGCCCGCACCGCGGGAGGGGACGGGACCCCGTCCCCTCCCGCGTCGGTGTCCTCCTCCCGGCGGGCGGGCGGCCCGGGCGGCGCCTCAGCGGACCGGGACGGGGCACGCCATCAGCAGGGCCACGTCGTCGTGGTCGCCGGCCTGGCGCAGCTCGCGCAGCAGCCGGTCGCATGCCTCCTCCAGGCCGCTGCCCCCCAGGGTGGCCAGCAGCGCCAGCAGGGCTTCGAGACGGCTGTCGATGTCGTCCTCCCGCGTCTCGATCAGCCCGTCGGTGTAGAGGACCAGCCGGTCGCCCGGCTCCAGGTCCACCGTCACCTCGCGGAACGGGATCCCGCCCACCCCCAGCGGCGGCGCGGTGGGCAGCTCCAGCAGGACGGGCTCGCGGCCCCGGCGCACCAGGACCGGGGGCAGGTGCCCGGCCGTGCACAGGCGGCACCGGTGCCGGTACGGGTCGTACACGGCGTACACGCAGGTCGCCAGTGACGGCTCCATCCCGGCGCTGATCTCGTCGAGGTGGCGCAGCACGCCGGCGGGTTCCAGGTCGAGCCGGGAGAGCGTCTGCGTGGCCGTGCGCAGCCGTCCCATGCTGGTCGCGGCGTTGATGCCGCTGCCCATCACGTCCCCCACCACCAGGGCCGTCCGCCCGTCGGACAGCGGGATGACGTCGAACCAGTCGCCGCCGACCTCGCTGCCGGGGCCGGCCGGCTGGTAGCGGGTGGCCACCTCCAGCCCGGTGAGGTCGCCCGGCGCCTCCGGCAGCATGCTGCGCTGGAGCGTCAGCGCGGTCTCCCGCTGCTGCCGGTACAGCCGGGCGTTGTCGATGCACACCGCCGCGCGGGCGGCCAGCTCGCAGGCGAGCAGCGTGTCGTCGTCGCTGAACGGCATGGGGTTGCGGGCCCGCTTCAGGTCGAGCGCGCCCAGCACCTCGCCGCGGGCGATCAGCGGCACCGCCAGGTACGAGTGCACGCCGGCCTCCGCCAGCAGCTCCGCCGCCCGGCGGTCGCGCGCCACGCACGACAGGGCCTGTTCGTCGAGGTGCGCCTCCCGCACCGGCTTCGCGGTGCGCACGCACCGGGTGACGAGCCGGTCGGCGCCGTAGCGGGCGAGCTCCCCCGGCGGGTCGGCCGCGTCCACGGCGACCGTCGGGTACGCCGCCGAGACGGCCAGGGCGCGGAAGACGGCGGTGGCCTCTGCGCCGGACGTGATCCGGTTCGGCCGGCCTTCCAGCACCGTGTCCAGCACGTCGACCGCGGCGACGTCGGCGAGCTGCGGGACGGCTACGTCGGCCAGCTCCCGGGCGGTCTGCTCCAGGTCCAGCGTGGTCCCGATGCGCACCGAGGCGTCGGCGACCACCGCCAGCCGGTCCCGCGCCCGCTCCGCCTCCGCCGTGGCCCGGTACCGGTCGGTGACGTCGACCACCGACACGGCCAGCCCGATCGGCCGGCCCGCCACGTCGTCCAGCCGGTACATCGACACCGACCAGGCGTGGTCGTGCTCCGGATCGGCCGGGGCCCGCCCCACGACCTGCCGGTCCAGCACCGGCACACCGGTCTCCAGCACCCGCCGCATCGCCGCCTCGGTCCGTACGGAGTCGATGAACGGCAGCACCTCCCCGACCGTGCGGCCGAGGTGGTCCTCCGCGCCGACGCCGTCGATCCGCACCAGCGCCGCGTTGACCCCCACGTACCGCAGGTCCGGGCCGAGGACCGCCAGACCGATCGGCGACTGGTCCACCAGCCGTACCGACAGGGCCAGGTCCCGCTCCACCCGGCGCAGCGTCTCCCGGTCGGTGGCCAGCCCCAGGGCGTAGAAGTCGCCGAGGTCGTCCAGGAGCCGCATGTTGCGGAACTCCAGCCGCCGCGTGGTGCCGTCCTTGCGCCGTACGGGGAAGACACCCGCCCAGCTCTGCCCGGTCGTCATCACCTGCTCGAAGAGGCGCAGCACCAGCGGCAGGTGCTCCTCGCCCACCAGCAGCCGCGCGGCGTACTGGCCCAGCGCCTCGTGCGCGCTCCAGCCGACCAGTTTCTCGGCCTGCGGGCTCCACAGGACGATGCGGCCCTCCGCGTCGATCACGATCGCGGCCACGCCGAGGACGTCGAGCAGGCCGCCGGCCGGCGAAGGCCCCACCTCCGCGCCGTCGGCCGCTTCCCGATCGGCCCGCAGCTCATCCGCACCGCCCATGCCACCCATGGTCCCCCCAGACCCGCGGCGACCGCAGCCGGTGCGCCACCGCCCGGCGGGCGGTACCCCCCGCCCGGGGGGCGCCGGGGAAGGGGGCACGTCGGGCCGGGCGGGTCACCGGGCGGCGAGCAGCTCCAGCGCCTCCTCCCAGCGGAAGCCCGCCGCGCCGCCGCTGCCCTCGCCGATCCGTACGCCCATCCCGCGCAACCGCGCCAGGCTCTCACGGTACGCGGGGTGCGCGGTGAGCTCCGCGTTCACGCACGGCAGCACGGCGGTGGGCACGCCCGCGCCGTACGCCTCGCACAGGGTGCCGAGCGCGAGCGTGTCGGCGATGCCGGCCGCCCACTTGTTGATCGTGTTGAAGGTGGCGGGGGCGACGGCGATGGCGTCCGCCGGCGGCAGCGGCCGCGGATCGCCGGGGCGGCGCCAGGCCGAGCGGATCGGGTAGCCCGTCCGGGTCTCGACGGCCGCCGCGTCGAGGAACGGCAGACCGTGCGGCGTGGCGATGACGCCGACGTCCCAGCCCTCGTCCTGGGCGGCGGTGATGAGCGTGCCGACGTCACCGGCGATCCCGGCCGCGCACACGACGACGTAGAGGAAGCGCTTCTGGTCCACGGGGGCCAGTCTGCCCGGCCCTCAGGAACCGGCCGTCGCCGCCTGCGGGAAGTACCGCGTGAACGGATCCGGCTGTACGCCCATCACCTCCCCGAAGGGCGTGGCCAGATAGTGGATGAGCAGTCCCAGGAAGACTGTCAGCCCCACCATGCCCATCACCATCACCAGATGGCTCCACCCGTGCCCGACCCCGAAGAAGAAGACGATGCAGAAGGAGAGGACGGCCCCCACCGCCAGCCCGGCCCACAGCAGCGGCGACAGGGTGTCCTCCGCGACCGCCTCGCGGCCCCGGCGGGCCTCGTCGAGGGTGCTGAGCTGACCGAGCAGCTCCAGGGAGGTCACCTCCTGGGCCGGGGTGGCGTCGGGCGGGGCCGCCGACACCGCGCGCAGCTGCCGCAGCAGGGCCCAGCCGGACGCGCCCAGGGGCCGCTTCTCGTCGAGCTCGGGCCACTCGTCCTGGACCACGTGGGTGGCGTACCGCTCGGCGAGCACCTCGATCCGCTGCTTCTGGGGGGCCGGCATGCCCTCGGCCAGGACCGTGATCTGGTGGAGGGCACCCGCCTCGTTGGACGTGTGCGTGCCGGCCTCCCCCCGCAGCTCCCAGACGGAGACCAGCGCCAGGCCCAGCAGCAGCGCGTACAGCAGCGCGATCATCATCGACAGGTACTCGGCGGCGTCGTCACCGCCCTCCTCGTCGCCGCCCTCCGCCGGGTGGTAGTGGCGCCAGGCGAGCACGATGCCCGCGGCGAGGAGGGCGCCGAGCAGCCCGATGAACAGCGTGCCCACCACGTGGTTCATGACGCTCCCTCACTCGGTCACAGCCGTCGGCCCGCCATCACGGCGACGACCGCCACGGGCAGGAAGAGCAGGAACAGGAAGACGATCGGGCTGACCCCGTCGTCGTCGGGGTACGCGCCGCCCGCCCGCGCGTTCAGCCGGTCGTCGTCCGCGGTTCCGGTGCGCTGCCCGGGAGGCTGCTGCTGCCGGTTCCCGGCCCCGGGCGGCACGGCCCCCGGCGGAACCCCTGGCGGCACGGCACCGGGCGGAACCCCTGACGGCACGGCGGCCCCCGGCGGTACGGCCCCGGGAGGTAGGGCGGCGCCGGGCGGTACCGCCGCTCCGGGGGGCACGGCACCGGGTGCTACGGCACCCGGGAGTACGCCGGTTCCGGGCGGTACGGCTCCGGGTGGTACGGCAGCTCCGGGAGGCACGGCGGCGCCGGGCGGTACCGCTGCTCCGGGGGGCACGGCACCGGGTGCTACGGCACCAGGGGGTACGCCGGTTCCGGGCGGTACGGCGGCGCCCGGCGGTACCGCCGCTCCGGGGGGCACGGCACCGGGTGCTACGGCACCAGGGGGTACGCCGGTTCCGGGAGGCGGCACGGCGGCGCCCGGCGGTACGCCGGTTCCGGGCGCTACCGCTCCAGGGGGCACGGCACCGGGCGCGGCGGCGGCGCCGGGCGGCACGGCACCCGGTGCTGCGGCCGCCCCGGCTCCGGCCCCGGCTCCCGGTACGGCGGCGGCACCCGCGCCCGCACCAGGTGCTGCGGCTCCGGGGGCGGCCCCAGGAGGAGCGGGGGCCGCACCGGGGGCGGCAGCACCCGGGGCAGCGGCAGCGGCAGGAGGAGCGGCAGCACCAGGAGGCGCGAGGCCTGCGGCACCCGCGGCACCCGGGGCGGCCAGGGCGCCGGGAGCCGCAGCACCAGGGCCGACCGGGGCGCCGGCACCCGCAGCACCAGGGGCAGCCCCCGCGGCGGCCCCCGCAGCAGCCGCACCGGCATCAGCGGCCGCACCCGGCGCGGTGAGTGCTCCCGCCGCACCGAGCCCCGCGGCACCGAGCCCCGCCGCACCCAGCCCCGCGGCGGCGGCCGCCGCGGCGACACCGGCCGCACCGGTGACGACCCCCACCCCCGCGCCCACGGCGGTGAGAGCGAGCGCCCCGGCAGCAGCTCCCGCACCCACGGCGGCACCCGGCACACCCACCGCACCCGGCACACCGGGAACGCCGATCGCCCCGGGAACACCAGGAAGCCCAGGTGCACCAGGAACACCAGGCGCCCCAGGAAGACCCGGCACTCCGGGCGCCCCCGGCGCACCCGGTGTCCCTGGTGGCAGCGGCGGCGGTCCAGGAGCCGGACCCGGGACTCCGGGCACACCCGGCGCCCCGGGAGCGCCGGGAGCGCCGGGCACTCCGGGAGCTCCCGGTGCCCCGGGCCCCCCGGGTGGGCCGCCCGGGCCCGGCGGAGCGGGTGGACCCGGCGCCGGCGGGGCCGGGCCCGGCGGGCGCGCCCGTACCGTGAAGGGGGCCAGCGCGCGGACCACCAGGGTCGGCGGCGGGACGGGCCGCTCGCAGGTGGGGCCCAGGGTGAACAACCGGTCGCTGCCCCGCACCTCGGGCGCGCTGCGGTAGGCACCGGGCCGGAGCCCGGTCAGCCGCGCGACGCACACGGCGACGCCGCCCGGTGGCAGCGCCTGCGGCGGGGCGGCCCGGCCCGCGCAGTCCACCGGCGGGTTCCCGAGCGACGCGTCGGTGAGCCGCGCCCCGTACACGGTCCGGTTGCCGGGGTTGGCGATGGTGTACCGGACGACCGCGCCCGGCACGGCCCCGTCGCGTACCGCCACGGCGACGGCGAGCCGCAGGGCACCGCCCACGCCCTGGTACGCCGCGCGGGCCGAGGCCGTGACGCGCAGGCCCACCGAGGGCACTTCCGCGCGGGCGCGCACGGTGCTGGAGTGGTGCCCGGGCAGGGCGGGGACCCGCGAGATGCAGGTGACCGAGGACATCCCGCGCATCCAGAAGCCCTGGCCCGCGGGGCAGCGCACGGCGCCGGGCGGCACGCCCGGGTCGTGGAGGGTGACGCGGTGCAGGTCGGCGCCGGAGCGGTTGGTCAGCCGGTACCGCTTGACGACGGTGTGGCCGACCCGGATGCCGATGCGCTCGGCGTTCGGGACGGTCTTCTTGTTGACGGTAACGGTCAGTTCCAGGGCGTGCTTCCCCACCCCGTCGGCGGCGGCCCGCGGGGGCCGGGACGCCAGCGGCCAGCCGCCCGCGTGCGCCACCAGGAGCAGGGCTCCGGCGACGAACAGCAGGGTCCTGGTGCGGCTCATGGGTGGACCGGACCGGCATCCGGGCCGTGCGGGGCACGTCACGGCGCCAGCGTCCGCCGACTCCGCCGGCCCGGAAAGCCGGGCGAGTACGGATTGCGCTGTTCGTGCGGCGGGTGCACCACGATGGGCCAGCCACAACGGGCCCGTGCGGGGACCTTGCTGACCGACCCTCATCTGATGGGTCGGTACCCTGCTCCCAGGATCGATCGGGATTGAGGTTGGTGCGCACGTGCTGGTGGCGGATCGGTACCGGTTGGAGTCACCCATCGGCCGCGGCGCAATGGGGGAGGTCTGGCGGGCCACGGACGAAGTGCTCGGCAGGCCGGTGGCCGTCAAGCTGATGCTGGGGGACGACCCGGACTCGCAGGCGGCGGCGCGGTTCCGGCTGGAGGGCCAGACGGCGGCCCGGCTCAGCCACCCCCATGTGGTCGCGGTCTTCGACTTCGGGGCCTGGGACGGCCGCTTCTACCTGGTGATGGAGTACGTCGAGGGCCGCAGCCTCGCGCAGGAGCTGGCCGCCGAGGGGCGGTTGCGCCCCGCGCGCGTGGCGACGATCGCCGCGCAGACGGCGGCGGGGCTCGCCGTGGCGCACCGGCAGGGCATCGTCCACCGGGACATCAAGCCGGGCAACCTGATGTCGGACGCGGACGGGACGGTCAAGCTCGGCGACTTCGGCATCGCGCGGTTCGTGGACGATCCGGCGGCCGCCCTCACCACGGCCGGCCAGATCGTCGGGACGAGCCTCTACCTGGCTCCGGAGCGGGCGCTCGGCCGCCCGGCGGGCCCGGCGTCCGACGTGTACTCGCTGGGCTGCGTCCTGTACCAGCTCGTGACGGGCCGGCCGCCGTTCCAGGCCGACACCGCGACCGCCACGCTCTACCAGCACATCGACACCCAGCCGGTACCGCCGCGCGGTCTGGGCGCGGACGTGCCGCCGGCGTTCGAGGCGTACCTGATGGGGATGCTGGCCAAGCAGCCGGAGGAGCGGCCGCCGGCGCAGCAGGTCGCGGACTGGTTCGGGTCGGGCGCCTGGCAGGGGCACGGCGAGCCGCTGCCGGGTCCCGTGCCCGCCCCGGTGCCGGGCCGCCGTCCCGCGGCCGGCGCCATGCCGGGTCCGCGCTCCGCAGCGCCCGCGGCGCCGGCTCCGCGGCCCGCTCCGGCCGGCGCGCCCGCCGGCATGCCGGCGTCCGTGCCGGGGGCGCTGCCCCTGCCCGCGCCGATGCCCGCGGGGCCCCGGGGGACGGGCCCGGCGCCGGCGACGACGTACGCGCTTCCGGGCCGGAGCGGCGGGAGCACCGGCCGGCGCAGGGCCGCCCCTGCGCCGGCGCGGCGCGGGGCCCGCGCGTTCGTCAGCCGCCGCCCCCGGGTGGCCAGCGCCATCGCCGGTGCCGTGGCGTTCGTCACGGCCGTCCTGGTCGGCATGGCGCTGTTCTCGCCCGACAGCAGCTCCGCCGGGACGCCGCCGGGCCAGGTCTCCACGACCCCGGGCGGCCCGGGAGCGGGCCCCGGCTCCGCCGAGGACTGAGCCGCCCACGGCCGGGCGCGGGAGCCGCCGCCGGGCCCGTCCCGCGGACCCTGCCAGGACGAGGACGCGGCTCCCTGGTCCGGGCCGCTCGCCCGGTTTCCGGGCCGGCGGCTCGCACGGACGGCGGACCGGCGGCTCGCACGGACGGCGGTCCCGCCCTGGCCGGAGGACGGCCGCTAGACGTCCGTCATCCTCGGCATCTCACCCTCGGTCCTGGACATGTCGATGACCGAGAACACCGCGCCCTGCGGGTCGCTCAGCGAGGCGAACCTGCCGAACGGGGTGTCCATCGGGCCCCAGCGCAGGACTCCGCCGCGCGCCGTCGCCCTCCCCACGGCGGCGTCGCAGTCGTCGACGGCGAAGTACACGTTGATGTACGGCGGGAACTCCGGCGGGAACTCGTCGGTCATCCTCATCCGGCCCAGCACGGGGTCCTCACCCAGTTGGAAGACCCGGAAGTCCATGTGGTCGGCGGACTCCATCTCCTTGGTCCGGTAGGGGAAGACGGCGGGGAAGAAGGCGTCGGACTTCTCGGGCTCACGGGTGAAGACCTCGGCCCAGCAGTAGGAGCCCCGCTCGCCGCGCGCCTCGAAGCCCTCGTGGGTGCCGCCCTGCCAGACGCCGAAGACCACGCCGCCGGGGTCGCGGGCCAGGACCATCGAACCGAAGTCGCCGACCTGCATCGGCTCCATCAGCACCTCGCCGCCGTTCTCGCGGATCTTGCGCGCGGTGGCCCCGACGTCGTCCGACGCCAGGTACAGGCACCACGCGGCCGGGCCGTCCTGGCCGGGCATCGGCGGGACGACGGCGGCGACGGCCTTCCCGTCCGCGTACGCCTGCGTGTAGTCGCCGTACTCCGACGACGCCTCGCCGAAGGTCCAGCCCAGCACGTCGCCGTAGAAGGTCTTCGCACCTTCCACATCGGTGAACATCGCGTCCGCCCAGCAGGGCGTGCCCTCGGGTTGTACGGCCATGGCTCTGCCCCTCTTCGCGCGACATAGGTCCCCGTTTGTCACGCTAACGAGCCATCCGGCGGGCCGCGCGCCGAAACGGACGCGAACCGGTCCGCGATTGTCCGCCGGGGCGCCTGTCCTCCGCCCATGACGAGGTGTCATAATGCCGATGTAGCCCTTCGTGCATCCCCCGTCGCGAAGGGCTACATCCTTGTACGGGCCACATACGCACGCCGTCCCACGGGCAAGGGACTCCCCTCGTGGCCCCCTGCCCGTGTTTTTTCGAGTTAACAGTGACGTAGAGTGCCTGCGCAAGTCCGGATCCGACGCCGGCGCGGGATGCTCCACTTTGTCGCTGATGCAAAGACGTCCACGTTCTGGGTCGGTTACAGTACGAGCCCGTTGACCGGACTCGAACATCGCGCGACGTGGGGACCCCGATGACCAACGGCGAAGAACGCACGCCCGAATTGCGGACGTTGCAGCAGAAGGTCGAGTACATGGTCGAGAAGACGTTCCCCGGCCAGAAGGTCTCGGGACGGGTCTTCGCCGATCTCGTCAAGCAGCGCGGTGGTTCCCTCTCGCACAGCTACTTCTCCAACATCCTGGCCGGGAAGGTCACCCACCCCTCCGAGGACATCCTCAAGGCGCTCGGCCTGGGCTTCGGCGTGGACTGGCGCTTCTTCAAGGAGGAGAGCGAGGTCGTCGACGACGTCGTCGCCGGGCTGCAGTTCCTGGCCAAGCGGCGCACCGGCGAGATCAGCGGCGTGGCCGCGCGGGGCAACGACGACGACGGGATCCCGGCGGAGCTGCTGGAGTTCGCGCTCTCCCTGCTGGAGGAGACGAAGAAGAAGGACGACACCGGCGGCCCGGTGGCCGGCGGCGGGAGACCCGGCGGCCCGGAGCCCGCCCGGTAAACTCGCCGACCGCACGTCGTCACACGCACGCGTGACGCCGACGGACTGACGGACGTAAGAGGCAGCACCCATGTCCCTGCGCAAGCTGCGCAAAGAGTGCGAAGCCGGTCTGGCGGACCTGCCCCTCCCCTCGCCCTTCACCATCGAAGCGCTGGTGGCGAACATGGAGGCGGCCCGGGGCCGCACCATCGTGCTGCGCGAACTGCCCGACCGGCTGGCCCGGGTCAACGCCGCCTGCGGACTGCGCCTCACCACCGGCACCACCAGCCTCGTCCTGTACCGCCGCCGCCCGACCGCGTACCAGACGCAGCACGTCATCCTGCACGAGCTGTGCCACGAGTGGTTCGACCACGGCACCACCCTCGACGCCGAGCAACTGCGGCGCCTCCTGCCCGTCTTCGACACCTCCCTGATCTCCCGGGTGCTCGACGCGGGCGCCACGGTGCAGGCCCGGGCCCAGTACGACACCCATGACGAACGAGTGGCCGAATTCGGGGCGTCGCTGATCCCGCGGATGGCGCGCGACGTGACGAGCGATGACATGGTGGGGCGGCTCGCCAACTCCCTGTCCCGCCCCGTCGCCCACCGGCGGCGCGGCTTCTTCCGCCGTACCACCGACAAGGACTCCCCGTGACCGCCCTCGACCTCGCCGACTACCTCATAGCCGGCCTGATGACCGCCGTCGCGCTGTGGCGCATGCCCGCCGCCCTGTGGGGCGACGAGGAGGACAAGCGGCGCCGGGCGCTGTGGGGCTGCTACGCCGGGTTCGCCGTGGCCCTGTGGACGAAGACGCCCGTGGTGCGCACCGGGCTCAACGACAGCCCGGTGGTCGACCTCGCGGTCCTCATCAAGCACTACACGGCGACCATCGCGATTCTGGCCATTCTCAGTTACATCGTCGCCATCTACGGCCACTACCCCGAGGGCGGGACGGTGCCGCGGCACGTGCGGTTCGCCCGGGGGGTGCAGCACGTGGCGGCCAAGGCGTCCGTGGCCACGCTGATCCTGCTGACCGTCCTGTTCTTCACCGTGGTGGACCGGTCGACGCCCTCCGACCGCTTCGTCTCCGACCACGCCGGACAGGGGGGCGCCACGCTCTACATGAGCGTGTTCTACCTGTACCTGGGCGCCGCCTCCGCCGTGTGCGCGTACCAGTGGGGGCTGGCCACGGCCAATGCCACGCTGCGCCACCTGCGGGTCGGGCTCGGCATGATGACGTGCGCCATGGTCATCGGCGTCGGCTACACGGTCAGCCGGACGCTGTTCCTCTGGATCAGCGTCGTGGAGCAGCCCGGCCGCGCCTTCGCGCAGTCCTTCGACAAGGCGACCGAGGCCGCGCAGATCGTGCTGTTCGCCCTCTTCGCGGTGGGCGCGTCCATCCCCGCCTTCAGCAAGGGGTGGCGGCGCGTGAAGCTGTGGCGGGCGCAGGCCCGGCTGCACCCGCTGTGGCGGGAGCTGATGGCCGCCTTCCCCGACCAGCCCTTCGAGCCGCCGGCCTCGCTCGCCCGTGAGCTGACCCGGTTCGGCACCCCGGCCGACCTGCGGGTGGACCGGTGGGCCGCCGACATCGCGGACGCGGTGGAGAAGCTGCGGCACTACGTCGGGGACGGGCTGGTCGACGCGGCGCGGGCCGCCGCGGGCGGCGAGCCGGGGCCGCTCGCCGACGCCTACTGGATCAAGGCCGCCCTGGCCGCCAAGGCGGGCGGCGCGCCCGCCGGCAAGGCCGCGGCCATCGAGGCCAAGCACGCCGCCGACCAGGACGACGAGGTCGCCTGGCTGGTGCGGGTGGCGGCCGCCTACCGGACGATCGACGGCGAACGGGCCGAGGCGCTGCTGCGACCCCTGGAGAAGAGCGCGTGAGCACCACCACCGGCACCCCCGGGGACACCCGCAGGACGGCCCGGACCGTCACCGACGTCTTCCAGCCCCGCAACGTGCTGCTCGTCGGCATGCTCGCCGTCGGCCACGCGGCCGCCGGGCACTGGAGCGGTCTGCTGTGGGGGCTGCTCGGGGCGCTGTGCGCGGGGCTGGTGCCCGCCTCGTACATCGAGTGGGAGCGCAGGCGCGGCACGTGGGGCGACCGGCACGTCGTCGACCGCACCAAGCGCGCGCCCATCTTCTTCGTGATCCTCGGCTCGATCGGTACGGGGTCGCTGGTCATGGTGGTGGGGCACGCGCCGACGGGGATCCTCGCGGCGATGCTGGCGCTGTGGGTGATGACGGTGGGGCTGCTGGCGGTGAACACCGTGTGGAAGATCTCGGTCGACGCGGCGGTCGCCTCGGCCGTCGTGGCCCTGCTGGCCGCCGCGCACTCGCCGTGGTGGCTCCTGGGGTACGCGATGACCGCCGCCGTGTGCTGGTCGCGGGTGGCGCTGGGTTACCACACGGTCGCGCAGACGGTCGCCGGGGCGTCGCTGGGCGCGGCGACGCCTGCGGCGTTCCTGCTGGTGTGACGCCTCCCGGGGCGCGGTGCCCGGCCGGGGACCGCTACGCGGTGCGCGGCCGGCCGCGGCGCGGGCAGGTGGAGCAGATCTCCTGCGGGCGCAGCGTGTAGAGCAGGCAGCAGCCGGCGCGCGTGCGGGTCGGCTCGCCGGGGGCCGCCGGGTCCGGGCGGAAGGCGGCCGCGGCGGTGAACGGGGGCGTGCGGCCGGGCAGCAGGGCTTCGGCGGCGTGGACCGCGGGCCAGGGGTCGCCCTGGGCGCGGCCGAGGTGCCACAGCCCCTGGGCCACCGCGTCGGTGACCAGCGCCCACATGCCGTGTTCGCCCCGGCGCACCAGCGGGCGGAAGGTCTCCAGGACCGGGCCGAGGTGCGCGGCGATCGCCGCCCGGAGCTCCTGCGCGTCGAGGGCGCGGGCGGTGGCCGCTTCGGCCGGGGACACCACCAGATGCCGGGTCCGCCCGTCGTAGGTGACGCCGTCCGGGGTCAGCCGCGGTGCGCAGCCCGCCAGGTACCAGGGGCCGCTCATGGCGAGGGAGACGGTGAACGCGTACCGGTGCAGCACCCAGGTGGGGGCGACGTCCCGCCGGGGCGGCACGCCGTAGAGGTCCCGGACACGGCGCTCCTCGGCCGCGACCAGTGCCGCCAGGGCGCCGGGGTCCCGCACGAGGCGCCGCCCGGCCACCGGGCCGTCGCCGTCGTGGCCGCCCGCGTCCGGCGTGCCGACCTCGAACCGCAGGGCGGGCGAGGCGGCGGCCATCGCGCGGTAGGCGGCGGCGACCCGCTCCACCGCGGAGCTGCGGAGGGACGGCGGCGGTGCGACGGTGGAGGGCATACGCATCCTGATCGACGAGGCATCAGCGGTTAGGCAAGCCTTGCCTCATTATTACCAGGAGCCCCACCCGTTCGCGCGCCGGGGGACGATCACCGGCAATCAGGGGCCCTCACCGGCCACCGAGGGACGATCACCGGCCACCGGTCGCGAGCGCCACCCCCGCGAACACCGCGCCCAGCCCCGCCGTCACGCTCGCCACCACGTTGAGCGCCGCGTACCGCCGCGCGCCCGTCCCGGCCAGCCGCAGCGTCTCGTACGAGAAGGTCGAGTACGTCGTCAGCGCCCCGCACAGCCCCGTCCCCAGCAGCAGCTGCACCTGTGAGGCGGCGCCCGTCAGCAGCCCCAGCAGCAGACAGCCCGACACGTTGACCGTGAAGGTGCCCCAGGGGAAGACCGAGTCGTGGCGCGCCTGCACGGCCCGGTCCGTCAGGTAGCGCAGCGCGGCCCCGACCGCGCCGCCCGCCAGCACCAGCAGCCAGTTCACCGCCGCACGTCCCCCCGCCGCTGCGGCGCCACCGGTCCCCCGGCCACCACGGCCGCCGGCCGCGGCGCGCCGCTCGTCCTCGTCACGCCGTCCTCCGCGCCAGCACCCGCCGCGTCGCCCGGGCCGCCGCCCAGACGGCGGCCAGCGCCACGACGACCGTCGTCCACAGGTACCCCAGCGCCGTCGCGGTCTCGTGCCGCCGCAGCAGCCGCTCGACGTCCCCCGCGTACGTGGAGAACGTGGTGAACCCGCCCAGCACCCCCGTGCCCAGGAACGGCCGCACCAGCCGGTGCACCGGCGCCCCGCCCTCCGTGATCGCCACCATCAGCACGCCGATGAGCGCGCACCCCGATCCGTTGATCCACAGCGTCGCCCACGGGAAGCCGTCCGGCGCCGCGGGCCACGCCAGCGACACCGCGTACCGGGCCACCGCGCCCAGCGCTCCCCCGGCGGCCACCGCGCCCACGACGGCGAGCTCCCGGCCTCGTGCCCCATCCATGGGGCCAGGATCTCAGCTACCGGCTACCGGCTGCCGGAGCTCAGGATCTCCGCCAGGAACTCGTCCAGCTCCACGTGCTCCTCGCCCGCCGGCACGGCCCCGTACGTCCGGTCCAGGAACCGGAGCAGCGAGCGCGTCCGCACCGTGAACACGGCGCTGCGCATCAGCTCGATGCACAGCTCCTCGCGCGGGCCGTCCACCTGGGGCCACACGCGCACGTCACCCTCGCCGACCTCGCCGCGCATCCCGTCCCGCAGCATGCCGCGGTCCAGCCGCCATTCGGCGTAGACCCAGCCGCCGTGCGTGAACTCCACGGTGACGGCGTACGGGTCCCGCGGGTCGTACCTCATGTGGGCCAGGACGGGGATCTCCTGGCCCGTCTGCGGGAGCAGCCGCATGAAGACCTTGTCGCGCAGGACCGCGTCCGCTGTCATGTCGTCCCTCCGGGGAGAGTTCGCCTTGTCCGTACCCGGGCTTCCTCCCCCAGTGCCCGCGCAGCGCCGATTGATGCGAATGCGGAAGCGCGTCGTCCGTCCGGCGCACTCGCCCTGCGCACCGGCGCGCGGCTTCTTAACGTGACTGAATGATCGTCAGCTCGCTCGCGGCCGCCGCCCTCTTCCTGGTCCCCGCGGTGCCTCCGCTCCCGGTGGAGCCCGCGCCGCCGCGCCCCGCCCCGCCCGTGGACGCCTCCGTCCTGCACCGCTCCGGCATCCAGGTGCGCGTACCGCCCGGCACGGCCCGCCCTCCCGGCGTGTCGGCCCGCTCCTGGCTGGTCGCCGACGCCCGCAGCGGCGCGGTGCTCGCCGCGCGCGACGCGCACAAGCGGCTGCCCCCGGCCTCCACCCTCAAGGTGCTGTTCGCCCTCACCGCGCTGCCCGGCCTGTCGCCGGACCGGCCGCACACCGTCAGCCGGCACGAACTCGTCGGCATCGGCGAGGGCAGCAGTCTCGTCGGGCTGAAGGAGGAGGTCACCTACCGGGTGGCGGACCTGTGGCGCGGGGTGTTCCTCAGCTCCGGCAACGACGCGGTGCGCGTCCTGGCCGGCCTGAACGGCGGCTGGCAGGCCACCACCCGGAAGATGCAGGCCACCGCCGACGCCCTGGGCGCCCGGGACACGCGCGTGGTCTCACCCGACGGCTACGACGAACCCGGGCAGGTCTCCTCCGCGTACGACCTGGCGCTGTTCGCCCGCGTCGGCCTGCGCGACCCGGACTTCGCCCGGTACTGCGCCACGCCGTACGCGAAGTTCCCGGGCGGCGGCTGGTCGTACGGCATCCGCAACACCAACCGGCTGGTCACCGGGGACGACGGGGTCGCCCGCTACCCGGGCATCCTCGGCGTCAAGAACGGCTACACCAGCAAGGCGGGCCACACCCTGATCGCCGCCGCCCGCCGCAACGGCCGCACGCTCGTCGTCACCGTGATGAACCCGCGCCGCGGCGGTGCCTACGCCGTGTACGAGGAGGCCCGCCGACTCCTCGACTGGGGCTTCGCGGCCGCTCCCCGCGCCCACCCGGTGGGCTCGCTCCAGGCCCCGCCCAAGGCGGCCGCCACCGCGGCGGGCTCCGCGGCCTCCCCCGCCCCGGTCCGCGCGGCCCCCGCCCCCGCCCGTCCCTCCGCGACCGCGCAGGCGCGTGCGACGGCCCCGGACGACGGCCCCCACGTCCTGCTGCCCCTCACCTTCGTCAGCTCGGCGTGCATCGCGGCGGCCACCCTGTGGTGGGTCCGGCGCCGTACCGCCCCTCCGCCGGAGTGATGCGGTGTCATGCCGATCCCGGTGATCCTGGACTGCGACCCCGGTCACGACGACGCTTTCGCCATCATGCTGGCCGCCGCCCACCCCGCGGTCCGGCTGCTCGGCATCACGACCGTGGCCGGGAACCAGACCGTGGAGAAGACCACCCTCAACGCCCGCCGCGTCTGCACCGCCGCCGGCATCCGGGGCGTGCCCATCGCCGCCGGGAGGGCGCGGCCGCTGCACGGGGCGGGGATCGTCGCGCGGAACATCCACGGCGAGTCGGGCCTCGACGGGCCCGGCTTCGGGGAGCCGGACGTGCCGGTCGACGGGCGGGACGCCGTCACGTTCCTGCGGGAGACGCTGCTCGCGCACCCGGAGCCGGTGACGCTCGTGCCCACCGGGCCGCTCAGCAACATCGCCGCGCTCCTGCTGGCCCACCCCGAACTCGGCCCGCGGATCGGGCGGATCGTGCTGATGGGCGGCTCCACGGGCCGCGGCAACCGGACACCGGCCGCCGAGTTCAACATCCTCGCGGACCCGGAGGCCGCCGACATCGTCCTCGGCAGCGGTCTGCCGGTCACCATGATCGGGCTGAACGTCAGCCACCAGGTGCTCGCCACCCCCGGCGTCGTCGCCCGCATCGACGCCCTCGGCACCCCGCTGGCGCGCCTGTGCACCGAGCTGCTGACGTACTTCGGCGCCACCTACCGCGAGGTCTTCGGCTTCCCCGCGCCGCCGCTGCACGACCCGCTGACCGTCGCCCACCTCATCGAGCCGCGGCTGATCACCCTCGTCCACGTGCCCGTCGCCGTCGAGCTGACCGGCACGCACACCCGCGGCGCCACCGTCGTCGACCTCGACGGCGTCACGGGCGCCCCGCCCAACGCGCACGTCGGCGTCGACGTGGACGTCCCCGCGTTCTGGGACCTCGTCATCGACGCCGTACGCGTGCTCGGGGGCTGATCAGCGCCGCAGCGCCCACCTCTGCACGGCCTCCAGCGGGCCGTGCGCGAAGCGGCGCAGCCACAGCGTGGAGACCACCAGCAGCAGCGCCGAGACCGCGGCCCACAGCCCCATCACCCACCACGGGCGCCACGCCGCGCCGAGCCCGGCCGCCAGGCCCAGCCCGATGCCGTACGCGGCCAGCACGCACAGCACGTTCTGCAGGACGTAGCCGCTCAGGGCCATCCGCCCCACGGAGGTCAGCCCGGCCGTGAGCGGCCCCGGGCGGCGCACCCGGTCCACCACCGCGCCGATGAGCCCGATGTACCCGACGGCCATCAGCGGCGCCGCGCAGTACCGCCCCAGCAGGAGGTAGTCCGCACCGGCCAGGGCCACCGCCGCGTTGAGCGGCACGCCCAGCCCGAGCCCCCAGCCCAGCATCCGCGCGCGCAACCGCCGCCCGGTGCCGTCGGCGCCGAACGCACCCGCCCGGAAGAGCCGCACGCCCAGCAGGAAGAGGAACACCAGGAGGAAGAAGCTGAACACCGGCTCCAGGCGCAGCGCGATCGCGTTCTCCAGGCGGAAGGCGATCTGGTCGGCCCAGCTGCCGTGCGCGTACAGGTCCACGACGCGCGGGGAGACGGTGCCGGAGCCCGGGTCGTTGTCCGCGGTGGCCAGCGCCGCCGTCAGCAGAATCGTCACCGTCAGGTGCAGCCCCGCCGCCCACCACATCACCCGGCGCCGCGCCCGCTCCGAGCGCGTCAGCAGCCATGCCACCAGCAGGGCGGTCACCGCGTACCCCATCAGCACGTCCCACGCGAAGACCAGCACGAAGTGCACGGTCCCCTCGGCGAACAGGAACAGCGCGCGCCACCGGTAGCGGCCCGGCCAGGGCTGCCCGCGCCGCGCCGCCGACTCGTACTGGACAGCGAGGCCGACGCCGAACAGGATCGTCAGCAGCGCCAGGAACTTGCCGTCCGCGACGAGCCGGAACAGGCCCTCCGCGGCCTCGGGGAACGACCCGAACGACAGCGCGTCCAGGCCGCCCTGCAGCACGCCCCACTCGGCGCCGGGCGCCGTGAAGACCCAGACGTTGGTCATGAGGGTGCCGAGGATGGCCGCCCCGCGCAGGACGTCGAGGAGGGCGAGCCGGTGCGCGGCGGCCGGTGGCGGTGAGGGGGCGCGGAGTGTGTCGGTCATGCGTTCCATCGTTCCGGCGCCGGGTGCCGCGGACGTCGTGAGCGAGGACGAACCCGCGCTGCATCGAAGGATGCAATCCGGCGCCGGCGGCGTCGTCCTGCCGCTCCGAGCGTCGTTCGGAGCGACGGTCAGAGCAGGTGGGCGTACGCGCGGGGGTGCGCTTCCAGGTAGGCGCGCAGCGTCATCGGGGGGTGGCCCGCGAGGCGGCGCACCGTGTCGGCGATCGTGCTCATCTCGCCCGCGGCCATGGCCTCGTACGAGGTGACCCAGCCGGTGACCTCCCAGTGGTCCGCGCCGTACCCGGCGCGCGAGGCGTACGCCTCCTCGCGGGTCTCCGGCCGGTAACGGACCGTCCGGCCGGCCGCCCGGGACAGCTCGCCGGCCACCTCGGCGAGGGTGAGCGCCTCCTCGCCCGTCACGTCGTACGTGGCCCCGTCGTGCCCCTCGCCCTCCAGGAGGACGGCCGCGGCGACGTCCGCGATGTCCTCGTGGGCGACGCCGGCCACCCGGCCCTCGCCCGCCGGGCCGCGGATCACGCCGTCCGCCCCGGCCATGGCGGGGAACGCGGCGAGGTACCAGCCGTCCCGCAGGAACGTGTGCCGCAGCCCCGACGCCTCGATGTACCGCTCGGCGTGCCAGTGGTCGCGGGCGAAGGTGAACGTCGCCTGCGGCGCGGCGTTCAGGAACGAGACGTACACGACCCGCCCGGCGCCCGCCGCGACCGCCGCGTCCACCGCCGTGCGGTGCTCCTGGATGCGGTCCGGGCCCTCGTGCGCGGAGACCAGGAACAGCGTGTCCACGCCGTCGAGGGCCCGGCGCATCGCCTCGGCGTCGCCGTACGGGGCGGGCGCGGCCCGCTGCGCCCCGGGCAGCTCGGGCAGCCGGGCCGGGTCGCGGCCCAGCAGCCGCGTCCGCGCTCCGGCGCCGGCGAGGCGGCGGGCGACGCGGCCTCCGATGCGGCCGGAGGCCCCGGTGACGGCGATGACGGGGGATGCCATACGGGCGAGTCTGTCAGGCGTACACCTCGGTGACCTCCAGCACGCGCGCGGTGATGCGCCCGTCCGGCGTACGGTCCGGGTCCGCCAGGTACGCCCGGTAGGCCGCGCGGGAGGGGAAGGTCAGCAGGTGCACCTCCGACAGTCCGTCGGCGGTGCGCAGCCGCCGCTCCAGCCGGCCGCCGTGGCGGGGGAGGAGCGCCAGCAGGGCGTCCTCGCACCGGCGGGCGTCGTCGAGGGCGCCGGCCGGGTACTCCAGCACCACGGCCACCTGGAACAGCGGTGCGGCCGACGGCTCCAGCGACTTGGCGAGGTGGACGTCGACGTGGCCGCCGGGGACGCCTTCGATGCGGGCCGTCTCGGCGTACCCCAGGCGCCGGTAGAACGGCGGCGCCTGGAAGGAGTACGACGACACGACCATGCGGACGCAGCCGCGGCGCCGCGCCTCCTCCTCGGCCGCCCGCATCAGCCGCGTCCCGAGGCCGTCCTTGCGGTGGTCGTCCCGGACCCAGAGCAGCTCGACGGCGCCGAGGTCCCCCCAGGTCCAGCCGGTCAGGCCGCCGGTCAGCTCGCCCGAGGCGTCGTCCGTGGCCCGCACGGAGAACGGCACGTAGTCCCCCGCGCCGGTGGCCTCGGCGTTGAACGCCGTCAGCGCCTCCTCCAGCAGCTCGGTGAGCTGCTCGTCCGCACCGCCGACCGTGATCGTCACTTGTCCTCCAGGTCGCCCTCGGCCTCCAGGTACACCTGCTTGAGCTGCTCCAGGACGCGCGGGTCCGGCTCGGCCCACATCCCGCGCGACTCCGCCTCCAGGAGCCGCTCGGCGATGCCGTGCAGTGCCCAGGGGTTGGCCTCCTGGAGGAAGGCGCGGTTCTCCTCGTCCAGGACGTACGTCTCGGTGAGCTTGTCGTACATCCAGTCGGCGACGACGCCGGTCGTGGCGTCGTACCCGAAGAGGTAGTCGACCGTCGCGGCCAGCTCGAAGGCGCCCTTGTAGCCGTGGCGGCGCATGGCCTCGATCCAGCGCGGGTTGACCACGCGGGCGCGGAAGACCCGGGAGGTCTCCTCGACGAGGGTGCGGGTGCGGACCGCCTCGGGGCGGGTGGAGTCGCCGATGTACGCCTCGGGCGCCGTGCCCTTGAGCGCCCGGACGGTGGCCACCATGCCGCCGTGGTACTGGAAGTAGTCGTCGGAGTCGGCGATGTCGTGCTCGCGGGTGTCGGTGTTCTTCGCGGCGACGGCGATCCGCTTGTACGCGGTCTCCATCTCGTCGCGGGCCGGGCGGCCCTCCAGGCCGCGGCCGTAGGCGTAGCCGCCCCACACCGTGTACACCTCGGCGAGGTCCGCGTCGGTCCGCCAGTCGCGCGAGTCGATCAGCTGGAGGATGCCGGCGCCGTAGGTGCCGGGCCGGGAGCCGAAGATACGGGTGGTCGCGCGGCGTTCGTCGCCGTGCTCGGCGAGGTCGGCCTGCGCGTGGGCCCGGACGAAGTTGTCCGCGGCGGGCTCGTCGAGGGAGGCCGCGAGGCGGACGGCGTCGTCGAGGAGCCCGATGGTGTGCGGGAACGCGTCCCGGAAGAAGCCGGAGATCCGCAGCGTGACGTCGACGCGGGGGCGGCCCAGCTCGGCGAGCGGGATGGGCTCCAGGCCGGTGACGCGGCGCGAGGCGTCGTCCCACACGGGCCGGATGCCGAGGAGGGCGAGCGCCTCCGCGACGTCGTCGCCGGCGGTGCGCATGGCGCTGGTGCCCCACAGCGACAGGCCGACGGAGGTGGGCCAGTCGCCGTTGTCGGTGCGGTAGCGGTTCAGCAGCGAGTCGGCCAGGGCCTGGCCGGTCTCCCAGGCGAGGCGCGAGGGCACCGCCTTGGGGTCGACGGAGTAGAAGTTGCGGCCGGTCGGCAGGACGTTGACCAGGCCGCGCAGCGGCGAGCCGGAGGGGCCGGCCGGGACGAAGCCGCCGTTGAGGGCGTGGACCGCGTGGTCCAGCTCGTCGGTGGTGGCGGCGAGGCGCGGCACCACCTGGCGGGCGGCGAAGTCGAGGATCTCGGCGACGGCCTTGTCGTACCCCTCCGCCACACCGGCGACGGCGGCCGGGTTCCAGTCGGCGGCCTCCATCGCCTCGACGAGGGCGCGGGCGGTGGCCTCCGCCTCGTCGGCGGTGGTGCGGGTCGCGGCGGACTCGTCCAGGCCCAGGGCCTCGCGGAGGCCGGGCAGGGACTGCGTACCGCCCCAGATCTGGCGGGCGCGGAGGATGGACAGGACGAGGTTGACGCGCTCGGGGCCGGTGGGGGCGCCGCCGAGGACGTGCAGGCCGTCGCGGATCTGGGCGTCCTTGACCTCGCAGAGCCAGCCGTCGACGTGGAGCAGGAAGTCGTCGAACCCGTCGTCGTCCGGGCGGTCCTCCAGGCCCAGGTCGTGGTCGAGCTTGGCGGCCTGGATCAGCGTCCAGATCTGGGCGCGGATGGCCGGGAGCTTGGAGGGGTCCATGGAGGAGATCTGCGCGTACTCGTCGAGCAGCTGCTCCAGACGGGTGATGTCACCGTACGACTCGGCACGGGCCATCGGCGGCACCAGGTGGTCGACGAGCGTGGCGTGGACGCGGCGCTTGGCCTGGGTGCCCTCGCCCGGGTCGTTGACCAGGAACGGGTAGATCAGCGGGATGTCGCCGAGAGCGGCGTCGGGGCCGCACGCGGCGGACAGGCCGGCGTTCTTGCCGGGCAGCCACTCCAGGTTTCCGTGCTTGCCCAGGTGGACCATGGCGTCGGCGCCGAAGCCGCCGTCCTCGGCTCGGGCGGCGATCCAGCGGTAGGCGGCCAGGTAGTGGTGCGAGGGCGGCAGATCGGGGTCGTGGTAGATCGCGATCGGGTTCTCGCCGAAGCCGCGCGGAGGCTGGATGAGGATCAGCAGGTTCCCGCGGCGGAGGGCGGCGAGGACGATGTCGCCCTCGGGGTTGCGGGAGCGGTCCAGGAACATCTCGCCGGGCGGCGGGCCCCAGTGCTGCTCGACCTGCTCGCGCAGCTCCTCCGGCAGGGTGGCGTACCAGCGCTTGTAGTCGGCGGCCGGGATGCGGACCGGGTTCCTGGCCAGCTGCTCCTCGGTGAGCCACTCCTGGTCGTGGCCGCCGGCCTCGATCAGGGCGTAGATCAGCTCGTCGCCGTCGCCGGACGCCAGGCCCGGCACGTCCTCGTCGCCGAAGTCGTACCCCTCCTCCCCCAGTCGGCGCAGCAGCGCCACGGCGGAGGCGGGGGTGTCGAGACCGACGGCGTTGCCGATGCGGGAGTGCTTGGTCGGGTACGCGGACAGGACCAGCGCCAGGCGCTTGTCGGCGTTCGGGATGTGGCGCAGCCGGGCGTGGCGTACGGCGATACCGGCGACGCGGGCCGCGCGCTCGGCGTCGGCGACGTACGCGGGCAGGCCGTCGGCGTCGATCTCCTTGAAGGAGAACGGGACGGTGATGAGCCGGCCGTCGAACTCGGGGACGGCGACCTGGCTGGCGGCGTCGAGCGGCGAGAGGCCCTCGTCGTTCTCCTCCCAGGCGGAGCGCGAGCCGGTCAGGCACAGGGCCTGGAGGATGGGGACGTCGAGGGCGGCGAGGGCGCCCGCGTCCCAGGACTCGTCGTCGCCTCCCGCCTGGGCCTCGGCGGGCTTGGTGCCGCCGGCGGCGAGGACGGTGGTGATGACGGCGTCGGCGGCCCCGAGGGTGTCGAGCAGCTCCGGCTCGGGCGCGCGCAGGGACGCCACGTACAGCGGCAGTGGCCGGGCGCCGGCGTCCTCGACGGCGTCGCACAGGGTGTGGACGAACGCCGTGTTGCCGCTCATGTGGTGGGCGCGGTAGTACAGCACGGCGACGGTCGGGCCGGCGATGTCCTTCGCCGCGGGCCGCTCCAGCGGGCCCCAGGTGGGTGCGGCGGCCGGGGGCTCGAAGCCGTGCCCGGTGAGCAGCACGGTGTCGGACAGGAAGCGGGCGAGCTGCTCCAGGTTGTCCGGGCCGCCGTGGGCGAGGTAGGCGTGCGACTCGGCCGCGATGCCGATGGGGACGGTGGAGGTCTCCATCAGCTGGGCGTCGGGGGCCTGTTCGCCGGTGAGGACGACCAGCGGCCTCCGGCTCGCGCGCAGCGCGTCCAGCCCCTCCTCCCAGGCGCGGATGCCGCCGAGGAGGCGGACGACGACGAGATCGGCGCCGTCCAGGAGGGCGGGCAGGTCGTCCAGCGGGAGGCGGGCCGGGTTGGCGAACCGGTACGCGACGGGCCCGCCGGCCGCGCGGGCGCTCAGCAGGTCGGTGTCGGAGTGCGACAGCAGCAGGATCGTGGTGGCGGAAGTCGTCGCCTCGGTCGTCGCGTGCGTCATGGCGTGCGCTGGCCTTCCTCGGGGTGTCCGCGCCCCGGGTGGTCGTAGGACGGCGGGAGTTCCTGACTCGCCCGGTCCGGCGTGGCCGGGCTCACAGTGGCGGGACCGCGCCGGATTCTCACCGGGCTTCCTCCCTAGGGCCCTGGGACCCTGTGCCGTCTGCATAGTAGAGGCTGCGCGTATGCTCGCCGCCATGCCGCCCAGCTCACCAAACCCCCAGGACCGGGGTGAAGCTCACATACGGGACCTCGGCCGGGACCGCGCCGGTGACGTCGTGCGCGACCGCGGCGACGCCTGTCCGGGTGCGCTGCGGCTGCACCGGGCCGACGACGGGGCGCTCGCCCGACTCCGGCTGCCCACCGGTGTACTGACGCCCCATCAGGTCGAGGTGCTGGCCGATGCGGCGGACCGCCTGGGCGACGGGCACCTCTCCCTCACCTCGCGGGGCAACGTCGAGCTGCGCGGCCTCGGCGAGGGCTGCGGGCTCGGGCTGGCGGAGGCGCTGCGCGGGGCCGGGCTGCTGCCCGCCTCCGAACGCCACGAGCGCGTACGGAACATGGTCGTCTCACCGCTCGCCGGGGCGGACGTGACGGACTGGGCGTACCGGCTGGACGAGCTGCTGTGCGGCGCGGACTGGACGACGGAGCTGTCCGGCCGCTTCCTGTTCGCCGTGGACGACGGACGGGGCGACGTGGCGGCCCTGGGCGCCGATGTGACGTTGCTCGCAGAGGCCGCCGGCACCGCCCTGGTGCACGTCGCGGGCGCGGCGTACCGGGTCGCCGCCGCCGACGCGCCGCGCGCCGCGCTGGCCGCGGCGGAGGCGTTCCTCGCGGCGGCCCGCGCGGCGGGCACGGGCGCGTGGCGGGTGCGGGAGCTGCCCGCGGGGCAGGACGTGGACGTGACGGCACACCTGCGGCGCGCGGCGGTCGCGGCGGACCCGGTGGCGGGCGCGGAGCTGCCGGCCGGGGCACCGCCCGCACCCGGGCCGACCGGCGACGGGAGCGTCTGCGTGCTGGCCCGCCTCGGCCGGGTGACCTCGGCGCAGTTCCGCGCGCTGCTCCCGGCCCGGGAGGTACGGGTCACCCCGTGGCGGGGTTTCGTGCTGCCGGGCTTCGCCGGCCCGGCGGCCGCGCGGGAGCGGCTGCGCGCCCTCGACGCGGCCGGTTTCATCACCCGTGCCGACTCCCCCTGGGCCGGCGTCAGCGCCTGCACCGGACGGCCGGGCTGCGCCAAGTCCCTGTCCGACGTACGGGCGGACGCGCGGCCCCGCGAGGGTGCGCTGCCGGTGCACTGGTCGGGCTGCGCCCGCCGGTGCGGCCATCCGCAGGGCGCGTGGACCGACAGGGTGGCGACCGGCGAAGGCACGTACCAGGTGACCGTGGTGACCGTACAAGGATCGACGAAATGAGCGAGAGCAGAGTGTTCGACTACGAGAAGGACGGGGCGGAGATCTACCGCCAGTCCTTTGCCACGATCCGCTCCGAGGCGGATCTCGCGGGCCTGCCCGCCGACGTCAGCCAGGTCGCCGTGCGGATGATCCACGCCTGCGGCATGGTCGACCTCGTCCAGGACCTCGCCTGGACGCCGGACGTGGTCGTCCGCGCCCGGGAGGCGCTGCGCGCCGGGGCGCCGATCCTGTGCGACGCGCAGATGGTCGCCAGCGGCGTCACGCGCAAGCGGTTGCCCGCCGGCAACGACGTGGTCTGCACGCTCTCCGACCCCGCCGTGCCCGCGCTCGCCGCCGAGCTGGGCACCACGCGCAGCGCGGCCGCCCTGGAACTGTGGCGCGACCGCCTCGAAGGAGCCGTGGTCGCGATAGGCAACGCGCCGACCGCCCTCTTCCGGCTGCTGGAGATGATCGACGCGGGCGCCCCGCGCCCGGCGGCGGTGCTCGGCATCCCGGTCGGCTTCATCGGGGCGGCGGAGTCGAAGGACGCGCTGGCGGCCCGGCCGGACCTGGACCACCTGGTGGTACGCGGCCGGCGCGGCGGCAGCGCGATGGCGGCGGCCGCGATCAACGCGATCGCGCACGAGGCGGAGATCCAGGCATGAGCGGCAAGCTGTACGGCGTCGGGCTCGGCCCCGGCGACCCGAACCTGATGACGGTCGCGGCGGTGAAGGCCATCGCGGCCGCCGACGTGATCGCGTACCACTGCGCGCGCCACGGCCGGTCGATCGCCCGCTCCATCGCGGCGGAGCACATCCGCGAGGACCACGTCGAAGAGCGCCTGATGTACCCGCTGACGGTGGAGACCACCGACCACCCGGGCGGCTACCGGGGCGCGCTGGACGACTTCTACCGGGAGGCGTCCGCCCGCCTCGCGGCCCACCTGGACGCGGGCCGCACGGTCGCGGTCCTGGCCGAGGGCGACCCGCTCTTCTACGGCTCGTACCAGCACATGCACAAGCGCCTGGCCCACCGCTACGAGACCGAGGTGATCCCCGGCGTCACCTCGGTGAGCGCGGCGGCGGCCCGGCTCGGCGAGCCGCTGTGCGAGGCCGAGGAGGTCCTCACGATCATCCCCGGAACGCTGCCGGAGGACGAACTGACGGCGCGGCTCGCCGCCACCGACTCGGCGGTCGTGATGAAGCTCGGCCGGACGTTCCCGACGGTCCGCCGCGCGCTGGAGCGCGCGGGCCGGCTGGAGGACGCCCGGTACGTGGAGCGGGCGTTCATGTCCGGCGAACGCACCGCGGAGCTGGCCTCCGTCGACCCGGGGACGGTGCCGTACTTCTCGGTGGCCGTCCTGCCGTCCCGCATCGACGCGGAGGTCCCGGAGGCCCGGGAGACCGGCGGGGAGGTCGTGGTGGTCGGCACCGGCCCGGCGGGCGCGCCGTGGCTGACGCCGGAGTCGCGCGGGGCCCTGGTGAACGCCGACGACCTGGTCGGCTACACCACCTACCTCGACCGGGTGCCGGTGCTCCGGCCCGGGCAGCGGCGGCACGGCTCGGACAACAAGGTCGAGTCCGAGCGCGCCGAGTTCGCCCTGGACCTGGCCCGGCGCGGGCGGCGGGTCGCAGTGGTGTCGGGCGGCGACCCGGGCGTCTTCGCCATGGCGACGGCCGTCCTGGAGGTCGCCTCCCAGGACCCCTACCTGGACGTGCCGGTGCGCGTCCTGCCGGGCGTGACCGCGGCGAACGCGGCCGCGGCGAAGGCGGGCGCCCCGCTGGGCCACGACTACGCGACGATCTCCCTCTCGGACCGGCTCAAGCCCTGGGAGGTCATCGCCGGACGGCTGGCCGCGGCGGCCGCGGCCGACCTGGTGCTCGCGCTCTACAACCCCGGCTCGCGCAGCCGCACCTGGCAGGTCGCCAAGGCCCGCGAACTCCTCCTGGAGCACCGCGCCCCCGACACCCCGGTGGTCGTGGCCCGCGACGTCGGCGGCCCGGAGGAGTCGGTCCGCGTCCTGCCCCTCGTGGACCTCGACCCGGCCGAGGTCGACATGCGCACCCTGCTCCTGATCGGCTCCTCGCAGACCCAGGCGGTCCGCCGGGGCGGCGACGGCGACGGCCACGTGGTGGCGTGGACACCGCGGAGGTACCCGGAGGCGTGACGACCGCGGCGGCGGGGGGGCGTGTGCCGCGTGTCGCGCGGGCGCGTGAGCCGCGTCTCGCGCGGGCCTGCGGGCGCCTGAGCCGCGTGTGCCGCGTCTCGCGCGGGCGCGGGGCGTGAGCCGCGCGGCGGGGCGTGCGGGCCGCGTCTCGCGCAGGCCTGCGGGCGCCTGAGCCGCGTGTCACGCGGGGCGTGCGGGCGCGGGGCGTGCGGGCGGGTGTTGCGCGGGGCGGGCAGGGCGTGCGGTCAGACCTTTTCGGCCGCCACGCCATGGAAGCGGTATGGCATTGCAAATGCCATACCGACCGATCCGCCGCCACGGATCACGGCGCCGACGCCGGCCCCAGCCGGCACCCCGGACCTCCGGGGCTCGGCCCGCCGCCGCCCCGGTGCGCGCCCGCCACACGCGCGTGGCGGGCGCGTCCGGCCGGCGGGGGCCGGAGCCGCGTGCGTCAGTGCTGCCGGACGAACGCCCGGCCCCGGTGGCCGGCGTCGGCGGAGCAGGAGCGCTTCTCCGCGTCCGTCATCTTGCGGGACTTCACGACGACCGCGTTGTTCCGCCCGTCCGTGCCGTTCTTGGCGGGACCGGTGATGGTGTCCTGCCAGAACCAGTAGTAGTGCCCCCACTTGGGGTCGTCGTAGTGGGTCTGCCAGGTGCCGGAGACCTTCTGCATCACCTGGGCGCGGGAGATCCAGCCCACCTCGCCGGGCTTGACCGTCATGGTGAGGGAGCTGCTCTCGGAGTGGGTGCTCGACCAACTGTGGCTGTAACTCGCCGTCACGCTGAGGTCGACCATGCCGGCGATCTTGCCACCCGCGGTGACGGAGACGCCGAGGGAGTCGGTGGAGCCGACGGTGTCGTCCCAGGACATGGTCTGCGTGGTGTCCGAGGTGCTGCAGTTGTAGAGGGAGTCGGACACCTGGCGGAACTCGCCCAGGTACGCCTCGCCGATCCTCGGCTCGTTGAACGTGCACTTGCCCAGGCCGGACGCGCAGTCCGCCATGAGTTCCTGCCGGGTGGGCCCGTCCCCGGCGGCCGCCGCGGGCAGCGCGCCCGCGACCGTGATCCCGCAGGCCGCCACCGCCGTGGCGAACGCCCGGCCGCCGTACCGCGTGACGCGGTTCTTCGTCATTCTCCGTACCTTTCACGTGCATGGGGGGCCGGC
Organism: Streptomyces sp. NPDC051310; assembly: GCF_044455245.1. NCBI lineage: Bacteria > Bacillati > Actinomycetota > Actinomycetes > Kitasatosporales > Streptomycetaceae > Streptomyces > Streptomyces sp. NPDC051310. The sequence continues at coordinate 94,282 of NZ_JBITEO010000011.1, forward strand.
GCACGGGACGGGCACGGCCCACGCCCGGACGCCGCCTGGTGCGGCGCCGATTGTTGCCGACGGGCCACCCCAACCCCTCTGCGCAGACAGCCGAGTTGGCCGGAAGTGCACTACGGGGGGAAGCCCCACCCCGGGTCGGGGAGCCTGCCGGATGGGACCCGGCCCGCGGCTCGGCGACGCTTTTCCCATGACGCGAACCACGACCCGCCCCGCCCTGTCGATCGCCGCTCTCGCCACGGTGCTGCTCACGGCCACCACCTCGGTGGCGGCCGCCGCGCCGCCGCGCCCGGAGGGGCGTGTCGCCGCTCCCCCCGAGCTCGCCTGGGGGCCCTGCGCGCTGCCCGGGGCACCCGCGGAGCAGGAGTGCGCGAGGCTCCCCGTACCGCTCGACTACGACGACCCCGGCGGCCGGCAGCTGACCCTCTCCGTGACGCGGCTGCGCAGCACCGACCCCGCCGCGCGCCGCGGCTCGCTGCTGCTGATCCCCGGCGGGCCCGGTGGCTCCGGGGTGCGCCACCTGGCCGTGAAGGGCGCGACGCTGCGGCAGCAGGTGGGCGGGGCGTACGACCTCGTGGGCTTCGACCCGCGCGGCACGGGCGGCAGCACGACCGCGAGCTGCGGGCTGGACGAGGAGGACCGCCACCTGGTGACGCTGCGCTCGTGGCCGGCCGCCGACGGCTCCATCGCGGACAACGTCACCCGTTCCCGCCGGGTCGCCGAAGCGTGCGACCGCAACGGCGGAGCGGTCCTGCGCAGCCTGACCTCGGCGAACCAGGTCCGGGACATCGACCGCTTCCGGGAGGCGCTGGGCGAGGAGCGGCTGTCGGCGTGGGGCGTGTCCTACGGCACCTACGTCGCCGCGGTGTACGCGCAGAAGTACCCGCACCGCACCGACCGCTGGGTCATGGACAGCAACGGGGACCCGGACCCGGCGCGAGTGGGACGGGGCTGGCTGGCGAACATGGCCAAGGGCGTCGAGGACCGGTTCCCCGACTTCGCGCGGTGGGCGTCGGCGGCCTCGACCCCCGAGGAGTTCCGCCTCGCCGACGACCCCGCCGCCGTACGCCGCCTGTTCCTCGACCTGGCCGCCGCTCTCGACCGCGCACCGCGCGAGTCCACCACCCCGGGCGTGCCCCTCACTGGCAACCGCCTGCGCCAGGCCCTCCAGAACGCCCTGACCGGCAACTCCTTCCAGGGGCTGGCCCGCCTCATCACGTCGGCCCGGGACCCGGAGGCCACCCCGGTCCTCACCCGGGACATCGCCGGCGCCCTGCCGGACGAGGATGCGGCGATCAGCATCGCGGTCGTCTGCAACGACGTCCGCTGGCCCGCCCCTTCGGTCCCCGCCCACCAGCGCGCCGTCACCACCGACCGCGCCCGCCATCCCCTGACGGCCGGCATGCCGGTGAACATCACCCCCTGCTCCTTCTGGAAGCACGCCCCCGCGGACCGCCCCACCCGCCTGACCGACCGCGGCCCCTCCAGCATCCTGATGATCCAGAACCTCCGCGACCCCGCCACCCCCCACTCCGGCGCCCTCCGCATGCGCGCGGCCCTCGGCGACCGCGCCCGCATGGTCACCGTGGACAGCGGCGGCCACGGCGCCTACCTGAACACGGGCAACGCCTGCGGCGACCGCACGGTCACGAGGTACCTCCTGACGGGCGAGCGCCCGGACCGGGACATGCTCTGCGCGGCCGACTGACGCCGCCGTTCCCCGCACCGACTTCTTCCCCAGTGCTGTGCCGAGAAGGAGATCTCCTGTCCCCCAGGCTGCCACCGGAGGTATACATGATCCACAGTCCGCCGACATCCGGCGGAAGGATGGCAGCGTGGTGGTCAAGGGGGTTCACACGTGCCGCTCGTAGCAATTCAACCGTCCTACGGAAACCCGATCGCAAGGCGTCATTGGGCCGATACCCTCGACAGGGAAGTACCTTTCACCACGGGCCAGTACGCAACGGCATTGTCCGGCCAGCAGCTCGATGCCCTGCGAGAACTCCATCCTTCAGGAGCCGCTCGTTTCTGGGGAGCAACCGCCGTACAGGACAAGAACATGGCACGTCTCCGTACCGGAGACGTCGTGCTCTTCACAGGTAAGAATCTCGTGCGCGGCATAGGAGAAGTGGGGGTTACCTTCCGCAATTCGGCGTTCGCCGACACCATGTGGACGCCAGATCGTTTCAAGGGCAGCTGGTGCAACGTCTACAGCCTGCTCTCCTTCCGGCACACGGAGATCCCCTACTCGGAGATCTGGGACCTGCCGAGCTTCAACCCAGGGGACAACTTCATGGGTCTGCGGGTGCTCGAGGGTGACAAGGCCGACGAGATTCTGGAAGGGCTGGGGATCGGCACCGTCACGGAGACTGCCCGCAAGCTTGCCCGCGACACTCAGGTGGCGAAGGCCATCGCTTCCGGCACGTTGGTCGTACCGGTGGAAGGGGTGCACACGTCGAACACGGCTTACCGACGTGACGACCGAGAGATACAGGTACGCCGTGCTGAAGCCCTCTTGGTGAGCGAGTACAAGGCCACCCTGAGGGGCGTCGAGATCAAGCGCCTGCGCACGCCGTCCGGCATCACCGATCTGCATGTGACGGGGCCCGACGGAACAGAGGTCATAGAGGCGAAGAGCAGTGCCGATCACGGCTACGTGCGCGCGGCGTTGGCGCAGCTTCTGGATTACGCACCGCACAGCCCACAGCCTGCGGACCGACTCAGCGCGCTCTTCCCTGTCCGCCCGGCGGTCAGGGAAGTCTCACTGCTGCACCGTTATGGAATCGACTGTCTCTACCGAGCAGCCCCCCATGTTTTCGAGCGTCTCGGAGCACCGGACGGTGCCCGCGCTCACATGCGGGCGGTGTGGGCGGTCGGCTGACGCGGTACCGGCGCCGTACGCGGCATGCTGCTCAGTTCGCACCTCCGCCGGGACACCGGTGACCGTCCCGCATTTCCACCGGCAGGTTGGGAACCCACCTGTCGGTCTGGGCGGCGGGGCTGCATCACAGCGTCGCCGCCCACGCCGCCGCCTCCTCCACCGTCCCCGCGACCGGGACGCCCTCCGGGGCCGGGGGGCGGCGGACGATCACGACCGGGACGCCGGCCTCGCGGGCGGCCCGGAGTTTCGGGGAGGTGGCCGCGGCGCCGCTGTCCTTGGTGACCAGGACGTCGATCGCGTGGCGGCGCAGCACCTCGCGTTCGCCGGGCAGGGTGAAGGGGCCGCGGTCGAGGAGGACCTCCAGGCGGGGCGGGAACGGCGGCTCCGGGGGGTCCACCGAGCGCAGGAGGAACCAGGCGTCCGTCACGTGGGCGAAGGACGCCAGGCCCATGCGGCCGGTGGTGAGGAAGATGCGGCGGCCCAGGGCGCGAGCCGCCTCCGCGGCCTCCTCCAGGGTGTCCACCGGGTGCCAGTCGTCGCCGTCGACCGGGGCCCACCCGGGACGGCGGAGCACCAGCAGGGGAACATGGGCTTCGGCGGCCGCCCGGGCCGCGTTGGAACTGATGGTGTCCGCGAAAGGATGAGTGGCGTCGATGACCGCGTCCACCTGGTGCTCGCGCAGCCAGCGGGCGAGGCCCTCCGCGCCGCCGAAGCCGCCGATCCGCACCTCGCCCGGGGGCAGCCTGGGGGCGGCGACGCGGCCCGCCAGCGAGGTCGTCACCCGCGCGGTGCCGTGGAGGGACTCGGCCAGGCGGCGGGCCTCGGTCGTGCCGCCGAGGAGGAGTATGTGCACGGTGACGGTCCATGGGTGAGGCGACGGGTGGGCGTAGTGCGCAACTCAAGCACACCGGGCTCCGGGCCGGCTGGACCACCGGGGCCTGCGCCACGGCGGCCACGACCGCCGCGTACACGGCGCTGCTGACCGGGGAGTTCCCCGACCCGGTGAGCATCTCCCTGCCCAAGGGGCAGACGCCGGCCTTCGCGCTCGCGGCCGAGAAGCTCACCGGCTCGTCCGCCATGGCCGGAATCGTCAAGGACGCCGGGGACGACCCCGACGTGACCCATGGCGCCCTGGTCAGGGCCACGGTGCAAAAGCTGCCGGCGGGCGCCGGGGTGGTCTTCCGGGCGGGCGCCGGCGTCGGGACGGTGACCCGGCCCGGGCTGCCGCTGGAGGTGGGCGAACCCGCGATCAACCCCGTCCCGCGGCAGATGATGCGCGAGCACATCGCGCGGGTCGCCGCCGCGCACGGCGGCACCGGGGACGTCGAGGTCACCGTGTCCGTGGACGACGGCGAGGAGATCGCCCGTTCCACGTGGAACCCCCGCCTGGGGATCCTGGGCGGGCTGTCGATCCTGGGGACGACCGGGATCGTGGTGCCGTACTCGTGCTCGGCCTGGATCGACTCGATCCGGCGCGGTGTGGACGTGGCCCGCGCGGCGGGCCGCACGCACGTCGCCGGCTGCACCGGCTCGACGTCCGAGAAGACGGTCGTGGCCCTGTACGGGCTGCCCGAGGACGCGCTGCTGGACATGGGCGACTTCGCGGGGGCGGTGCTCAAGTACGTCCGCAGGCACCCCGTCGAGCGGCTCACCATCTGCGGCGGCTTCGCCAAGCTGTCGAAGCTGGCCGCCGGCCACCTGGACCTGCACTCGGCGCGCTCCCAGGTCGACAAGGGGTTCCTGGCCGGGCTCGCCCGCGCGGGCGGCGCCGACGAGGAGCTCGCGGCGGCGGTGGCCGGGGCCAACACCGGGCTCGCCGCGCTCCAGCTGTGCGCGGCCCGCGGCGTACCGCTGGGCGACCTGGTGGCGCAGGCCGCCCGCGACCAGGCACGGGACGTGCTGCGCGGCGCCCCGGTCCGGGTGGACGTGGTCTGCATCGACCGCGCCGGGAACGTGGTGGGCCGCAGCGCCGTCGCCTGACGGCCCGGCCTGTCCAACGGCCGCCCCTCCCGGCCCGGTGCGGACCCTACGGCCCGTCCGCCCGGTCCGTACGGTCAGTCCGGCCGTACGGTCCCTCCGTGTCCACCCGGTCGTACGGTCCGCCCGGTCCGCCCGGTCCGTACGGCGCGGGCGCGGGCGGGAACGGCCTCCGCCCTCGGGGAAGCGGCGCAGGTGCCCAGGTCACCGGGGTGTGGAGGACCGACCGCGGTCAGCAGACGTGCCGGTCGCGCTCCGGCGAGTACAGGTGGCTGTCCCGGAACTGGGTCGCGCCCAGCGTGCGGCCCACGATGATGACCGCCGTGCGCGTGATGCCCGCCTCCTTCGTGGCCGCCGCGATGTCGGCGAGCGTGCCCCGCAGCACGACCTCGTCCGGACGGCTGGCCATGGCGACGACGGCGGCGGGGCAGTCCTCGCCGTAGTGCGGCACCAGCTCGGCGACGACCCGGTCGACGTAGCGGGCCGCCAGGTGCAGCACCAGCAGCGCGCCGCTGCGGCCCAGCGTCGCGAGGTCCTCGCCCTGCGGCATCGGCGTGGCCTGCTCGGCGATCCGCGTCAGGATCACGGTCTGGCCCACGGTCGGGACCGTGAGCTCCCGCTTCAGCGCGGCCGCCGCGGCGGCGAAGGCCGGTACGCCCGGGACGACCTCGTAGGGGATGCCGGCCGCGTCGAGCCGCCGCATCTGCTCGGCCACGGCGCTGAAGACGGACGGGTCGCCGGAGTGGAGCCGGGCGACGTCGTGCCCCTCCTCATGGGCGCGGACCAGCTCCGCGGTGATCGCGTCGAGGTCGAGCCGGGCGGTGTCGACGAGCCGGGCGTCCGGCGGGCACTCGGCGAGCAGCTCGCGCGGCACCAGGGAGCCCGCGTACAGGCACACCTGGCAGGAGGCGAGGGTACGGGCGCCGCGCACGGTGATGAGGTCGGCGGCGCCGGGGCCGGCACCGATGAAGTAGACGGTCATCGTGAAACTGCTCCAGGCTTGGTTACGGACCATTGCGTGACCGGCATGGCCTGGCGCCAGCCGGTGAAACCGCCCACCGGGACGGCGTGCGCGACCGAGAGCCGTACGAGCTCACCGCCGTACCGCCGGTGACGATCGGCGAGCACCGCCTCGGACTCGAGGGTCACGGTGTTGGCGACCAGCCGCCCGCCCGGTCGCAGGGCGTCCCAGCAGGCGTCCAGCAGCCCCGGGGCGGTCAGGCCGCCGCCGATGAACACCGCGTCGGGCGCGGGCAGCCCGGCCAGGGCCCGGGGGGCGTCCCCGGTGACCACCCGCAGTGCGGGCACGCCCAGCACGTCCGCGTTGCGGGCGATGCGGTCGGCGCGTCCGACGGAGCGCTCCACCGTGATCGCGCGGCAGGAGGGGTGGGTGCGCATCCACTCGATGCCGATCGAGCCGGAGCCGCCGCCCACGTCCCACAGCAGCTCGCCCGGCGCGGGCGCGAGCGCGGCGAGCGTCGCGGCGCGCACGTGCCGCTTGGTGAGCTGGCCGTCGTGGTCGTAGGCCTCGTCCGGCAGACCGGGCACGGCGCCCAGCCGCAGCGCGCCGGCGGAGCGCACGCACGTGACGGCGATGACGTTCAGGGGGTCGCCGGGCGGGTGCGGCCAGGTGTCCGCGGTGCCGGACAGCCGGTTCTCGCGCTCCGAGCCGAGCTGCTCCAGCACGTCCAGGCGGCTGGGCCCGAATCCGCGCTCGCGCAGCAGCTCCGCCACCTCACCGGGCGTCCGCGCGCCCGCCGCGAGGACCAGCAGCCGCCGCCCGTCGTGCAGCGCGGCGGCGAGCGACGCGAGCGGCCGGCCGACCAGCGTGACGGTGGTGGTGTCCTCCTGCGGCCAGCCGAGGCGTGCGCAGGCGTACGAGACGGACGACGGGTGCGGCAGGACGTGCAGCCGCTCGGGGCCGACGGTCTCGGCGAGGGCGCGGCCGATCCCGTAGAACATGGGGTCGCCGCTGGCCAGCACCGCGACGCGGCGCCCGGCGTGCTCGCCGAGCAGCCGGGGCACGGCGGGGCGCAGCGGCGAGGGCCAGGCGACGCGCTCGGCGCGGCAGGCGTCCCCTGGGAGGAGGGCGAGCTGCCGGTCGCCGCCGATGACGACCTCGGCGCTGGTCAGGGCGTCGCGGGAGGCGTCGGCGAGACCGGCCCAGCCGTCCGCACCGATGCCGACGACGGTCACGGGGACGGTGCCCGGGGCGACGGGCGGTATGGGGCTGCTCACGGGCCGGAACCCTACCCGGTGGTGTCCGGGGCCCCGTCAGGGGCTTTCCGCAGGCGTTCCCATGGCTTTTCCGTCGGCGGCGCTCCGGCGGCGTCCCTGCGGCGTCCTCGCGGTGCTCCGGCGGCGTCCCCTGCAGCGCTCCGGCCGCGCTCCGGTGGCTGCTTCGGCGCGGGTTCGCCAAGGTGGAGGAGCGGCCGGACGGAGCCGCCCCGGGGCCCGCGCGGTGGTGGGGCGCGAACAGGCGGATCGCCGCCGGGGAACGGCCCGCGTCCCGGGAAGCGAGAGGTGTGAGCACGATGCAGTTCGGCATCTTCACGGTCGGCGACGTGACGCCCGACCCGGCCACCGGCCGTGCCCCGACCGAGCACGAGCGGATCCGGTCCATGGTCACCCTCGCCCTCAAGGCGGAGGAGGTCGGGCTGGACGTCTTCGCCACCGGCGAGCACCACAACCCGCCGTTCGTGCCGTCGTCCCCGACGACGCTGCTCGGGTACGTCGCCGCTCGCACCCGCCGGCTCGTGCTGTCGACGTCCACGACCCTGATCACCACCAACGACCCGGTGAAGATCGCCGAGGACTACTCGATGCTCCAGCACCTCGCGGACGGGCGCGTCGACCTGATGCTGGGGCGCGGCAACACCCCGCCGGTGTACCCGTGGTTCGGGCAGGACATCAGCCAGGGCATCCCGCTCACCGTCGAGAACTACGGGCTCCTCCACAAGCTGTGGAGGGACGAGGCGGTCGACTGGAAGGGCCACTTCCGTACGCCGCTGGAGGGCTTCACCGCCACGCCGCGGCCGCTGGACGGAGTGCCGCCGTTCGTCTGGCACGGCTCCATCCGGTCCCCGGAGATCGCCGAGCAGGCCGCGTACTACGGGGACGGCTTCTTCCACAACAACATCTTCTGGCCCCCCGAGCACACCCGGCGGATGGTCACGCGCTACCGCGAGCGGTACGCGCACTACGGCCACGGCGCACCCGAGCAGGCCATCGTGGGCCTGGGCGGCCAGGTCTTCATGCGCCGCCGCTCGCAGGACGCGGTCCGCGAGTTCCGGCCGTACTTCGACAACGCGCCGGTGTACGGGCACGGGCCGTCCCTGGAGGAGTACACCGCCCAGACCCCGCTGACGGTCGGGTCCCCGCAGCAGGTCGTCGAACGCACCCTCGGCTTCCGGGAGGTGGCGGGCGACTACCAGCGCCAGCTGTTCCTGATGGACCACGCGGGGCTGCCGCTGAAGACGGTCCTCGAACAGCTCGACATGCTCGGCGAGGAGGTCGTGCCCGTGCTGCGCGCGGAGTTCGCGGCCCTGCGGCCCGCGGGGGTCCCGGAGACGGCCCCGCCGCACCCGGCCACCCTCCGTCCCGGCCCCGGTCCCGGCCCCGACGCGGGCTGACCGCCCCGCAGGCCGCCCGGCCGGCGCCCGCCGGAGCCGCGGCAGCGGTCGGAGCCGCACCGCCTGTCGGAACCGTCGAGCCGCCCCGGCGCCGCCCCGGTGCCGCTATTCGTGCGTGTAGAACACGTAGAACGCCGCGCACGCGACCCCCGCGCCGACGATCAGGGACACCACCGCCACCGTGAGGACGCTGTTGCCGCTCAGGCCGTAGAGCCAGCCGACGGCGAGGCCCGCCAGCGAGCCGAAGGCCACCGCCCGCAGTTCGCGGGGCAGCCGGCCGCGGTAGCGCCACAGGAGGTGGCACAGGACGCCGAACACCACGCCGCTCACGACACCGAGCATCGCCTGCCCCACGGTGATCACGGCGCCTCCGCGCTCGATGTTCTGCGCGTAGAAGCCGTAGAGCACCGCGAGGACGAGCGGCACGATCCAGCCGGCGCGGCCGCGGCCGCGGTTGCGCGTGCCGCCCGCGGCGCCCGGGGCGCCTTCCACCGAACGGCGGTGCCGGCCCGGCAGCGTGGCGTGTGCGGACATGGCGAGCTCCTTCCCGCTCGTACCCCCTCGTCCCCATCGACCACGCCCGACTCCGCTCGGCCCCGCGCGTGCCCTCCCCGTCACCTCACCCTCACCTCAGCGCACACCCGGCACCGCGGTCCGGCAAGTGGATCAGCCGGCGGCCGCGCGGGAGGGGGGCGTGCCAGAATTCCCGGGTGCTCCGCCCCCGTCCCGCCGCCGCCCGTCCCGCCGGTGCCCGTCCCGCCGGTGCCCGGCCCGTCGGCGTGGTGCTCGCCGGCGCGGTGCTCGCCGGCATCACCGCTGTCGTGGGGTGCCGCGTGGTCGGGAGCGACGCCGTCACGCCCGTGCCGCAGCTCCTGTCCTTCCTCCCCTGGCTCGCCGTGCCCACGGCGGTCTGCCTCCTCGTGGCGCTCGCCGCCCGCTGCCGGGTCCTGGCCGGCTGGGCGGCCGTCCTGCTCGCCGTCACCGCCTGGTACAGCCGGCCGCACGGACCCGAGTCGACCCCTGCCGACGGCCGCCCGGTCGCGGCGCCACTGCGCGTCCTCGCCGCGAACGTCGAGTTCGGCGGTGCGACGCGGGAGTTGCTGCGGGTGATCCGCCGCGAACGGCCCGACCTCGTCTTCGTCACGGAGTGCGACCCGGCCTGCGTCCGGACCCTGGGCACGGCGTACCCGCACCGCGCGCAGGTGGCGGGTGAGGGCTCCACCGGGTCCGTGATCCTCAGCGTCCACCCGCTCACGCCCGGGCCCGCCCTGCCCTCGCTGATGGGCATGCCCGGCGCCACCGCGCGGATCGCCGGCCGCGAGGTGCGGCTGCGGCTGGCGCACCCGATGCCTCCGCTGCCCGGGCAGGTCGCCGTCTGGAAGCGGGAGCTGGGGCTGCTGCGCGACGACGCCGCCCGGCACGCGCGCGGCGGACCGCTCCTGGTCGCCGGGGACTTCAACGCCACCCAGGACCACGCCGCCTTCCGCGCCGTCCTCGACGCGGGCGCCCTGCACGACGCCGCCCGCCTCGCCGGGGCCTTCCGCACCCCCTCGTGGCCGCAGGGGGCCGGGCTCCTGCCGCCGTACGCGCAGATCGACCACGTGCTGGTCGGCGGGGACGACCTCTCGGTGCGCGGCGCCCGCTTCCTCGACGTGCCGGGCACGGACCACCGCGCCCTGCTCGCCGACCTCGACCTGCACGCCCGCCGCTGATCCGGGAAGGTGGAGGGCATGGGCAACGGACACCACGGCATCGCACCCCATGGCACAAGAACCCCCGGCACCTGATCCGCCGGCACCCCACCCACCGGCACCCCACCCACCGGCACGGGATCCGTCGGTGACGCGGTCCACCGAACCCCCGGCCGGTGACACGGCGGGCGCGCCCGGCACCGTACGGCCGCCCGGCACCGTAGGGCCCGGCACGACCCGGCCCGGCACCGTACGGCTCGCGCCGCCCGAGTGGCTGATGCGCGGCCTGCGGCCCGAGTCCGCGCCCGTCCCGTGGGCGGCCGTCGCCCGCGCCGCGGTGGCGCTCGCCGCGCCCCTCGCGGTCGGCATCGCGGTCGGGCGGCCCCTGTACGGGGCCCTGGTGTCCATGGGCGCGCTCTCCGGCGTGATCGGCGACACCGCCGACGCCTACCGGATGCGCGTCTTCAACATCGCCGTTCCGCAGCTCTTCGGTGCCCTGGGCGTGACCCTGGGCACGCTGGTCCATGGCAAGGGCCTGCTCGCCGTCGCGGTGCTCACCCTGATCGCGCTCGCCTCCGGCATGATCTCCTCGATCGGTGCCGTGGCGTCCGTGTCCGGGCTGCTGCTCCTCCTCAACGCGGTCGTCGGCGCGGGCCTGCCGATGCCCAGTCCGTGGTGGACGGCGCCGCTGCTGCTGATGCTCGGCGGGGCGGTGGTCCTCGCGCTCACCCTCCTCGGGTGGCCGCTGCGCGGCGGCGTGCCCGAGCGCCGGGCCGTCGCCGCCACCTACCGCGCGGTCGCCGACCTGCTCGCCGCGGCGGGCACACCGGCGTACGACGAGCTGCGCCCCGCGGTCACCCGGTCCCTGAACACCGCCTACGACCTGGTGCTGGCCCGCCGCGCCCGCGACCACGGCCGCAACCCGACGCTCGTGCGCCAGCTCGCGCAGCTCAACGCGGTGATCCCGATCGTCGAGGCGGCGCCCGCGGCGCACCAGCGCGGCCGCCCGCTCCCCGCCGCGGTCCCGGCGGCGGTGCGGGAGCTCGCCACGGCCATCGAGACGGACGCGACCACCGATACGAACAGGGCCGCAGCGACGGACGGGGCCACCGCGACGGTGCCGGCCGGACTGCCCCACCCGGCCGGCCCCTCCGAGCGGGCGGTCGACCACGCCCTGCGCCACGCCGCGACCGTCGTCAGCAGCGCGGAGCCCGACCCGTACAACGTCGACGACCGGCTCGGCCGACCCGCCGCGCTGGGCGTCCGGATCCGCCGCACCACCCGCAACGTGCTGCTGTCCGGGGCGTCGTGGCGGTACGGCCTGCGCCTCGCGCTGTGCATCGGGACCGCCCAGTCCCTCGTCTCGCTGATCGCCGTGCCGCGCTCGTACTGGGTGGCCCTGACCGTCACCTTCGTCCTGAAGCCCGACTTCGGGTCGGTCTTCTCCCGCGCGGTGCTGCGCGCGCTCGGCACCGCCGGCGGCCTGGCGATCGCGGCCGTCGTCCTCGCCGAGGTGCCGCGCGGCTGGTGGGACGTGCCGGTGATGGTGGTGCTGGCCGCGCTGATCCCGGCGTTCTCCGCGAAGGGCTACGCCTTCCAGACGGCTGCCATCACGCCCGTGATCCTGCTCCTGTCCGACTGGCTGAACCGGGAGGGCTTCGGCCTCGTCCTGCCGCGCCTGTACGACTCCCTCCTCGGCTGCGCCATCACCCTCCTCGCGGGCTACCTGCTGTGGCCGGAGAGCTGGCACACCCGGATCGGCGACCGCCTCGCGGACACGGTCGCCGACACCGCGCGCTACGTGGTCCGCGCCTTCGGCCCGGACGCCGGCCACGACCGGTCCGCACGGCTGCGGGCCCGCCGCCGCCTGTACCGGGACCTGTCGACGGTCCGCACGGAGTTCCAGCGCGCACTGACCGAACCACCGCCCACCAACACCCGCGCCGCCGCCTGGTGGCCCCTGGTGGTGGCCGTGGAGCGGATCGTGGACGCCACGACGGCGGCCCGGGTCCGCGTCGACCACGGCGCGGCGCCGCCCGCCCCGGTCGAGGTCTCCGACATCGAGGGGCAGCTGCGCGAGCTGGCCGCCGGACTGCGCACGAGCCACGTCCTGGTGGAGGTGCGGGCGGAGCTGGAGGGCGACGACGAAGGGGTCCTCGCACCCCTGCGCCAGGAGGTGCGGGCGGCCCGCGCGATCGCCTCCCCACAGCCCTGAGCTGCGCGGAGCACGGCGCCGGAGGAGAGCCCTCCGGGCGCCCTCACCCTTCTCCCCCCGCCCGACTACGATGCGCACGATCCACGCGTGCAGACCCGCTCCTGATCCACCGCCACATGACGTGCCATCCAAGGACATTCGCCATGCGCAGCAGCACTCCCCGGGGGCTCCAGCCCAATGTCCTCGGCACGGGCGACACCATCGTGATGGCCGTGGCCGGGAGCGCCCCCGCGTATTCGCTGGCCGCCACCACCGCCGTACTCGTCGGCGCGGTCGGCCACGCCGCGCCCGCGGCGCTGCTGTACTGCGCGGTCCCGATGCTCGGCATCGTGCTGGCCTTCGGCCGCCTGGGCCGGATCGACGTCAGCGCGGGCGCCGGCTACTCCTGGGTGGGCCGTACGCTCCACCCGTTCCTGGGCTTCCTGTGCGGCTGGGCGCTGGTGGTCGCCGCCACCCTGTTCATGGTGGCCGGCTCGCTGCCCGCCGGCCAGCTGACGCTCGCGCTGTTCGACCCGGCGCTCGCCGCCGCCACCGGCCCGGCCACCGCCGTCGGCGCGGGCTGGTTCCTGCTGATGCTGCTGGTGGTGCTGGGCGGCGCCCGGCTCACCGTACGGGCGCAGCTCCTGCTGACCGCCGTGGAACTGCTGATCCTGCTGCTGTTCCTGGCCGGTGCGCTGCTGCACCGGGGCGCCGCGGCCGCCTTCGACTGGTCGTGGCTGGGCCTCGGGCACTTCGACGGCGTGTCCGGGTTCGCGTCCGGCGCGCTGATCGCCGCGTTCTACTACTGGGGCTGGGACGTCACCAGCAACCTCAGCGAGGAGACCCGCGACAGCCGGCGCACCGCGGGGTTCGCGGCCCTCGTCGGCCTCGGCGTGGTCTTCCTCCTCTTCGAGGCGTTCACGATCTCCGTCAACGTCATCCTCGGCGCCGGCGAGGCCGCCTCGGGCGGCGCGAACGTGCTCGCCCTGCTCGGTGACGCGATCTGGCCGGGCGGCGGCGGCAAGCTGCTGGTGCTGGCGGTGCTGCTGTCCACCGTCGCGACCCTGGAGACCACGCTGATCCAGGTCACCCGGTCGCTGTTCGCGATGGGCCGCGACCGTACGATGCCCGCCGCGCTCGGCACGGTGCACCGCCGCTGGAACACGCCGTGGGTGGCGATCGCGGTGGTCGGCGCGGTGGCGCTGGCCCTGTTCGCGGCGGCGACGGCGCTCGGGTCCGTGGGCGACATCCTGCGCGCGGCGGTCCACGCGATGGGCCTGCAGATCGCCTTCTACTACGGGCTGGCGGGGGTCGCGGCGGTGGTGGCGTACCGGGGGGTGCTGCTCGGCTCGGTGCGGGAGTTCCTGCTCGGCGGGGTGTGGCCGGTGCTGGGCGCGGCGTTCATGTTCTGGATCTTCTTCGAGTCGCTGGGCGAACTGAGCGGCGCGTCGGTCGCCGTCGGGCTCGGCGGACTGGGCGCCGGGCTCGTCCCGATGCTCTGGTACTGGCGCAGGGGCAGCGCGTACTACCGTCCGGCCCGGCTGGACGCGGCGCGGGCGCTGGCGGCGGCCGACCCGTACGCCGTGCCGGGGCAGCGGCGCGGCGGCGCCGCGGGCGAGCCGCTGGCGACGGACTTCTGATGGGGGCCGCGCGCCGCCGCCCGGCCAGGTTCCGGCCGGACTTCGACCCGGACTTCGGCGACCGGGCGCTGACGGACGCCCGGCACGACATCGTTATCGGCCGCTGGCAGGGCGTGCGGGACCTGCTGGCGGCGACGGGCGAGGACTGGCCGCGGCGGACGCAGCGGCTGCGGCTGCTGGCCCACGCCGCGGCCGGCAGCGGCGTGGCCGAGGCGTGGCGGGCTGCCGAGCCGGACCACCCGGACGCGGCGGTGCTGCGGGCCGCCACCGAGGTGGTGCGGCTCTTCACCGTGGCGATCGCGGCGGGCCGCGGTGCCGCGGTGGACCGGGCGCGGCTCGACGCCACGGTCATGGCCTGCCTGACGGCCGCCGACGCGCGGCCCGCCGACCCCATGCCGTGGGTGTCGCTGCTGACGGTGGCGCGGCTGTACGAGGGAGGCGTCGGGCGCCGCCGGCTGCGGGGCTGGTGGGACGAGTTGCGAGCGCGCGACCCGTACAACCTGGAGGGCCACATCCAGTTGCTGCGCTACTGGTCGGCGCGGTGGCACGGCACGCACGGCGCGATGTACGACCTCGCGCGGGACGTGGCGGGCGCGGCGCCCCCCGGCTCGCCCCTGCCGGTGCTGGTGCAGGTCGCGCGGGTGGAGGAGTTCCGGTACATCGCCGAGGGCGCCCAGGGCCGCGGTCCGGTGCGCGGCTTCGACCAGCACTGGAAGCACGAGCTGGCGGTCACCGAGGTGCGCCGCACGCGCGAGCGGTGGATCGGCGGGCGGCAGCCCGGACCGGTGCGGCCGGAGGAGGTCGAGCCGTTCAACTACCTGACGCACGCGGCCGTCCACGCCGGTCTGCCCGAGGTGTACGGCGAGCTGTTCGGGCTGCTGGGGGCGCGGGCGGCGTGGGTCCCGTGGGCGTACACCGGTGACCCGGCGGAGCAGTACACGAGGTGGCGCGGGGGGACGGCCCGCGCCACCTCATGACTCCCCCGTGATTCAGACGCCGATGTTCCGGCCGTCCTTGCGGTACACGGCGACGACCGCCGGGCGGACGATCCTGCCCGGGCCGTCGGGCCACACCGAGGCGGGCTTCTCGACGGACGCGCCGTCGACCTCGCCCGGGTGCTGCACGGCGACGACGACGCGCCGCTCCTGGATGATCGGCCCACAGGTCTCGGCGCCGGCCGGCACGGTCAGGAACTGCTTGAGCTCACCGCGCCGCTCGCCCTGGGTGGCGACGGCGAACAGGCCGTCGTGCGAGCCGAGCTGGTTGCCGTCGGTGGAGATCCACAGGTTGCCGTACGGGTCGAAGGCGACGTTGTCCGGGCAGGAGATGGGGCTGACGGCATCCTTCGGGTAGCCCGCGAAGTAGGTGGCCGGGTCGTCCGGGTCGCCCGCGACGAGGAACAGCCGCCACGCGAACCCGTCCGAGGCCGGGTCGTCCCAGTGCTCGGCCAGTTCCAGGATCTGTCCGTGCTTGTTGAGGCTGCGCGGGTTGGCCTCGTCGGCGCCGGGCTGGCCCGGCTTGCCGCGGTTGGAGTTGTTGGTCAGCGCGACGTACACGCGGCCGGTGCGCGGGGACGGCTCGACGTCCTCCGGGCGGTCCATCTTGGTGGCGCCGACCTTGTCGCCGGCCAGGCGCGTGAAGACGTACACCTCGTCGGCCGTCATGCCGGGGACGTGGCTGACGTCGCCGGTGGCGAGCGGGATCCACACGCCGGAGCCGTCGAACTCGCCGTCGTTCGGGAGCTTGCCGGTGCCGTCGATGTCCTGCGGGCTGTCGCCGGTCAGCTTGGCGACGTACAGCGTCCCTTCGTCGAGCAGCGTCAGGTTGTGCTCGCGGGCCCGCCGGGAGCTGCCCTTCATCATCCGCTTCGACGAGACGAACTTGTAGAAGTAGTCGAACCGCTCGTCGTCGCCCATGTAGACGACCGGCCGGCCGTCGGCGGTCAGGCGCGGCTGGGCGGCCTCGTGCTTGAAGCGGCCGAGCGCGGTGCGCTTGCGGGGCGTGGACTCCGGGTCGTACGGGTCGAGCTCGACCACCCAGCCGAAGCGGTGCGGCTCGTTGGGCTCCTGCCGGACGTCGAAGCGCTTGTCGAACCGCTCCCACTTGCGCTCGGTGGCGCCGGAGCCGATCCCGTACCGCTTGTCGGTGGCGGACGAGCCGTTGGCGAAGTACTGGTTGAAGTTCTCCTCGCCGTGCAGCGTGGTGCCCCACGGGGTGGTGCCGCCGGCGCAGTTGTTGAGGGTGCCGTGGACCGTGCGGCCGGCCGGGTCGGCGCTGGTCCTGAGCAGGTCGCTGCCCGCGGCCGGACCGGTGAGCTCGAACGCGCTGGTGGCGGTGAGGCGGCGGTTGAGCGGGTGCCGCGTGACCGGCGTCAGCCTGCCGGAGCGGTGCTCCTCCTGCACGACGACCACGGACAGGCCGTGCGCGGCCCAGGCGATCTCGACCTGCTCGCGGGTCGGGTTCTCGGGGTCGTACCCCTTGAACATCAGGTTTTCGTCCGTGTACTCGTGGTTGGCGACGAGCACCTGGCGACCGTACTCGCCGCGGAGCGGCAGCAGGCTCAGGAAGTCGTTGTTGTAGCCGAACTGGCCCGCCTGCGCCTTCGCGGTCTGCCGGTCCGCGTCGAAGGCCGGCGCACCGCGCAGGATGGGCTCGCCCCAGCGGATGACGACGTTCTGCGCGTAACCGTCGGGCACGGTGACCTTGTCGTCCCTGTTGGGCGCGACGGGGGCGAAGCGCAGCCCCCGCGCGCCGCCGGTGCGGCCGCTGGTGCGGCCGGCGGCGCGGGGCTCGGCGGCGACCGCCTGCTGCCCGCCCTGCAGGGCGACGGCCGTCCCGGCGGCCGCGGCGACGGTCACGGCGGCGGCGGTACGCATCACGGAACGGCGCGACAGCGCCCCGGCTATGACGTCGCCGACGTACTCGTTGTCGCTGGTGTTGGGCACCTCGTGGAAGCAGGCGTCGCCGCAGCGGTAGCGGCAGGTGAGGGCGGACCGGCCGCCCCCGTGCGAGTTGGGGCTCAGCAGCGGCAGCAGTCTGCGCACGTCGTCCTCCTGGTGGAATGTGGTACGGCGAGGACGTTAGGTGCGCATATGAGCAGACCGGCGGCGAATAGGTGAACGGTGCATGAATGCGGGTCGTCCGGGGCGGGGTTGACGCGATCGCCCCTTGCCTTTCGGCGCCACACGGGGCGGCTAACCTTACGTGTCCGCCCTGGCCGGGGATGATTCCCGCAGTACGGACATACACGGCACCCAACATGCGAAAGGCCTCGCCCATGGGCATTCGGAGCTTGCTGCGCAAGGTGTTTGGACGCGACCGTGCGGAGCGAAACGAGTCGGCGGCCACCCCCTCCGTCCCGCCCCAGACGGAGCGGGCGGTGCCCTCGGTGACGGTCCCGTCCCCGACACCCGCTTCCCCGGCGGAACAGGCGGCCGCGGACCTGGTGGCCGCCGCGTTCGACGCCCCCCGCCCGCGCCGCACCACGGTCCCCGCGGCCCGCGACGCCTCCGCCCAGGACCCGGCCCAGCCGGCCACCACGGCACCGGAGAAGCCGGCGGAGCCGGAGGCGGCTGCCCCTGCGGAGACGCCCGCCGCGGAGCCCGCTGCCGCGGAGGAGCCCGCTGCCGCGGAGGAGGCCCCGCAGGCCGGGGCGGCCGCTGCCGCGGAGGAGCCGGAGGCCGAGGCGCCCGCGGAGGAGCCGGAGCCCGAGAAGCCCATCGCCGCGGAGACACCCGCCGCCGCGGAGGAGGCCCCGCAGGCGGACGAGCCCGCCGCGGCGGAAGCTCCCCCGGTCGAAGCCCCGGAGCCCGAGGCGCCGGCCGACGCCGAGCCCACCGCTGCCGAGGTGGAGGCGCCCGCCGAGGCCCCGAAGGCCGAAGAGCCGGCGGAGGCGGAGCCCGCGGCAGAGGCAGAGGCGGCACCCGCCCCCGCCGAAGGGCCGACCGCCACCGAAGAGCAGGCCCCCGCCGAGGAGCAGGCCCCCGCCGAAGAGGCCCCGAAGGCCGAAGAGCCGGCAGAGGCCGAGGAACCGGAACCTGCACCGGCACCGGCAGCCGCAGAGGCAGCACCCGCCGCCGAGGAACAGGGCACCACCGAAGAACAACCCTCCCCCGAGAAGCAGACCGCGGAAGAGCAGGTCACCGCCGAAGAGGCCCCGAAGGCCGAAGAGCCGACCGCCACCGAAGAAGCGGCCCCCGCCGAAGAGGCCCCGAAGGCCGAAGAGCCGACCGCCACCGAAGAGCCGGCCCCCGCCGAAGAGGCCCCGAAGGCCGAAGAGCCGACCGCCGCCGAAGAAGCGGCCCCCGCCGAAGAGCAGGCCCCGGAGGCCGAAGAGCCGACCGCCGCCGAAGAAGCGGCCCCCGCCGAAGAGCAGGCCCCGGAGGCCGAAGAGCCGACCGCCGCCGAAGAGCCGGCCCCCGCCGAAGAGGCCCCGAAGGCCGAAGAGCCGATCGCCACCGAAGAGCCGGCCGCCGCCGAGGAGGCGGCTCCCGCCGATGACGCCGCGCAGGGCAAGCCGGCGCACAGTCTGGCGCGGGTCAAGGCGCGGGCGCCGCAGGGCGGCGTGGTCGTCGAGGCGTACAAGGCTGCCGGTGCCGTGCTCAAGAAGCGCGGGCTCACGGGGGCGCGCGCGGCCGTGTACCTCGTGCTCGACCGGTCCGGGTCCATGCGCCCGTACTACAAGGACGGCAGCGCCCAGCACCTCGCCGAGCAGGCGCTCGCGCTCGCCGCGCACCTCGACGGGAGCGAGACCCCGACCGTCCCGGTGGTGTTCTTCTCGACCGAGATCGACGGCACCGGCGAGGTCACCCTGGACGACGTCGAGGGCAGGATCGAGGCCCTGCACAGCAGCCTCGGCCGGATGGGCCGGACCAACTACGACCGGGCGATCAACGAGGTGCTGGACCTGCACGAGAAGTCGGGCGCGTCCGACCGCCCGGCACTGGTCGTCTTCCAGACGGACGGCGCCCCGGAGTCGAAGACGGCCGCCACCCAGGCCCTCGCCGACGCCGCCGCCCGCAACGGCCGGATCCAGTGGCAGTTCGTGGCATTCGGCGAGGAGGACTCGAAGGCGTTCGACTACCTCCGCAAGCTCCAGGCGGAGAACGCCGGCTTCTTCCACGCGGGCCCGGCCCCCCGCGACGTACCGCACGCGACCTTCTTCCGCGCGCTGCTCGCGGACTGGTCCGTCTAGGACGCCACTGGGGCCTGGTCGGCGACGGGCAGCCGTACCGTCACGACCAGGCCCCCGCCGTCCCGGCCCACGGCCGTCACCGTTCCGCCGTGCGCCACGGCCACCGACCGCACGATGGACAGGCCGAGGCCCGCCCCCGGCCCCATCCGGTCCCGCCCCTCACCCCGCCGGAACGGCTCGAAGAGCCCCGGTACGTCCGCGTCCGCGACGAGCGGCCCGGTGTTGGCGACCGTCAGCACGGCGTCGGCCGCGTCCCCGTGCACGGCCACGTCCACGAGGCCGCCCGGCACGTTGTACGTGACCGCGTTCGCGACCAGGTTGCGCGTCAGCTGCGCGAGCAGGACCCGGCTGCCCCGGACGACGACATCCCCGCGACCGCGACTGCCGGCGCCACCGCGACCACCGCCACCGGCGACCCGCGCGGTCACGCCGGACGCCTCGCACTCCTCCGCCACCACCTCCGCCAGCGGCACGTCCTCCCGCTGCTCCAGCCCCCGCTCGCTGCGCGCGAGGAGCAGCAGGCCCTCGATGAGCCGCTCGCTGCGCCGGTTGCTGTCGAGCAGCACCTGCTTCACGCCGACGGAGTCGTCCAGGCCCACCTGGATCGCGGCGCGCTGCGTGGCCAGGGGCGTGCGCAGTTCGTGCGACGCGTTGGCGATGAACCTCCGCTGGCTCTCGAACGCCGCCTCCAGCCGCCCCAGCAACGCGTCGATCGTGTCGCCCAGCTCCTTCAGCTCGTCGTCGGGGCCGCGTACCGCGAGCCTCTCGTGGAGAGTGCGCTCGGACAGCCGCCGCGCCCGGGCCGTCATCTCGTGGACCGGCCGGAGCACCCGCCCGGCGGTCCACCAGCCGACCGCCACCGCGCACAGTGCGATGACGAGCAGGGCTCCGCCGGACCAGATCATCAGCTGCTCGGACGCGGCGCGGCTGACGGTGTCGGTGAGCCGGTGCACCTCGAAGAACTCGCCGCCGGCCTGGGCCTCGGCGATCGCGGCGGCTTCGTCGCGCGTCCCGGCGCCGGAGAGGAGGTTCACGACGCCGAGCAGCAGGCCGCCGAGCACCAGGAAGGCGGCACCGTAGACCAGCGCGATACGGGTCCGGATCGTGGACCCCGACCCGATGCCGCCCCCGGCCCCGGCCCTGCCCTCGTCCCCGGCCCCCGGCCCGATCCGGGTCCCGCTCCCACCCCCGCCCCCGGCCCCGGTCCCGCCCCGGCTCACAGCGCGTACCCCACGCCCTGCACCGTACGGATGAGGGGCGGCCCGCCCAGTTTCGCGCGCAGCTTGCTCATGCACACCCGTACCGCCCCGGTGAACGGGTCGGCGTGCGCGTCCCACGCCCGTTCCAGCAGTTCCTCGGCCGACACCGTGGCGCCGTCCGCCTCCAGCAGGATCTGCAGCACCGCGAACTCCTTCGGTGACAGTTCCAGGTCCCGCCCGTCACGCTCCGCGGTGCGGCGCACGGTGTCCAGCCGGACGCCGTGGCGCTCCAGCACGGGCGGCAGGGGCCGGGCGCTGCGCCGCCGCAGCGCGCGCACCCGGGACACCAGCTCGGGGAACTCGAAGGGCTTGCCGAGGTAGTCGTCGGCGCCGAGGTCCAGGCCCGCGACCCGGTCCTCCGTCCCGGCGGCGGCGGTGAGCATGAGGATCCGGGTGCGGGCGCCCGCGGCGACCGTCCGCCGCGCCACCTCGTCGCCGTGCACGCGGGGCAGGTCCCGGTCGAGGACGACGACGTCGTAGTCGTACAGCCCGAGGTGGGCGAGGGCGGCGTCCCCGCTGTGGACGGTGTCGACGGCGAAGCCGGCCCGGCGCAGGCCGGTGGCGACGAGCTCGGCGAGGACCCGTTCGTCCTCGGCAACCAATACGCGCATCCCCCCACTCTCCCCCGGCCGGCGTTTCGCCGATCTCTCCGGGCGTCCACGGGCGGTCCACGGGCGTCTCCCCCCTCGGTACGAAGGTGAGGACAGCGTGCGGCGGCGGATAGGATTTCGACCATGGCGGCCACTGGATCCGAGAAGCAGGGGGACGAAAGCGTGAAGGCTTTCTACGTATCGACCCCCATTTACTACGTCAACGACGCTCCTCACCTGGGCCACGCCTACACGACCGTCGCAGGCGACGTGCTCACGCGCTGGCACCGTCAGCGTGGCGAGAAGGTGTGGTACCTCACCGGCACGGACGAGCACGGTCAGAAGATCATGCGCACGGCCGAAGCCAACGGCGTCACTCCGCAGGAGTGGTGCGACAAGCTCGTCGAGGAGGCGTGGAAGCCCCTCTGGGAGCACCTGGAGATCGCGAACGACGACTTCATCCGCACCACCGAGAAGCGGCACACGGACCGCGTCCAGGAGTTCGTGCAGGACCTGTACGACAAGGGCGAGATCTACAAGGGCGGCTACGAGGGCCCGTACTGCGTGGGCTGCGAGGAGTACAAGCTCCCCGGCGATCTCATCGAGGCGGAGGACGGCACGAAGCTGTGCCCGGTCCACAAGAAGCCGGTGGAGATCCTCAAGGAGGAGAACTACTTCTTCAAGCTGAGCGAGTACGGCCCGAAGCTGCTGGAGTTCTACGAGGCGAACCCGGACTTCATCCAGCCGGAGTCGGCCCGCAACGAGGTCCTGAACTTCGTGAAGCAGGGGCTCCAGGACCTGTCCATCTCCCGGTCGACCTTCGACTGGGGCATCCCGATCCCGTGGGACGACAAGCACGTCATCTACGTGTGGGTCGACGCGCTCCTGAACTACGCGACGGCCGTCGGCTACGGCTCGAACCAGGCGAAGTTCGACGAGACCTTCCCGGCGAACGTGCACCTGGTCGGCAAGGACATCCTGCGCTTCCACGCGGTGATCTGGCCCGCGATGCTGATGGCGCAGGGCCTGCCGGTGCCGGGGAAGGTCGCGGCGAACGGCTGGCTGATGGTCGGCGGCGAGAAGATGTCGAAGTCGAACCTGACGGGCATCAAGCCGCAGGACCTGACCTCGCACTTCGGCGTGGACGCGTACCGCTGGTACTTCCTGCGGGCGATCGCGTTCGGCAGCGACGGCTCGTTCTCGTGGGAGGACTTCACCGCCCGCTACACCTCCGAGCTGGCCAACGACTACGGCAACCTCGCCTCGCGCGTGGCGGCGATGGTCGGCAAGTACTTCGAGGGCGCGCTGCCGGAGGCCACGGCCGCCGGTGAGGCCGAGCAGGCGATCCACGAGGGCCTGGCCAAGGCGGTCGCCGAGGCGGACCGGAAGATCGGCGAGGAGCTGGACTTCCAGGGCGGCATCCTGGCGATCTTCGACTTCGTGAAGCAGGTCAACGGCTACATCACGGAGCAGGAGCCCTGGAAGGTCGCCAAGGACACGTCCGAGGAGGGCCGCGCCCGCCTGGCGACGATCCTCTACACCGCGGCGGAGTCCCTGCGCGCGGTGGCGGTCCTGCTGAACCCGATCATGCCGGACACCTCGGCGAAGCTGTGGGACTCCCTGGGCGCCGAGCCCGTCCTCGGCCCCCTGGCCGACCAGCGGATCCAGGACCCCACCTGGGGCCGGCTCCCCGCCGGCGCGACGGTGACGAAGGGCGCGGTGCTCTTCCCGCGCCTGGAGGACCCGAAGAAGGACTGACGTCCGCCCGCACCACCACCACGACCGCCGCCCTCTTCCGGAGGGCGGCGGTCTTGTCGTGGGCGGCAGTGCGGCGGTACTGCATCCAGCCGTTTCCGAGACATCTCATTGCAGTCGAAAATCCGACCGTGTGATGATCCCCCTCGTGACCATGAACGGGGACATGACCACAGCGGACGAGTCGTCATCCGGCCGGCCCTCGCGGCTGGCGGATCTGCTGGACGGACCGACGCTACCCATTCCGCCCGATCCACCCTCTCCCACGTCCGCACAGGGTGATTTCGCCGCCCTGCTGGGCGAGTTCCGGCGTACGGCCGTGCTGGTGCCGGTCGATCCGTACGGGGGCCCGTGGACCGCCGAACACGGCGGGGTCCGGTGGATCTGCGCGTTCTCGAACGAGGAGACGCTGGCACGGTTCGCACATGCACGTGGTGAGGCCGGGCGGGAGTGGGAGTACCGGGCGGTGCTGGGGGCGCGGCTGCTGGATGTGCTGGTGCCGAAGCTGGAGGTACCGGCGGGTGTGGCGCTGGACGCGGGCAGCGCGGACGGCGTGGTGTTCCCGCCGGTGGAGGGCATCGTGCCGGACGCGGCAGCGGTGGAACTCGGGGGGAAGCAGTGAGCGGTACGGATCCTGACCTCGCGGCGTCCCACGCCGGCTTCCGGCTGATCGCGGCAGGCATCGACAAGGCGCACGAGGAGCTGAAGGACCTCGGCATGATCGGCGAGGCGACCGCCGGTCGCGGCTTCTCGGAGCTGGCCTTGTCGGGGCTGGAGCTGGGGCACGCGGGTCTGGCCGCCGGGTTCAGGACGTTCTGCGAGCGCTGGGAGTGGGGTGTCCGGGCGCTGATGCAACGCGGCAACGGCTTCGCCTCGGGACTCGGGTTGTCCGCGGGCGCCTTCCACGAGCAGGAGCAGTACGTCAAGGACACGGTCAAGATCGCCGTCAACGGCCTGAACGGCAATCCGCACCTCACGGAGGACGAGGTCAAGGCCAAGGACTGGGACGAGATCAAGTCCCAGAGGACGGGCGACAACGCAGACTACAGCCTGGAGTCGATGGCGGCGGCGCACCGGAACGTCGAACAGACGTGGAAGGACGCCGGCTACGACCTCGAGGACGCCGCGTTGGACTCGCTGGAGAACAACGGCGTTCTGGACCCGGCGCAGCGTGAAGCCGTGGACGAGCGCATGCGCGAGACGTTCGTCCCCACCCAGGACGCGGTCGGGCGTGCGGAGCGGCCGGCTTGGGGGAGCGAGTAGATGACGGACTGGCTGGGGAAGCTGGGGGACGCCTGGGAGGCCGGCGAGAAAGCCGTCGGCGTGGGTGTCGACAAGGGCACCGATGCCCTGGGGGAGGTACTCGACTACGTCGGCGCGGAAGGCGTCGCCGACTCGGTCACCGACTGGGGCGACAGCGCGGCGGCCGCGCTGGGAGCGGAGGTCGGCGAGAAGCAGCTCGGCCAGAGCGAGGAGGCCGGCGAACTGGTCCACGGCCAGGCGTCCAGGATCACCGCGAGTGCGAAGAACCTGCGCGACTTCAGCGCGGCCTTCAACATGGTCGGCGCCGGCTTGAAGGGACTTGACTCCGCCCACTGGAAGGGCGAGGCCGCCGACACCTTCCGGGAGAAGTTCCAGCCCCTGCCCACCGACTGGCTGCACGCGGCGGACGCCTTCGAGGCCGCGGCGGCAGCGCTCACCGCGTACGCCGCGGCGGTGACCGCGGCACAGGGGATGGCCAGGGAAGCGATCGCCCTGTTCAAGCAGGGCAACGAAACCTCCCGGAAGGCCGTCGACGCACACAACAGAAAGGTCGCCGCCTACAACACGGCACGCACCAGCGACGCGCCACTGCCGGAACCGGCTCCCTTCACCGACCCGGGCCAGGCACTGCGCGACCAGGCCCAGGAGATCCTCGACAACGCCCGCCGTCAGCGCGACGCGGCCGCCGAGACGGCCAACCAGGTCGTCACCGCGGCCCTCGCCCATGCACCGGCCGAGAAGTCCGCCGTGGAGCGCGCCAAGCTCGGCCTGATGGATTTCGCGCTCGGCAACGGCATCGAGACGGTGCACTTCGTGGGCGGAGCGGTCAAAGGCACCGTCGGCCTGACCAATTTCGTCCGCTCGCTGCACCCTCTCGACGGGTACAACCGCACGCACCCGGCCGAGTACTACGAGAACGTCAGCATGACCCTGGCCGGGGTGGTGACCAGCGCGGCCCACCCCGACCGGGCGGTGAAGGGCGCGTGGGACGCGTTCCAGGAGGACCCGAGCGAGTTCTGGGGCCGGCTGGCCCCGGAAGCATTCGGCACCAAGGGCGCCGGCGGGCTGAAGTCCCTCGCCCGCAAGGGCGCGGACAACACCCCGGACGGTGTCCGCAAGGGACGTGCCGGGCACAGTGAGGATCCGCACGACAGGTCACGCCAGTGCACCGACCGGCAGTGCAAGGGCGACCCCGTCGACATGGCGACGGGCCGGATGGTCCTCCCGCAGACGGACATCAGCCTCCCGGGATCCCTGCCGCTGGTCTTCACCCGTACCTTCGAGTCGTCCTACCGCGCGGGCCGATGGTTCGGGCCGACGTGGTCGAGCACCATCGACCAGCGCCTGGAGATCGACTCCGAAGGGGTCGTGTTCGTCTGCGAGGACGGCAGCCTCCTGGCCTACCCGCACCCCGCGCCCGGGGTGCCGGTCATGCCCACCCACGGCCGCCGCTGGCCCCTGGACCGCGACCAGGACACGTACACCGTCACCGACCCCGACACCGGCCTGGTCCGGCACTTCACCGAACAGGGCGCCGGCCTTGCCCTGCTGACCCAGCTGGACGACCGCAACGGCCGCTGGATCACCTTCGAGTACGACCAGGCCGGCGCCCCGTCCTCGATCGTCCACCACGGCGGCTACCACCTGAGGCTCACCACCTCCGAGGGCCGCGTCACCGCCCTCCACCTCGCGGGCGCCGCCCCCGACGGCACCGACCAGGAGATCCTCCGCTACGGCTACACGGACGGCCATCTGACCGAGGTCACCAACTCCTCAAGCCGGCCCCTGTGCTTCGGCTACGACGAACACGGCCGCATCACATCCTGGACGGACACCAACGGAAGCCACTTCGACTACGTCTACGACGACCGCCACCGCTGCGTGTACCAGTCGGGCTCGAACGGCCACCTCGAATCCCGCTTCACCTGGGACGACACGGACGCGGACAGCGGTCTTCGCATCACGACGGTCACCGACGGCCTGGGCCACACGACTCGCCACCTCGTCAACGCACAGGTACAGATCGTCGCCGAGACCGACCCCCTCGGCGCGGTCGTCCGCTCCGAGTACGACCGGTACAACCGGCTCCTGTCCCGCACGGACCCGCTCGGCCACGTCACCCGCTTCACGTACGACGACACGGGCCGGCTGACGGAAGTGGTGCGACCTGACGGCCGCCGGCTGTCGGCGGAGTACAACGAGCTGGGCCTGCCGGTGCGCGTACGCAACACCGACGGCACAGTGATACGCCAGACCTACGACGAGCGGGGCAACCGCACCTCGGTCACCGACGTCTCGGGCGCCACGACCCGGTTCACCTACGACGACGCCGGGCACCTCGCCTCGGTCACCGACGCACTCGGCCACTCGACCGTCATGCGGTGCGACCGGGCCGGCCTGCCGGTCACCATCACCGACCCGCTCGGCGCGACCGTCCACTACGAGCGCGACGGCTTGGGCCGTCCGGTCAGCATCACCGACCCCCTGGGCTCGGTGACGCGCCTCGAATGGACCGTCGAGGGCAAGCTGACCCGGCGCACCGAACCGGACGGCACCGAGCAGTCGTGGACGTACGACGGCGAGGGCAACTGCCTGTCCCACACGGACGCGATGGGCGCGGTGACCCGCTTCGAGTACACGGACTTCGACCTGCTGACGGCCCGGACCGGCCCGGACGGCGTGCGCCACGAGTTCCGGCACGACCCGAACCTCCGATTGACGCAGGTCCGCAACCCGCAGGGCCTCACGTGGGACTACGCGTACGACGCCGCCGGCCGGCTCACCTCCGAAACGGACTTCGACGGCCGCGTCCTGACCTACGCGCATGACGCGGCAGGCCGGTTGACCGCCCGCACCAACGGGCTGGGGCAGACGGTGCGGTACGAGCACAACCAGCTCGGGCAGGTCGTTCACAAGGACGCCGAGGGTGCCGTCACCACCTTCGAGTACGACATCTTCGACGAGCTCGCCATGGCAACCGGCCCGGACGCCACCCTCACACGGCTGCGGGACAAATACGGACGCCTGCGGTCCGAGACGGTCAACGGCGCGCGGTTGGAGTTCACGTACGACTCTCTTGGCCGCCGCACGGGCCGGACGACTCCCACCGGGGCGGTCAGCGAATGGACGCACGACGCGGCCGGCCGCCGCGGGAAGCTGGTGACAGCAGGCCGGACCCTGATCTTCAAGCGCGATGCCGCCGGCCGTGAGCTGTCCCGGCACATCGGCGACGCGGTCACCCTCTCGCACGAGTTCGACGCGATGGGCCGCCTCACGGGACAGTCGGTCATCGGACTCGACCACACCGTCCAGCGCCGCGCCTACACCTACCGCGCCGACGGCAACCTGACCGGCGTTCAGGACCAGCTCTCCGGCACCCGCACCTTCGACGTGGACGTGACCGGCCGGGTCACCGCCGTCCACGCGGAGGGCTGGACCGAGCGGTACGCCTACGACGAGGCCGGAAACCAGACGGATGCCTCCTGGCCCGCCTCCCATCCGAGCCAGGAGGCCACGGGCACCCGCGCCTACACCGGCACCCGCATCGCCCGCGCGGGCACCATCCGGTACGAACACGATGCGCAGGGCCGCATCACCCTGCGCCAGAAGCCCCGCCTCTCCCGAAAACCGGACACCTGGCGCTACGAGTGGGACGCGGAAGACCGCCTGGTGTCCGTGACCACCCCGAACGGCACGGTGTGGCGCTACCTCTACGACCCGCTGGGCCGCCGCATCGCGAAACAACGTCTGGCGGCGGACGGTGCCTCCGTGGCCGAGCAGGTCACCTTCGCCTGGGCCGGCGCAACTCTCTGCGAACAGACGAGCCAGGCCGAGACGCTGCCGAACCCCATCACGCTCACCTGGGACCACAACGGCCTGCACCCCCTGGCCCAGACGGAGCGCATACGCAAGGCAGATGCTCCGCAGGAGGCGGTCGACGAGCGCTTCTTCGCCGTCGTCACCGACCTGATCGGTACACCGACGGAACTCATCGACGAGTCAGGGGCCCTTGCTTGGCACACCCGCAGCACACTGTGGGGCACCACCGCCTGGGCATCCTCCAGCACGGCGTACACACCACTTCGTTTTCCGGGCCAGTACTACGACCCGGAGACGGGGCTCCACTACAATTATTTCCGGCATTACGACCCGGAAACGGCCCGCTACCTCACATCAGACCCGCTCGGCCTCACGCCCTCTCCGAATCCCAGCACGTACGCACACAACCCTCATACGTGGGCTGACCCTCTAGGGCTATCCCCCTGCCCGCGCAGCCCTTACGATTTCCGCGACCCCAACTCAAAACACCCAGCAAACACCAGACTGACGGAAGCAATGCGAGCCGCGCCCAAGGGGCCGGAAATCGACTGTTCGGACATCGCTTCCTTTATATCCCGCAGGGCTGACGGCGAAGGTCGGATCGTTCATTACACGACTTACTCGGGTAACGACATCAGGATCCCCGAACGCGGCGGGGAAGTCCTTGAAGATTATATGTTCCATGAGGTGTATACGGACGGCCGGTATGTGTACGACCCAACCCTCAGCGACTCCCCCATACCTCGCGGCGACTATGAAAGAGCACTCAGACTGTCGAATGAGGGGGAAAAAGTAATCAGAAACAATGGAGATTACAGGATGCCTGCACCGGGGCGTCGCTGAGCTCGGGAGATGAGATGTCGAGCAAGTCACGAAACAAAAGAGCCAAAGAGATTCTGAGCCATTTCGGTGAGGTGGTGTGGTTCAGATCTCCAACGGAGCAACATCCGATCCACGGACACCTTCAAGTTGCGTTCATCGGGTGGCGCTTCGCAGAGCCTCGGGAGGAGCTCAAATCTGTATTTGAGCAGGCTTTGCAGGTCGCGCCAACCGATGCGGAATGGACTTTCAGGTCGGAAAGGAACTGGATGATTCTGCCAACCCGTCTTCTCCACGAAGCGGGTCCTGGCGCGCGCGACTTCATTGAGGCCGTGGCTACGATCACACGCACTGATCAAACTTTCTGCGCCACAACCGCAGAAGACCTCGAAAAGATTCTCTCGGCTATCGACGCAGCGAGCCCCGACAAGAACGCCTAACAGTGCGAGGGCGGCCTCTCACTTCTGGTGGTCGGCCGCGATTGGACGGAGCCAAGGCGACAGTGTTGAGCGAGGCAGGTATCCCGCAGGGCGCCACACTTTCCATGGGCAGCACCTCACCGTCTTCCAGGACCACTGTTTCGGTCACCAGCGCCTTGAAAAGCCGGGTACCAGCCAGTACACGTTCCTCTGAGATTTCTTGACGATCCTCGTAATGGCGAGATACCCGGACGGAAGAGCGTTACTATTATGCCCGATGATCTACAGCTGGTGAATACCGGAGACCTCGTGCAGCTGTACGGAAAGGTCCCGGACCTCCGGTGGTTTCGCTTGCGCTCCATCAATCTGGATTGGCGGGGGCCGACGGTCACCCTGCGATTGGACCTGTCGAGTTTCCCGGAGACGATTCCACCGGAGTGGAAAGGCACCGAAGTCGACACCGTTCAGTGCCACCTGCAGTTCCTCGCTGTGGAGGACCTCTCCATGCCCGGGTGGGAGCCGCCCGTCCGGTCCGCTTCTCTGGTGACACAGCCCCTGGAAGGGGAGCGGAGGGTTCGGGTGCGAGTGACGGGAGACGGCGTAGCCCTTGGGTTCACCTGCAACGAGTCCGTACAGGTCGGGCATGTGAGCGCCTTCAAGATCTCGTCCGATGGTGCAGACAAAACCCGGCATCTCTTTTTCAAGAGAATCGACGCAGCACGCTATAAATCCATCCCGGCAACCGAAGAGAAGACTTTCTATGGGCGAATCTGACTGGACGGGGATCGTTGGCGGAACAGAAGCCCTGACGGACGCATATGTCACGCCCCCCAACCTGAACGAATGCAAGCTGTATTACGCCCAGATCGACGAAAGAGAAGCGTCGGTCACGTTGGGCTTCGAGACGTCCGCCCTTCCGTCGAATCCTCCTGCCGAGTGGGCGGGCAGGGAGTACAACACAGTCGAGTTCTACTTGAAGTTCACCGATGTGAGCAATCTCAGGGTCAAGGGCTGGACGTTCGGTGCCCGCGACGCACACGTCGCCCTGAGTGTTCTCGGAGACGAGAGGGTCAGGGTTACCGTCGAAGCAGAGGGTTCGCATCTGGGATTCTCGGCGTCTACGTCCTCTCTCGCCCGGGTACGTTCCTACCTCGCCGCGCGCGAGTGAAAGGGAGGACCTGGCACCGCCCCCGTCCCGGAGTGCGGGAACGTACCAACTTACCGCGGAACAGATCGCCCGCTTCGTCGAGGAGGCGCACTGACGTGCTGGATAACCTGAACGAGGGGGCGACTCTCAGCATCGCATTCATCGAGTCCCCGACCCCAGGTCATGCCGGCGCGGCAGACGACGTCGCCGTGTGTGTGGTTCGGTGCATCGAAGGCACAGCCCGGCTGGGCATGGTGTTCCAGCACCCCAGGACCACCGCCAGACTCCGACTGTCTTCCAGCGAGTGGTACGGCAGGCAGGCCGACCAGCTGGATACCGTCCACTCCGGCAAGGTCAGGCTGACCGGGGCTGGCGCGGAAACGTTGTGCAGGCGGGACGTCTTGCGCTCGGTAATGCACGAGTACCCGGTCGTTTCCCAAGACCGGCCGTGAGGGCGCGGTACACCGCGCCGTCGTCCGCCTTGCCGGCCGGCGAGCGCCAAGTGGCGTGCTAGCGCGCCGGAAGAGGCGATGTGGGGGCGGGCGCACCCGACGCCGTCGCGATCGCCTCGTCCAGGACTTCCCGGGAACGGAGCAGGTCGGTGATCGTCCGGTCGATGCGGTCCCGTTCCGCGGTGAGATCGGCGACCAGGCGCGCGGTGGCGATCTCGGAGGGGCCGCCGTCCGTGTCGCGCATGCAGGGGAGGAGTTGCGCGATCTTCCTGCTGTGGAGGCCGGCCGCGTAAAGGGCCTGGATGCGGATGACGCGGTCGACGGCCCAGTCGCCGTAGATGCGCTGGCCGCCCGGGGTGCGCTCGGCGGTCAGCAGGCCCTGCGTCTCGTAGTAGCGCAGCGACCGCTCGCTGACGCCCGTTCGCCGGGCCAGTTCACCGATGCGCATCGCCCACCTCGCCTATTGTTCCGAGGACTTGAACCTGACACTGATGTCAACTTCTACGGTACCGGCATGACGAACACACCGGAGAAGTCCCGCCTGTTCCAGCCCGCCCGCCTCGGTGCCCTGCGCCTGCCCAACCGGCTCGTCATGGCGCCGTTGACCCGCAACCGCGCCGGTGCCGACGGCGTTCCGCAGCCGCTCATGGCCACGTACTACGCGCAGCGCGCCTCCGCAGGTCTCATCATCGCCGAGGCCACCACGCCCAACGCGGTGGGGCAGACGTACCCCAACATCCCCGGGATTCACGACGGAGCCCAGGTGGCCGGCTGGCGGCTGGTCACCGACGCGGTCCGCGCCGCGGGCGGCCGGATGTTCCTCCAGCTCCAGCACGGCGGCCGGGTGGGCCACCCCGACAACAGCGGTCTGGTGCCGGTGGCGCCCTCCGCCGTCCCGCTCCCGGAAACCATCCACACGCCCAGCGGACGCAAGGACGCCGTCGTGCCCCGGGAAATGGCCCTCGACGACATCAGGGCCACCGTGGACGACTTCGCCACTGCCGCCCGCAACGCCATGGACGCCGGCTTCGCCGGGGTGGAGGTGCACGCCGCCAACGGGCACCTTCTGCACCAGTTCATGGCGCGGAACACCAACCACCGCACCGATGGCTACGGCGGCTCGGTCACCGGCCGGATCCGGTTCGTGGTGGAAGTGGTACGGGCGGTGGCCACGGCCATCGGCCCGGAGCGGGTGGGCGTACGGATCTCCCCCGGGAACACCGTCAACGGCATCGACGAGGGTGAGACCGGGGAGATCTACCCGGCGCTCATCGAGGCCCTCGCCGACACCGGCCTGGGCTATCTGCACACCGTGTTCGCCGACCCCGACGACCCGCTGTGGCAGGAGCTCCGCAAGCAGTGGACCGGTACGCTGATCGCCAATCCGGCTCTGGGATGGGGTGGTCCGCTGCCCGCCGACGGCGGCAAGCAGGCGGGCGAACGGCTACTTGCCGCCGGTGCCGACCTCATCGCGCTCGGCCGTGCCTTCATGGCCAACCCCGACCTTGTCGAGCGGCTGCGGACCGGCGCACCGCTCAACCCGCTGCGGGACGAGGGCTGGATGTACACGGGCGGCGAGAACGGGTACACCGACTATCCGACACTGATGGCCGCGTGAGCATGACGACGAAGGCCCGGGATTGTGGGCTCCCAGGGCTATCGGCATGGGTGACTACGGAGAATCTCGGACGCTCCTGCCGCCGCGAGCGGAACGGCGTACGACGACGCGCCCCGCCCCGGTGCAGACGACGCGTGGGCTACGACCAGTCGGTGGGGTGGCCCGACGCGTACGACACGAAGCCCGCCCACGCGCTCGGGCTGAGCGCGAGCTGGGGCCCGCCGGCACTCTTGGAGTCGCGGATGTGGACCACGCCCGGGGAGGTGGCGACCTCGACGCAGGAGTCGCCCTCGCTGCTGCTGCTGTAGCTGCTCTTGAACCACACCAGTCCGGAGGCGTCTCCGGCCGAGGTCTTGCGGATCATGTCTCTCCCAGCAGTTGCTCGATGAAGGCTGTCGACTCACGGGGAGTGAGAGCCTGGGCCCGGATGATGCCGTAGCGCAACTCAAGGATATGGAGCGGCTTCCGCTCGGTCACGGGTCGGCCGTTGGCCACGGCAGGTGAGCGTCCGACGGCCGATCCGTCACCGAATTTCAGCACCTCGATGCCGCCTGCCAGTCCGGCGTGCTCTTCTCGGTTCATCGGCATCACCTGAAGCTCGACGTTCCTCAGCCGTGCCACCTCCAGCAGGTGTCCGAGCTGGGCGCGCAGCAGCGTCCTTCCGCCCAGCGGACGCCGAAGCGTCCACTCCTCCAGGACGAAGCCGAGTTCGGGTGCGGGGTCCCTCTCGAAGACGGACTTGCGGGCGACACGACCGGCCACCATCCGCTCCACCTCGTCCCGCGAGTACGCCGGCCGTCGCATGAGCAGCAGCCCGCGTGCGTACTCCGGTGTCTGCAGCAGCCCGTGGATGTTGAGCGGGTCGTACAGCTGGAGTTCCACCGCCTGTGCTTCCAGCTTGGCCAACTCCCGTACCTTCTTCGGATATCGGACCTTCGCCACGTCCTCCTTCATGGCCGAGAGCAGACCACCCGCGCCCAAGACCTCGTCCGCCTTGTCCAGGAACTCGGGGCGGGGGATACGCTTCCCGCCCTCGATCTTGTAGATGAGGTCCTCGCCGTAGCCGACGGCCACCCCGAACTCGGCGGCGCGCATCCCCACCGCTTCCCTCCGCAGCTTCACCTGCCGCCCCACCGTGGTGATGACGGCCACGCCCCAGTCGTCGTCCGGGTCCACCTCCCAGCCCGGCTCGTCCGCCGCGCTCCTGAGCCGCACCCCGGTCTCGCCGTCCACCGACATGCCCGCACCCCTCTGTCCGCGCTTCCGTGCCGCGACGTCCCTACCCCACCGGCGGATTCGGACAGCCCGGACAGCAGTGGACAAGCTCCGGACAGTCACCCTACGCAACGGCTCGGTCACTGTTCACGGTGGGCGAGGGCAGCCACCCTCGGTGAGGTGAACCAGATCGACGCCACTCAACTCGCCACCCACTCCGCTCACTTCCGGGCCCTGTTGTCCGCCACTCCACGTGGTGCGCGGCTCGCCCGGCTGCTCGCCGTCGAGTGGATGCGCACGAGGGAGGAGCTGCCGAACGGCGTGACCGAGGCTGCCGCGCAGCTCGTCGCGGAGCTCGCGGCCAACGCCGCCACGCACGGCCGCGTGGCGGGCCGGAGCTTCCGGCTCGTACTGCTCGTCCGCGAGGACGCCCTGCGGATCGAGGTGACGGACACCCGGGCCGACGCCCTGCCCCGCCGCATGCCGCCGTCACCTTGCGCGGACTCCGGCCGGGGGCTGCTCCTCGTCGAGGCGCTCGCGGACCGCTGGGGCGTCGGGCTCGACGCCGCCCCGCAGAAGACCGTATGGGCGGAACTCGACCTCCCGCGGCCCTGACCTGGGGAACCACTCAGTCACCGGAGTCCGGGAACGTGGACTCCGGTGGAGCCGCCGGTCTCCCCAAGGAACGAAGAGAGAGAAAGAAACCCCACCAAACCCCACCCCTCCTCCCCCTCGGCGAGCCACTCACTCACGCGAGTGAAAAAGACCAACTTGGCTGGCTTTGGGTTGGGTTGCTTGATCTACGCTCAGCGCGACACACCACATCACCACGGACATACGTCGGCCCCCGCCGGGAGTGCGAATCCCAGTGCGGGGGCCTGACCACCAAGGAAGAAGCAGCTTCCCGATGGATACCCCGAACAGTAGCGTGCGCCCGCACGCCCCCGCCCGTGGCGACGGGAAAAACCACCCCTCCCAGCGAGCCCGCAAGGCCACGCGCCGCGGTGGCGTCATCCACGACAACTTCCGCCACGCCACCCGCTTCACGGTGATCGGCAACCACCTCGCCCAGCACACCGAGCTGTCGCTCCTCGCGATCGGCCTGGCCGTCCACATCCAGTCGCTCCCCAGCGGTGCCCAGGTCGACATCGAGACGCTCGCCGGCCGCTTCCCCGAGGGCAAGACCCGGATCGCGGGCGCCCTGCGGGAGCTGGAGACCCACGGCTATCTGCGCCGGACCCGCATGCGCACCGACGGCGGCAGGATCGTCACCCGGACGGTCTCCTGCAACCAGCCCGGCCGCACCGGCGCCACGGAGGAGCCGAAGCCCCGCCCCCGGCGGAACACCGACGAGCGGGCCCGCCGCCGCGCGCTGCCCGCCGTGCCGCAGCCCGCGTACCCGGCGCCCGACCTCCTGCGGACCGCCCTGGAGGTGCTCTCCGGCCTCCGCCGCGAGGACCCCCGCCTCCTGCTCTCCGCCACGGAGGCCGAGCACCTCGTCCCGGGCGTCGCCGCGTGGCTCGAACGCGACCTCACGCCCGAGGCCGTCCAGCACGCCTTGACCACCGGCCTGCCACCGGAACCGCTGCACCGCCCCGCAGCCCTGCTGGCCCACCGCCTCACGGCCCAGCTCCCGCCCCTGCCACCCTTCCGCGCACCGGACGCACCCGCGCCCGCCCGGCATCCGCTGCAGAACTGCGACATGTGCGACCGCGCCTTCCGCGGCTCGGAGCCGGGCACCTGCGGGCCATGCGCCGCAGGGCGGTCGCTCCGCGCATGAAAGAGCCCGGGATCCGAGGATCCCGGGCCTTCAGGCAGTCGGTGCGCGTGCCTACCGCGCCGCGTCCGGGTGCACCGCGTCGGTGACCGGGCGGGCCTCGGACGGCTTGTCCTTCACCACCGGCTTGCGCAGCTGGATGTTCAGCTCGCGCAGGCGGGCCTCCTCCAGCTCCGTCGGGGCGCCCATCATCAGGTCCTGGGCGTTGCCGTTCAGCGGGAAGGCGATCGTCTCGCGGATGTTCGGCTCGTCCGCGAGGAGCATGACGATGCGGTCGACGCCCGGGGCGATGCCGCCGTGCGGCGGGGCGCCGTACTGGAAGGCCTTGAGCATGCCGGTGAACTCGCGCTCGACGGTCTCGCGGTCGTAGCCCGCGATCTCGAACGCCTTGAACATGATGTCCGGCTCGTGGTTCCGGATCGCGCCGGAGGACAGCTCGACGCCGTTGCAGACGATGTCGTACTGCCAGCCCAGGATGTCCAGGGGGTCCTGGGTCTCCAGGGCCTCCAGGCCGCCCTGCGGCATCGAGAAGGGGTTGTGCGAGAAGTCGATCCGGCCGGTCTCCTCGTCCTTCTCGTACATCGGGAAGTCGACGATCCAGCAGAAGCGGAAGACGTTGTCCTCGAAGTGGCCGGCCCGCTTGGCGGCCTCGACGCGGACCGCGCCCATGATCTTGGAGACCTCGTCGAACTCGCCGGCGCCGAAGAACACCGCGTGGCCCGGCTTGAGGCCGAGGCGCTCCACGAGCGTCGCGACGTCGTCCTCGGTGAGGAACTTCGCGATCGGGCCGGTGAAGGCCATGTCCTCGCCGACGCGGATCCAGGCCAGGCCCTTCGCGCCGTGCTCGACGGCGAACTCGCCGAGGGAGTCGAAGAACTTACGGCTCTGGTCGGCCACGTCCGGCACCGGCAGCGCCCGTACGTGCTTGCCCGCGAACGCCTTGAACCCGGAGTCGGCGAACACGTCCGTGATGTCGACGAGCTCCAGCCGGGCACGCAGGTCCGGCTTGTCGGAGCCGTACTTCAGCATCGCCTCGCGGAACGGGATCCGCGGGAACGGCGAGGTGACGTGGCGGCCGCCGCCGAACTCCTCGAACAGCTCGGTCATCAGCTTCTCGACCGGCTGGAAGACGTCCTCCTGCTCGACGAAGCTCATCTCGATGTCGAGCTGGTAGAACTCGCCCGGCGAGCGGTCGGCGCGGGCGTCCTCGTCGCGGAAGCAGGGCGCGATCTGGAAGTACCGGTCGAAGCCCGAGATCATCAGCAGCTGCTTGAACTGCTGCGGCGCCTGCGGCAGGGCGTAGAACTTGCCGGGGTTCAGGCGGGACGGGACGACGAAGTCGCGCGCGCCCTCGGGCGAGGTCGCGGTGAGGATCGGGGTCGCCATCTCGTTGAAGCCGAGGGCCGTCATCTTCTGGCGCATGGCGGAGATGACCGCGGTGCGCAGCATGATGTTGCGGTGCATGCGCTCGCGGCGCAGGTCGAGGAAGCGGTACTCCAGGCGGCGCTCCTCGTTGACGCCGTCGTCCGTGTTGATCGTGAACGGCAGCGGGGCGGACGCGCCGAGGACCTCGACGTCGGAGACCTCGACCTCGACCTCACCGGTCGGCAGGTCGGCGTTGATGTTCTCCGCGCCGCGCGAGACGACCTTGCCGTCGACGCGTACCACCGACTCCTTGGTCTGCTTGTCCAGCGCCTCGTACGCGGCGGTGCCGGGCCGGGCGACCAGCTGCGTGATGCCGTAGTGGTCGCGCAGATCGATGAAGAGGATGCCGCCCAGGTCGCGCCGATTGTGCAGCCAGCCGCTCAGCCGGACGTCGGTGCCGACGTCAGAGGCGCGGAGCTCGCCGCAGGTGTGGGACCTGTACCGATGCATCGTCGTTCATCCAGTCTTCGGGATAGGGGTACAACTCGACCCGTCAAGGGTACCGGCCGCGTCACGGCGGGGTTCCAAGATCGAACGGTGGCGTGCGGTCGGCTCGTCTTCTTAGAGTGGGGCAATGCGTACCGAGGACGTCCTGGCCGCCATCGCGACCGGCCTGTGGCGCTGGGACAACGCGACCGGGGTCGTCACGCTCGACGCGGAGGCGGCCCGGCTGCTCGGCCTGCCCGCCGAGCCGGTGGAACTGACGGAGGCCGCCGTGCGCTCCCGCTTCCACCCGGTCGACTGGAACGAGATCGACGGGGTCGTGAACCTCGCCGTCGCCGAGGGCACCCTCGCCGAGGCGCGCCTGCGGATCATGGACGGGAACGGCCGGGTGATCCGTACGGTGCGCAGCCGTTCCCGGCCCTTCGTCGACGGCACCGACTACCAGCTCGTCGGCACGCTCCAGGAGGTCGCCGAGCCGCAGCCCGGCACAGCCGCGCGCACGCCCGTCACCGGTGACTGGCGCCGCTCTCGGGAGGCGTTCCTGCTGGACGCGGGGCGGGCGCTGGCGGAGGCGCGGTCGACGGCGGAGGTGCTGCGGGTGGCCGCGTCGCTGTCGATGCCGGGCTTCTCGCCGGACGGCCTCGCGGTGTTCGGCGTCGCGGGCGACCGGCTGACGATCATCGGGCACCACGGGCATGATCCGGGTGACGACGGCCCGTTCACGGACATGGCGCTGGACACGGACTACCCGGCGGCCGAGGTCGTACGGACCGGCCGGGCGATCTACCTGCCGTCGCCGGAGGAGTACCGCACCCGCTTCCCGGCGACCTGGCCCCTGGCGCAGCGGTTCGGCAGGGAGTCGTGGGCGTTCCTGCCCCTCATCGTCGCCGGGCGCACGATGGGCGCCTGGATGGCGGCCTTCAAGCACACGGTCGCCTTCACGCCGGACGAGCGGTCCGTGCTGACGACCGTGGCCCGGATGCTGGCGCAGGCGCTGGCCAGGGCGGGAGTGGCCGAGTCGGAGCGGGAGCTGTCGCTGGGGCTGCAGCGCACGATGATGCCGGTGCTCGGCCCGGCGATCCCGGGCATGGAGGTGGCCGCGCGGTACGTGCCGACGGGCGGCGGCCTCCAGGTCGGCGGCGACTGGTACGACATGATCCAGCTCCCGGGCGGGCGTATCGCCCTGGTCATCGGCGATGTGCAGGGGCACGACGTACGGGCCGCGGGGCTGATGGGCCAGCTGCGGATCGCCCTGCGCGCGTACGCCTCCGAGGGCCACCGCCCGGACGCCGTGCTGTCACGGGCATCGCGCTTCCTGTACGGCATCACGGACGGGGCCGCGGGCGACCACGGGGACCACGGCGGGCGCTTCGCGACCTGCCTGTACCTGGAGGTCGACCCGGCGACGGGCTCCGTGGACATCGCGCGGGCGGGGCACCCGGACCCGGCGATCCGGATGGCCGACGGCACGGTGGTGCTGCGGCCGACCGACGGCGGGCTGCCGCTCGGCATCGTCCCGGACACCGACTACCCGACGACCCGGTTCACGCTGGAGCCCGGCGAGACGCTGATGATCTGCACGGACGGGCTGCTGGAGACCGGCGGGCACGACCTGGAGTCCGGCTGGGCGCGGATCCGCAAGCTGCTGGAGCAGCACGTGTCCACCGATCCGCTGGAGGTGCTGGCCGACAGCCTGGTGCAGGCGGTCCACGGGCCGGGCTCGCACCACACGACCGGGCCGTTCGCCGACCGGCGCGAGGACGACATAGCGGTGCTGCTGCTGTCCCGGACGGACGGCGTGGCGTCGCAGCGGCGGGCCGCCCGGCGCACGGCGCTGACCGTGGCGCAGGCGGAGCCGGAGCGGATCGCGGCGGCGCGGCAGCAGCTGCGGGAGCTGCTGCACGACTGGGCCGACGAGGAGCAGGTCGACGCGGCGGTCCTGATGGTCTCCGAGATGCTGACGAACGTGCTCGTGCACACGGACGGCAACGCGCTGCTCGTCGCGGAGGCGACGGGCGAGCACGGTGCGCGCCGGCTGCGCGTCGACGTGGCGGACGCCAGCGACGAACTGCCCCACAAGCGCCGCCCGGGCGAGATGGCCTCGTCGGGCCGCGGCCTGGTCCTGATGGAGGTGCTGGCGCACGCGTGGGGCGTGGACCCGAGGGGCGAGGGCAAGTCGATCTGGTTCGAGCTGTACGAGGGTCCGGGGACGGAGGGGGCCACGGGGGCGGCCGGGGCCATGGGGCCGGCCGGGGAGACCGGGGGCCGCGGGGGCGGCTGATTCCGGCGGGGCGGCCGGGGCCGACGAGGCGGACGGGCCCCGGCTCAGCCACGGGGC
Source organism: Streptomyces sp. NPDC051310 (assembly GCF_044455245.1). Lineage (NCBI taxonomy): Bacteria > Bacillati > Actinomycetota > Actinomycetes > Kitasatosporales > Streptomycetaceae > Streptomyces > Streptomyces sp. NPDC051310. The sequence continues at coordinate 133,828 of NZ_JBITEO010000011.1, forward strand.
GGGCGGAGCCGACGGGGTCAGCGGGGGCCGGGCCCGCAAAGCCGGCGGGCCCCGGATGAGCCACCGGGCCAGCGAGGCCACCGGGGGCGGGCGGAGCCGACGGAGCCCAAGGGGCTTACGCGGCTGAAGGGGCCGGCAAAGCCGCCGGGGCCAGCGGGGCCGGGCCCGCGCAGCCCGCCGGGCCGACGAGGCCGCCGGCGCCCGCGCAGCCACCGCGCCCGCGCAGCCGCCGGGCCGACGAGGCCGCCGGCGCCCGCGCAGCCGCCGCGGCCGCGCGGCCACCGCGGCCGCGCGGCCACCAAAAGCCAGCGGCGGCACCCTCTACGACGGAGTCGACACGCCGCCCGCGTAACGTCGGCGCAGCTCGCCGAGGACCCCGAACGCGGCGGCCGTCAGCGGCACCGCCAGCAGCATGCCGAGGATGCCCGCGACGGACGCCCCGGCGGTGATGGTGAGCATGACGACGGCCGGGTGCATCTGGACCGTGCGGGACTGGATCACCGGCTGGAGCACGTGCCCTTCGAGGAGCTGGACGGCGAGGACGACGCCGACCGCCCACAGCGCGATCACCCACCCTCGGTCGGCGAGCGCGACGAGGATGGCCACCGCGCCGGAGATGAAGGCGCCGAGGTAGGGGATGTACGCGCCGACGAAGACGAGCGCGCCGAGCCCGACGGCGCCGGGGACGCGCAGGACCAGCAGCCCGACGGTGATGAGGACGGCGTCGATCAGGGCGATGAACGTGGTGCCGCGCATGAAGCCCTCCACGGCGCCGAAGGCGCGGCGCGCCATGGCTTCGGCGTGGTCGGCGCTGCCGTGCGGCACGAGGGAGCGCAGGGCGTGCACGGCGCGGGCGGAGTCGCGCAGGAAGAAGAAGACGAGCAGCAGCGCGAGGACCGCCATGGCGATCACCTGGCCGACGACGCTCAGTCCGCTGATGACGCCGGTCGCCGCCGTGCCGCCGAACTTGCCGAGCAGTTCCCTGGCGTTGGCGGCGAGGTCGTCCAGCGAGGTGCCGGCGGCGCCGAGGTGCCGGGTGAGGTCGGTCGCCGCGCGGCGCAGCGAGGTGACGATCTGGTCGCCGGTGTCGATGAGGGCCTTGACGATGACGTACGTCGCTCCGCCGACCACGACGAGGACGGCGGCGCAGGTCAGTCCGGCGGCGAGGGAGCGGTTGACCTTCATGGCGACGAGCCGCCGGTGGAGCGGCCCGAGCAGGGCCGTACCGAGCAGGGCGAGCAGGACGGGCGTGACGGCGGTGCGGAAGGTGACGCACAGCCACACGCCGACGGCCGCGACGCCGGTCACGAGCAGCGCGACGGCGCACCAGGCGGCGAGGCGCCGGACGGGCTCGGGCAGCAGCGTGTGCACGCCACCACCGCACCACGCCCGGCCGGCGCCCGCCCGTGGACGGGACCCGGCCGGGTGAGGCTGCGTCAGCTGTCCTGCGGACCGCCGGGCTTCATGCCGTGCACGGCCGGGACCGTGCCCAGCCGGCCCCTCTGGAAGTCGTCGAAGGCCTGCTGGAGCTCTTCCCTGGTGTTCATGACGAACGGGCCGTAGTGGGCCATCGGCTCACGGATCGGCTGCCCGCCGAGCAGGACGACCTCCAGGTCGGGGGTGTGGGAGTCCTGCGTCTCGTCCGCCCGGACGGTGAGCGAGGACCCGGCGCCGAAGACGGCGGTCTGGCCCATGTGGACGGGACGGCGTTCGGCACCGGCCGAGCCCTTGCCCGCGAGTACGTACGCGAGGCCGTTGAAGTCCTCCCGCCACGGCAGGGTGATCTCCGCGCCCGGCGCCAGCGTGGCGTGGATCATGGTGATGGGCGTGTGGGTGATGCCCGGGCCCTGGTGGCCGTCCAGCTCACCGGCGATGACGCGCATCAGCGCGCCGCCGTCGGGGGAGGTGAGCAGCTGGACGTTGCCGCCGCGGATGTCCTGGTAGCGGGGGGCCATCATCTTGTCCTTGGCCGGCAGGTTCACCCACAGCTGCAGCCCGTGGAAGAGGCCGCCGGAGACGACGAGGTGCTCGGGCGGCGCCTCGATGTGGAGCAGGCCGGATCCGGCGGTCATCCACTGGGTGTCGCCGTTGGTGATGGTGCCGCCGCCGCCGTTGCTGTCCTGGTGGTCGAAGATCCCGTCCAGGATGTAGGTGACGGTCTCGAAGCCGCGGTGCGGGTGCCACGGGGTGCCCTTGGGCTCGCCGGGCGCGTACTCCACCTCGCCCATCTGGTCCATCATGATGAACGGGTCGAGATAGCGGTAGTTGATGCCGGCGAACGCGCGGCGCACCGGGAAACCCTCCCCTTCGAACCCGCTGGGTGCGGTGGTCACGGCCAGCACGGGCCGCGCCGTGGCGTCGGCGGGCGCGCCGACACGGGGCAGGGTGAGCGGGTTCTCGACGGTTACGGCAGGCATGACGGGTCCTCCTCGGGCCGGTGCTGCTCCCAGATTAGTTGAACAATGAACTTCCTGCCACTGGAACACGGGTATGCCTCCGGGCATTCCTCCTCCCGCACGCGGCCGCGTCCGGCCGGATACCTTCCCCGGACACGCCGGAGCCCGGCCGGTCACCCCTCAGGGGTGCTCGGCCGGGCTCGGTCCCATCAGCTCCGGGCGGGTCGGTCGGACCACCGGGCCGGGCCGGGCCGTCGTCAGCTCGGCTCCGGCTCCGGCTCCGGCTCCGGCTCAAGCTCCAGCCCCAGCTCGAGCTCCAGCTCCAGCTCCAGCTCCAGCTCCGCGACTGTCTCGCCTTCGCTCTTCTCGCCGGTGGGACGGAAACCCAGCTTCAGGTAGAACTCCTCGGGGCCGCCCTCCCCCTCCGTCCACGTCACCGTCACACGTGTCCCGCCGCGCCGGCGGACTTCGTCGGCCACGGCCCGCACCGCGAAGCGGCCGTACCCCTTGCCCTGCTCGTCGGCGGCGACGGCCAGGCGCCACAGCCCGGAGCGCGGCCGGTCCTGCGGGTCGTCCGGGTCGAAGCGGACGTCGAAGAAGCCCATCACGAAGGCCACGACCCGGTCGCCGTCGAGGACGAGGCGCGGCCAGGCGGTGTCGGGCTGCGCGTAGGCCTCGGCCAGCGACTGCGCGACCGGAGCGACGAAGCGCTCCTGGCCGGGGCGGACGGTCAGGCGGCAGGCGGCGAGGACGTTGTCGGGGGTGATCTTCTCCAGCCGGAGCGTTGTCGTCATGCGCCGCACCCTAGGAGCGCGGCGGAGGCCCGTCTCCCGGATTACGCGCCGGGCGGCGGCTCTCAGCCGTACATCCGCCGCATGGCGAAGTCGACCATCTGCTCGACGGCCTTGGCGTCGAAGACGATCCGGTGGTCGCCCTCCATGTCGAGGACGAAGCCGTACCCGGTGGGCAGCAGGTCGATCACCTCGGCGCCGGTGATCACGAAGTACTTGGACTCCTTGCCCGCGTACCGGCGCAGCTCCTTGAGGGAGGTGAACATGGGGATCACCGGCTGCTGCGTGTTGTGCAGCGCGAGGAAGCCGGGGTTGTCGCCGCGCGGGCAGTAGACCTTCGACGTGGCGAAGATCTGCTGGAAGTCCTCCGCGGACAGCGATCCGGTGGTGAACGCCCGCACGGCGTCGGCGAGCGAGGGCGGCGACGGCTCGGGGTACAGCGGCGGCTGCTGCGCGTACCCCTGCTGGGGCGGGGCGTACTGCTGCTGGGCGCCCTGGTTCTGGTCGTAGCCGTACATGGCCACCAGGGTACTGAGTACGAACCCGGCTCGTGGGCCCACCACCGGCCTGCCCCGCCGCACCGGCCCCTTTCGGACAGCGGGCGGCACGGCCGGGATGCCGCCCGCCCGGCCGCGGCCCGACGGGGAAGGCGGCGTGCGCGAGCGGCAAGGACCGTCCGGTGCGGAGCCCCCGGGAAACATCGCCCGCGCCGCCGGGGGCGTAACGCGTCACAGATCGCCCGATAGGGGTTGCTCTTATTACCGACGGGTAGCATCATCGTAGCTACTTGCTGGTACGTGTACGAGGATCCTGCCTCCCCGAGCCTTACGGAGCCGTCGCCATGGGGCACTACAAGTCGAATCTCCGCGACATCGAGTTCAACCTCTTCGAAGTCCTCGGGCGCGACAAGGTGTACGGCACCGGTCCGTTCGAGGAGATGGACGTCGACACCGCGAAGAGCGTCCTGGACGAGATGCGCCGCCTCGCCGAGAACGACTTCGCCGAGTCCTTCGCGGACGCCGACCGCAACCCGCCGGTCTTCGACCCGGAGACGAACACCGCACCGATCCCCGAGTCCTTCAAGAAGTCCTACAAGGCCTTCATGGACTCCGAGTACTGGCGTCTCGGCCTGCCCGAGGAGATCGGCGGCACCACCTCGCCCCGCTCCCTCATCTGGGCCTACGCGGAGCTGATCCTCGGCTCGAACCCGGCCGTGTGGATGTACTCCTCCGGCCCCGCCTTCGCGGGCGTCCTCTTCGAGGAGGGCAACGAGGTCCAGAAGCAGATCGCGCGGATCGCCGTCGAGAAGCAGTGGGGCTCCACCATGGTCCTCACCGAGCCGGACGCCGGCTCGGACGTGGGCGCCGGCCGCACCAAGGCCGTGCAGCAGGAGGACGGCTCCTGGCACATCGAGGGCGTGAAGCGCTTCATCACGTCCGGTGAGCACGACATGTCGGAGAACATCCTCCACTACGTGCTGGCCCGCCCCGAGGGCCACGGCCCCGGCACCAAGGGCCTGTCGCTGTTCCTCGTGCCGAAGTACCACTTCGACTGGGAGACCGGCGAGCTCGGCGAGCGCAACGGCGTGTACGCCACGAACGTCGAGCACAAGATGGGCCTCAAGGCGTCCAACACGTGCGAGATGACCTTCGGCGACCAGCACCCCGCCAAGGGCTGGCTGATCGGCGACAAGCACGACGGCATCCGCCAGATGTTCCGCATCATCGAGTTCGCCCGCATGATGGTCGGCACGAAGGCCATCGCCACCCTGTCCACCGGCTACCTCAACGCGCTGGAGTACGCCAAGGAGCGCGTGCAGGGCCCGGACCTGGCGAACTTCATGGACAAGACCGCCCCGAAGGTCACCATCACGCACCACCCCGACGTGCGCCGCTCGCTGATGACGCAGAAGGCGTACGCGGAGGGCATGCGCGCCCTGGTCATGTACACCGCCGCGGTCCAGGACGAGATCCAGATCAAGGAGGCGGCCGGCGAGGACGCCAAGGCGCTGCACGGCCTGAACGACCTGCTGCTGCCGATCGTCAAGGGCTACGGCTCCGAGAAGTCCTACGAGCAGCTCGCCCAGTCGCTCCAGACCTTCGGCGGCTCCGGCTACCTGCAGGAGTACCCGGTCGAGCAGTACATCCGGGACGCCAAGATCGACACCCTCTACGAGGGCACCACGGCGATCCAGGGGCAGGACTACTTCTTCCGGAAGATCGTCCGCGACCAGGGCGCCTCGCTGAACACGCTGGCCGAGGAGATCAAGAAGTTCCTCGCGCTGGGCACCGGCGGTGACGAGCTCGCCCCGGCGCGCGACGCGCTCGCCAAGGCGGCCGTCGACCTGGAGGGCATCGTCGGCGCGATGCTGACCGACCTCACCGCCACCGGCGAGGACGTCAAGAACATCTACAAGGTCGGCCTCAACACCACCCGCCTCCTCATGGCCTCCGGTGACGTGGTCGTCGGTTACCTGCTGCTGCGCGGTGCCGCCGTCGCGGCCGAGAAGCTGGAGACCGCCTCCGCCAAGGACAAGGCGTTCTACCAGGGCAAGATCGCGGCCGCGAAGTTCTTCGCCGCCAACATCCTGCCGGGCGTCTCGGTCGAGCGCGCCATCGCCGAGGGCGTGGACAACTCCCTCATGGAGCTGGACGAGGCCGCGTTCTAACCGGACGCGCCCTGGTCCCCGGCGGCCTGCTCCCCGGTTCCCGGAGGGCGGGCCGCCCCCCTGTGCCCCACGGGGCACCACGCAGACGACCGCGCCGGCCGCCGCGCCGGCACGGTCACGCGGCCGACGTCACCGCGGGCCCGCCCGGTCTCACCGGGCGGCGCACCGCCGGTGCCGGGCCGGTATCGCGGCGCGCGTGAGCAGAGCCGCAGCCGTCACCGGCAGGATGTCGCCGAGGCGCACGGGGTCCCGGTCGGGGGATCCCGTCGCCGCGGCCGCGCACGCGCCGCACAGCGGCATCATGAGTTCGGCGGTCCATTCGGCGCCTGGGGCCGCGCACGCGGCGCAGTCGGGAACGGGGGCGAGCGTGCGGGTGCGGGTGGAGCCGGTCGTCGTGGTCACCAGGACACCTCCGGTCGCAATCGGCTGACTGGTTCCGATCGTCGCAGCCACCACTGACAATCGGCCTGGGTCCGTCCGGGCCCCGGCCGTAAGGTGACGTCATGCGCAGCTCTCCCGCCCGCTTCGACCGCGGCCACACCGACGACCTGATGACCTTCCTGGCGGCCTCGCCGTCCCCGTACCACGCCGTCGCGAACACCGCGGACCGGCTGGAGAAGGCCGGCTTCGAGCAGCTCGACGAGACCGCGGCCTGGGACGGGACGGCCGGGGGCAAGTACGTGATCCGCGCCGGCGCGATCATCGCCTGGTACGTGCCGGAGGGCGCGGCCGCGCACACCCCGTTCCGCATCATCGGGGCGCACACCGACTCGCCGAACCTGCGCGTCAAGCCCCGCCCGGACAGCGGTGCGCACGGCTGGCGCCAGGTCGCCGTGGAGACGTACGGCGGCACGCTGCTCAACACGTGGCTCGACCGCGACCTGGGCCTGGCCGGCCGGCTGACCCTGCGCGACGGCACCCACCGGCTGGTGAACGTGGACCGGCCGTTGCTGCGCGTGCCGCAGCTCGCCATCCACCTGGACCGGCAGGCCAACGAGGGCCTCAAGCTGGACCGCCAGCGGCACATGCAGCCGATCTGGGGCCTGGGCGACGACGTCCGCGAGGGCGACCTCATCGCCTTCGTCGCGGGCGAGGCGGGTGCGGCCGCCGACGACGTGGCGGGCTGGGACCTGATGGTGCATTCCGTCGAGGCGCCCGCCTACCTGGGCCGGGACCGCGAGCTGGTCGCCGGGCCGCGCATGGACAACCTGCTGTCCGTGCACGCGGGCGCCGCCGCGCTCGCCGCCGTGGCGGCCCTGGACGACCTGGCGTACATCCCCGTCCTGGCCGCCTTCGACCACGAGGAGAACGGCTCCGAGTCCGACACCGGTGCCCAGGGCCCGCTCCTCGGCACGGTCCTGGAGCGGTCGGTCTTCGCGCGCGGCGGCGGGTACGAGGACCGGGCGCGCGCCTTCGCGGGGACGGTGTGCCTGTCCTCGGACACCGGCCACGCGGTGCACCCCAACTACGCGGAGCGCCACGACCCGACGCACCACCCGCGCGCCAACGGCGGCCCGATCCTCAAGGTGAACGTCAACCAGCGGTACGCGACGGACGGCAGCGGCCGGGCCGTCTTCGCGGCGGCCTGCGAAAAGGCGGGCGTGCCGTGGCAGACCTTCGTCTCCAACAACGACATGCCGTGCGGCACGACGATCGGGCCCATCACCGCCGCGCGCCACGGAATCCGGACCGTCGACATCGGTGTGGCGATCCTGTCCATGCACAGCGCACGTGAACTGTGCGGCGCTGACGACCCGTTCCTGCTCGCGAACGCGCTGACGGCATTCCTGCGCGACTGACGAGTCACCGGAGAATAACGGTTATGCGGTGGCGCCCCGGCCTGTTTAGGATGCACAGGCCGGGGCGCTTTCTTCGACCACAGCACATTTCTCTCGTATGCGCCCCATTCATCGTCCGGGGGGACGCACACACGTGAAGCGCAGCATTTCTCTCGCCCTGTCCACGTCCGTGGCACTGGGCGCCCTCGCGGTGCCGGGCACCGCGTTCGCCGCACCCGCCGGGCCGGCCGCCAAGCGGGTCGGCGGGCACACCACCGAGTTCGGTCACCTCTTCGTCGACGACCTCACGGCCGACAGCGACGTGACCGCCATCAGCGCCGTCGTCCACAAGAGCGGTGACGACACGGCCCTCGCCACCGCCGTGGACTTCCAGCTCGCCTCCGGCAGCCGGAAGTCGGGCGACTGGACCACCAAGGACGAGGTCAGGCTCGCCGCCGCCGACGCGTACTCCGTCGACCTCGTCGTCAAGGAGGCCGACGGCGACGAGACGATGCTGAAGAACGCCGGCACGTACGACTACACCGCCAAGCGGTACTTCGCGGAGTTCGGCGTCGACAAGCCGCACCCCACCCTGGACGACCAGAAGGTCACCGCCCAGGGGCGGCTCCTGCAGTGGCAGCCCGTCACGCACGAGCGCACCCCGGTGGCGGACGTCCCGGTCACCATCCGCGACACCACCTTCTACGACTGGACCAGCACCGTCACGACGGACGCCGACGGGCGCTTCTCCCACTGGTTCATCGCGGGGCGCGGGCCGGTCCCCGTCCACGCGTCCCAGGGGGGTGTCCGCAGCGCGACCGTCACGGTGACGCCCAAGGCGCTGCCGGCCCGCATCACCCTCGACCAGAAGTCCTTCAGCGGCACCTACGGCGCGCCGCTGAAGGTGACGGGCAAGGTCGAGTACCAGTCCGAGGACGGCACCTGGAAGACCACCGACTACGCCGACGTGAACGTCGAGGACGACGAGGGCCGGTTCAACGGCCTCGACGCGACCGACGGTGACGGCCGCTTCAGCATCGACGCCCGGGTGCCGTACAGCGGTACGAAGCTGCGGGCGCGCGCCAGTTACGGAGGCTGGTTCGCCAACGAGCCGGTCGTCCCGCTGACCGTGCGCACCCTCGCGACCACCAAGGTCGAGAACTTCGAGATCAAGCTCAACCCCTACCACGAGCTGACCGTGAACGGCCGGGTGGAGATCGAGGGCGCGCCGCTGCCGCACCGCACCGTCGACATCCACGTCTCGCCGAACGGCAAGGACGGCTGGAAGAAGCTCAGCACGGTCTCCATGGGTACCTGGGGCTCGCAGTTCCTGAACACCGTGAAGGCGCCGCCGACCGGCTACTACCGGGCGCACTACACCGGCGGCCCGAACGTCCCGGCGGCCACCTCCACGGTGCTGTACGCGGGGCGCGCGGAGACCCGTATCAAGGACTACAAGGTCGCGCCCGCCGCGGTGAAGAAGGGCGGCTCGGTGAAGATCACCGGCACCCTGCTGCACCGCACGCCGAGCTGGAAGGCGTACAGCGGCAAGAAGGTCATCATCTACTTCCGCCCCAAGGCCCACCCGAAGCAGTCGTTCCACGTGACCACGGTGAAATCCGCGGCCAACGGCACCTTCACGACGACCGTGAAGGAGCGCGGGGACGGCTGGTTCTTCGCCCTGCACCAGGACGCCGACGACCAGCACCTCGTGAACCAGGAAGTCGCGGGCTTCGTCGACGTCAAGTGACGCCGCCCGAATGACGCGTGACCAGCGCTGAATTCGCGGCAGGAACCCTGCGCGACGCGCGCCGGCCCCCGTATGATGCGGGAGTTCGGCGCGCGTCGCCTTTTCACGGCCTACACGCGAACATCGCACGACCTCCGCATGGCTCCGTGCACCCGCGCGCCCCTTTTCATCCTGTCCGGGGGGACATTCACTTGAGACGCAGCATTTCCATCGCCCTGTGCACCTCGGTCGTGCTGGGCGCTCTGTCGCTGCCGGCGGGCACCGCTTTCGCCGCCTCCGGCGAGGCGGTCGTCGGTGCGGTCGAGGGCCACCGGGGCGGCCTCGGCCACCTCTTCGTCGACAACCTGAGGACCGACAGCGACGTGTCGGCCATCCGGGCGGTCGTCCACCGTCCCGGCGAGGACGTCGCCGTCGAGACGGTCGGCGACTTCGCGCTCGTCGAGGGCGACCGGAAGACCGGCGACTGGCGCACTGGGCGTGAGGTCAGGCTGGAGATCACCGGCCGGTTCTCCGTCGACCTCGTCGTCACGGAGACCGACGGCGACGAGACGACCTTCAAGGACGCCGGTACCTACGACTACACGGCGAAGAAGGTCATCGACGGCTTCGACGTCGACAACCTCAACCCCACGCTGGACAACCGGGCGTTCACCGCGTCCGGCCGGGTCGTGGAGTGGCAGCCGGTCACCCACGAGCGCACGCCGGTCGCCGGCGCGGCCGTCACCGTCAAGTACGGCGACACGTACGGCGTCTTCGGCGACACGAACGCCAAGGGCGAGTTCCGGTACGCGTTCAACGCGAGCGCCTCCGGCGCCAGGACGGCGGTCAGGGCGTTCTCCCAGGGCGCGGAGCCCAGCGAGGTCAGGACGGTCGCCCCCGTGCCGACCTCCGGCCGCATCACCCTGACGCCCGCGACCCCCGTCCTCACCGGCAAGGTGGGCGATCGGGTCACCGTGCGCGGCACCGCCGAGTACCGCGGCGCGGACGGCACCTGGAAGCCGCTCCGCGACGCCCGCGTCCACATGACCGGCACCAGTACTCCGGTCAGGGCGTACACGGCCGCCGACGGCTCCTTCGCCTTCAAGCAGACCATCCCGGGCGGCAGCGTCACGTCCGACCAGGTGCACCTGTACTACGGCGAGTGGCTCACCAACAAGCCGGCCGGCGACATCACCTACCGCAGGGTGGGCGTCACCTCGATCCACGACTTCTCGGTCTCGCTGGACGCGTACGCGCGGCTGACGGTGAACGGCCAGGTCGCCATCCGGGACGCGGCGCTGCCGCACCGCAACGTCGACCTGCAGTGGTCCCGCACCGGACGCGACGGCTGGGTGAAGGTCACCACCCTCCGGCTCGACGGAGGCAGTTCCTTCACGGCCACCGTCCCGGCCCCGCCGACCGGCTACTACCGCGCGGTCTACAAGAACACCGCCTTCGTCACCGGATCCGTCGGCCCCGTGCTGTACGCGGGCCGCGCCGAGACCCGCATCAAGGACTTCAACGCCTCGCCGGAGCCGGTCCGCAAGGGCGGCACGATCACCGTCACCGGGACGCTGCTGCACCGCACTCCGGAATGGAAGGCGTACGGCGGCAAGCCGGTGCTGATCCTGTTCCGGCCCAAGGCCAGTGAGCAGTGGTACCTCATGACCGAGGTGAAGTCGGCCGCCAACGGCACCTTCCGGAAGAACTTCCGCGAGGTCGGGGACGGTTCGTGGGTGGCCGTGCACGCGTACCCGAACAGCAAGCACCTGGTGAGCGCGAGCACCGAGGACTACGTCGACGTCAAGTGACGCCGACCGCCCGATCGTTGCGTAGGCGTTCCGGGGGCGGGTACCCGGAACGCCTACGGAATGGACGAGGAGGCGGAAATCATGGGCCTGGGTGGCTGCATCTTGCTCATCGGGGTGGGTGCGATCCTCACCTTCGCGACCGACTGGGAGGCCCAGGGCGTCAACCTGGACGTCGTGGGGCTGATCCTCATGGCCGTCGGCATCCTCGGCGTCGTGGCGTTCACCAGCATCTACCGCCGCCGCCGGGCGATCGTGACACCGGTGGCCGACCCCGTGGTCGATCCCCGGGACGACCGGCGCGCGCTCTGATCGTCCGGACGCCGCCGGTCACCGGTTGCGAAACATCCGCGAAAGGCCGGACCTGACACGGTGTCCGGCATGGTTCTGCTGGGAGGGGACGACGCCCTGACACGGCACCGCGGGCCGGGGCGGCGGACGGTGCTGAGCGCCGGGGCCGCGGCCCTGGCGGTGCTGCTGGGCGCGACCGCGTACGCGATCGACGCGTACCACGAACGACCGCCCTGGGGCTCGGACATCGCGTACGAGGCCGGGTACGTCCTGGGCTCGCGGGTGCGCCACCACGACGTGCGCGGGGAGCGCGTGCGCGCGCTGCTCGACGGGGGCTGTGCCCGGATGGAGGCCCAGGGCCTCGGCGGGCGGAAGGCCACCCACAACCCCGCGCTGTGGGTGGCCGGCTGCCTGGACGGCGCGGCGGGCCGGCCGTCCGCGCACCAGGGCCTCGCCTACTGAATCGTGATGGCCTTCCTGGCGGGCCCGCGCCCCCTTATGCGCCGTCGGCGTCCAGCCCCGCCAGGATGAGCGGCAGCCGCGCGGCCCCGCCCTCCGTGATCCTCACCGGTACGCCCCAGTCCTGCTGGTGCACGTGGCAGGCCGGGTACTCGTTGGCCGGGTCGTCGTCGCAGGAGGCGGCCATCGCCGAGACGTGCAGCACGCCCTCGGTGACGTCCGGGCCGAGCGTCAGCTCCCGCGACAGGTCCGTACCGGTGCCCGAACCGGCGGCGAGCAGCTCCGGCGGGGTGGAGGACACCAGCAGGCGGGTCGACGGGCCGTACCGCTCGTCCAGCTTCTGGCCGGTCGGCGCGCGGAAGACCACGTCCAGCCGCAGGGTGCCGGGCGCGATTTCGGTGGCCTCGCGCTGCGTGCGGTGGGCCACCGCCTCCACCTGCACGGCCTCCTCGGGCAGCCGCAGCCGCGTCAGCCGGTGGCGGGCGGACTCGACGACGACGATGTCCTCGCCGGCGAGCACCGCGTCGCTCGGCTCGCGCAGATCGGTGGCGAGGGTCGTGACCTGGCCGGAGGCGGGGTCGTAGCGGCGCAGGGCGTGGTTGTACGTGTCCGAGACGGCGACGGAGCCGTCGGGCAGGGCGGTGACGCCCAGCGGGTGCTGGAGCAGCGCCTGGCCGGCCTCGCCGTCGCGGTGGCCGAAGTCGAACAGGCCGGTGCCGACCGCCGTGTGCACGGTGCCAGCGGTGTCGATCCAGCGCACGGCGCTGGTCTCGGAGTCCGCGATCCACAGCCGGTCCCCGGCCGCCGCGAGCCCGGACGGCTGGGCGAACCAGGCGTCGGCGGCGGGTCCGTCGACCAGCCCCTCGTTGGTGGTGCCGGCGGCCACCCGCACGGTGTCCCGCTCGGGGTCGTACGCCCACAGCTGGTGGACGCCCGCCATGGCGATCCACACCTCGCCCTGCCACCAGGCGACGTCCCAGGGGGACGAGAGCGCCACCTCGCGGGCGGGCCCCGAGGTGGGGGAGCCCTGCCACCACTGCGTACCGGTGCCGGCGAGGGTGGAGACCTCGCCGGTGGTGAGGTCCAGGCCGCGCAGGGCGTGGTTGACGGTGTCGGCGACGACGACCCGCCCCTCGGGGAGGAGCGCGAGGCCCTGGGGCTCGTTGAAGCGCGCCTCGTCGGCCTTGCCGTCGGCGAGGCCGCGTTCGCCCGAGCCGTAGCGGCGTACGACGGTCTCGCCGTCCGCGGCCAGCTCGACCAGCTGGTGGCGGGTGGTATCGGAGACCAGGAGGTTGCCGCTGTCCAGCAGCAGGGCCTTGCCGGGGAAGCGCAGATGGGTGGCGACGGGCTCGGGCGGGACGTACGGGCCGTCGCCGCGCCGCAGGGTGCCCTTGGCCTCGTGCTCGGCCTCCAGCTCCTCGACGAGCGTCGCGATGGCCGTGGCGTGGCCCTCGCCCGCGTGCTGGGCGACGACGTACCCCTCGGGGTCGATGACGACGAGCGTCGGCCAGGCCCGCACGGCGTACTGCTTCCACGTGGCGAGCTCGGGGTCGTCGAGGACGGGGTGGTGCACCCCGTACCGCTCGACGGCGTCGACGACGGCCTGGTGGTCGGCCTCGTGCACGAACTTCGGCGAGTGCACGCCGACGATCACCACGGTGTCCCGGTGCTTCTCCTCCAGCTCGCGCAGCTCGTCCAGGACGTGGAGGCAGTTGATGCAGCAGAACGTCCAGAAGTCGAGGATCAGGACGCGGCCGCGGAAGTCGGCGAGCGTCAGGTCCTTGCCACCCGTGTTGAGCCAGCCGCCCTTGCCGATCAGCTCGGGGGCACGGACACGGGCACGGCGGCGGGGCTCGGGCGCGGGGGTGGGCACCGGGGCGGCATCGTTCATGGTTCAAGCTTGCCATCCCGGCCGGAACGCCGGATCACGGGCGGGCGGGCGGTCGCTACGCGGCGGGACGGATGACGGGAGGCGGGCGGTACGCCGGCGGGGCGGGCGGTGCGCCGGCGGGACGGGCTACGGGCGCAGGTCCACGGACAGGTGCGGGGAGAGCGCCCGGAGGAAGTCCGCCGCGTCGAAGATCTCGCCGGCGGAGGCGACCCCCGCCGTCCTGGTCCGCCCGGTGAGGATGCGGTCGACGGCTTCCACCGCGAGCGGCGCGGTGACGGCGTAGATGTCCCGCCCCCTGGCCACGGCGCGCCGCTCCGCGCCGCCGCGGCGCACGACGGCGTCCACGAGGAAGGTCTGCGCGGACCGCCCGTGCTCGTCGGCCGCGGTGGGCGCCGGGGTGTCCGGGGCCGTCAGGTCCCTGGCGGCCTCGACCGTCATGTAGGTGCGCACCTCCGGGACGGCCAGGTGGCTTGGCACGGTGACGACGTCGGCCATGGTGAACTCGCCGAGGACGTCCCGGGGTCCCATCGGGTCGGGGAAGGGCCAGGTGAGGGCCGGCATGGCGTCGTGGACGTACTCCAGCCGCCCGTTCGCGTAGCGGACGCGCCGGCCGTCCCGCCGCTGCCGGGACACCGCGCCGGCGACGCGCGTGCCGGGGGTGGGGTGCCAGCTGTTCAGCCCGTAGGCGACGTGCGCCTCGTCCGCCGCCGTCCAGTCGCCCATCGCGGCGGTGACGAGCAGGTCGCCGAGGCCGCCGTAGAAGGCCATCGCCGGGACGATCACCGCTCCCGCGGCGCGGGCGCGGTCCGTGAAGTGCGTGAACGTGTCGAGGTTGGCCTCTATCTCCGCCGCCACGTCCACGTACGGGATCCCGGCGCGCAGGGCCGCCTCGATCACGGGGGCGGCCGTCGTGGCGAAGGGTCCGGCGCAGTTGATCACGGCCGCCGCACCGGCCAGCGCGCGGTCGAGCGAGGCCGGGTCGCCGACCGCCGCCGGGCGGGCGTCGAGGCCGGACGACGCGGACGCCAGGGCGGCCAGCTTGCCGGCGTCGCGGCCGGAGAGGACCGGGACGAACCCGCGTTCCCGCAGCTGCGCCACCACGAAGCGCCCGGTGTGCCCGTACGCGCCGTACACCGCCACCGTCTGTCCCGTTCCCATGGGTTCTCCCCCGCACTCGATGTCCCTCGCGCTGTCGTGACCATCCTGTCGAGCCGCGGCACCGGCCACGAGTGTCCGGAACGACATGACCCGTACAATTCCGGACGTGGCCTCCGTCGCTCTGGCCGTCACCGACGGCATGCTGCACTTCGAACTGTCCCTGGCCTGCGAGGTCTTCGGGTCGGCCCCGGCGAGCGTGCCCGGACCCTGGTACGACCTCGCCGTCTGCGGGCCGGACGCCGTACGGGTCGACCGGTTCCTCCTGGAGCCCGACCACGGCCTCGACCGGCTCCGGGACGCCGGCACCGTGATCGTCCCGGGCTGGGCCGACATCGACCGGGAGCCGCCCGCCGATCTGCTCGACGCGGTGCGCGCGGCCCACGCGGCAGGGGCGCGCGTGGCCTCCCTGTGCACGGGCGCGTTCGTGCTGGCCGCCGCCGGCCTGCTGGACGGCAGGCGGGCGACGACGCACTGGGCGCACACCGCGGAACTGGCCGCCCGCCACCCCGGGGTACGGGTGGACCCGGACGTGCTCTACGTGGACGAGGGCAGCGTGCTCACCTCCGCCGGCAAGGCCGCCGCCATGGACCTGTGCCTCCACCTGGTCCGCCTCGACCACGGGTCGGCGACCGCCAACGCCGTCGCCCGCCGCCTGGTCGTGCCGCCGCACCGGGACGGCGGCCAGGCGCAGTTCGTCACCACCCCGGTGCCCGCCCCGGACAACCATCCGCTCGCGGCGCTGTTCCCGCGGGTGCTCGAACGGCTCGACCAGCCGCTGACCGTGGAGGACCTGGCCCGGCAGGCCCGCATGAGCTCGCGCCATCTGGGCCGCCACTTCCGGTCGGTGACCGGCACCACCCCGCTGCAGTGGCTGCTGACGCAGCGGATCCGCCACGCCCAGGAGTTGCTGGAGACCACCGGCGACAGCGTGGACACCATCGCGGCGGCCACCGGCATGGGCACCGCCACGACGCTGCGGCGGCACTTCAACCGCACGGTCGGCGTGCCGCCGGACACCTACCGCCGCACGTTCCGCGCGCGGGCCCTGCCCGGCCCGGACGACAGCCCGTTCAACGGCCCGGACGACAAGCCGGACCACGACTCCGGCAACGGCCCGGACGGCGGCCTCGGCAACGGCCCGGGCCATGCTCCCGGCAACGGTCCGGTGCGGCCCGCCGTCAGCGGCGCGGCGGCGGCGTCCCGAGGAGACGGTCCTTCAGGACCGGGAACTGCTCCCGGGTGGTGGCGACCTTCCGCGGGTCCAGCTCGACCGTGAGGACCTCCTCCTCCGGGCCCGCCTCCGCGAGGACCTCGCCCCACGGGTCGACCACGATGCTGTGGCCGGCCTGCTCCACGCCCGCGTGGGTGCCCGCGGTGCCGCAGCCGAGGACGTACGCCTGGTTCTCGACGGCACGCGCACGGGTCAGCAGCGTCCAGTGGTCACGGCGCCGGGCGGGCCAGCCGGCCGGGATGACCAGGGCGAGCGCCCCGGCGTCGACCAGGCCGCGGAAGAGCTCGGGGAACCGCAGGTCGTAGCAGGTGGCGATGCCGAGGGGCAGCTCCGGGACCGGGACGGTGACGAGGTCGGTGCCCGCCGCCATCATCACGGCCTCGCCCGTGTCGAAGCCGAAGCGGTGGATCTTCCGGTAGGTCGCGGCCAGTTCCCCGGAGGGGGAGAAGACGAGCGCGGTGTTGTAGAGCGACCCGTCGGGGGCGCGCTCCACGACCGAGCCCGCGTGCAGCCACACGCCCGCCTCCGCCGCGGCCTTCGCCATCGCCTCGCACGTCGGGCCGCCGGGCACCCGCTCCGCCTCGGCCTCGTACGCGTCGTACGCGAACGCGCCCACGGGCCACAGCTCGGGCAGGACGACCAGATCGGCGGTCCCGCGCTGTCCGGCCACCAGCGAAGCGGCGCGCGCACGGCGGGAATCGGGAGATTCGTCCGGGTCTACTGCGATCTGGATCAGTGAGGCGCGCACACTACCACCGCCCTGGCATTCAAGTCGTCAACACGGGCCTACGATCGTCACACGAAAGCACTGCCGGGGTGCCTCACGGCAGCGTAACTTAACTGCCACAGCACCCAGCCCGCCCGCGTACCGACCGTCCGAGGGGTCCCGTGACCGTCCATCCCAGCCTCCAGACCTACGCCGACGCCTGGACCCACTCCATCGAAGCGATATCCGAGCTGGTGCAGCCGCTCGTCGAGGGGGAGTGGAACCGTGCCACGCCCTGCCCGGGCTGGTCCGTGCGCGACATCGTGTCGCACGTCATCGGCATGGAGTGCGAGATGCTGGGCGACCCCCGCCCGATCCACACCCTCCCCCGCGACCTGTTCCACGTGCGCGGCGAGTTCGCGCGCTACATGGAGGTGCAGGTCGACGCGCGGCGCCACCACACCGGTCCGGAGATGACCGCCGAGCTGGAGTACGTCCTGATCCGCCGCGCCCGCCAGCTGCGCAACGAGAACCGCTCCCCCGACACCCTGGTCCGCGCGCCGCTCGGGGCCGAGCAGTCGCTCGAACTGGCCTACCGGATGCGTGCCTTCGACGTGTGGGTGCACGAGCAGGACCTGCGCACCGCGCTCGGCAAGCCCGGCAACCTCGACTCGCCGGGCGCGTACGTCGCCCGCGACACCTTCCTGCACGTCCTGCCGAAGGTCGTCGCCAAGGACGCGGGCGCCCCGCCGAACACCGCGGTCGTCGTCGACGTGCACGGGCCGGTGGAGTTCCTGCGCACGGTACGGGTCGACGCGAACGGCCACGGCACGATCGACGGCGCGCCGTCCCTGGGCCCCGCGGTGACCATCGCCGTGGACTGGGAGACGTACGTGCGCCTGGCCTGCGGCCGGGTGCGGCCGGCGGCCGTGGCCGACCGCCTGAAGGTCGATGGCGACCAGGAGCTCGCGGACGCGATCCTCGCGAACTTCGCCGTGACGCCGTAGCCGCCGCGGGAGCGGCCCGGGGCCGGGTGACGTCCGCGGCAGGGTCCGGCGCATGACGCCGATGGCCCGCGGCAGGGTCGCACCGCCCGATCACCCCGCCGGGTCACAGCACCGGGCCGCAGCGCCCGGTCACAGCACCGGTACGCACCGCCCGGTCACACCGCCGGTACGTGCACGGCCTCGACCCTGCTCGCCACCAGCCGCTCGCGCTCCAGCCGCGCCGTGCGCGCCCGCAGCCGGAGGATCCGGGTGATGCCCAGGGCCTGCAGCACGAAGACGGACGAGAAGGCGATCCGGTAGTCGTCGCCGGTCGCGTCCAGCAGCACGCCGACGGCGAGCAGGGTGGCCATCGAGGCGGTGAAGCCGCCCATGTTGACGATTCCGGACGCCGTGCCCTGGCGCTCCGGCGGGTTCGCCGGCCGGGCGAAGTCGAAGCCGATCATCGAGGCGGGGCCGCACGCGCCGAGGACGACGCACAGGGCGGCCAGCAGCCACATCGGGGCCCGCGCGCCCGGATGGGCGAGGGTGGCCGCCCACAGGACCGCCGTCGCGGCGACCGTGCCGAGGGCGAGCGGCGCCCGCGCCCCGTGATGGCGGGCGATGAGCTGTCCGAAGGCCAGGCCGAAGACCAGGTTGGCGAGCACCACCAGCGTCAGCAGGTCACCGGCCGCGCCCCGGGACAGGCCCTGGTCCTCGACGAGGAACGGCAGGCCCCACAGCAGCAGGAACACCATCGCGGGGAACTGGGTGGTGAAGTGCACCCACATGCCGAGCCGGGTGCCCGGCTCGCGCCACGAGCGGGCGATCTGGCGGCGGACGAACGCCGCGCCCGCGTGGCGCACGGGCTCCGGCGCGTACCCCTCGGGGTGGTCCTTCAGGAAGAGCAGGAGCAGCACCAGGACGACGGCACCGGCCGCCGCGCTGCCGGCGAAGGTCTGCGTCCAGCCCAGCCCGTCCAGCATCCGGGCGACGACCATCGTCGAGACGAGGTTGCCGAGGACCCCGAAGAGCCCGGCGATCTGCGCGACCAGCGGTCCGCGGCGGGCGGGGAACCAGCGGGTGCCCAGCCGCAGGACGGAGATGAACGTCATCGCGTCGCCGCAGCCGAGCAGCGCGCGGGAGGCGAGGGCCGTGCCGTACGAGGGGGAGAGGGCGAAGCCGAGCTGGCCCGCGGTGAACAGCACCACGCCGAGGGTGAGGACCTTCTTGGTGCCGAGCCGGTCGACCATCAGGCCGACGGGTATCTGCATGCCCGCGTAGACGAGCAGCTGGAGTATGGAGAACGTGGAGAGGGCGGAGGCGTTGATGGCGAAGCGGTCGGCGGCGTCGAGCCCGGCGACGCCCAGGGACGTGCGGAAGATGACGGCGACGAAGTAGACGCTGACGCCGACGCCCCACACGAGGACGGCGCGGCGCCCGCCGGGGGGATCGGACGGCGCGGTGGCCCGGCTCACCGGTCCTCCCCCCGGACCAGCACCTTCACCCGGCTGACGTGCCGGTGCACGCACTGCGCGGCGCCCTCGGCGTCACCGGCGCGCAGGGCGTCGAGGATCTCGGCGTGCTCGGCGATGTTCTTGGCGATGCGGTCGGGGTGGGCCTCCATGACGGCGACGCCCATCCGCAGCTGGCGGTCGCGCATCTGGTCGTACAGGCGCGACAGGATCTCGTTGCCGGCGTGGCGCACGATCTCGGCGTGGAAGCTGCGGTCGGTGACGGCGACGGCCGCCAGATCGCCGTCCCCGGCGTGCCGGCGCTGCTCCTCCAGCAGTGCCTCCAGCCGCTCGATGAGCCGCGCCGGCGCCGGTACGGCCCTGCGGACCGCGAACTCCTCGACGAGCAGGCGGGTTTCGACGACGTCGGTGATCTCCTGTGCGGAGACGGCGAGGACGAGGGCGCCCTTCTTGGGGTAGAGCTTCAGCAGCCCTTCCATCTCCAGCTTGAGCAGCGCCTCGCGCACCGGTGTGCGGGAGACCCCGACGGCCTCGGCGAGCTCGCCCTCGGTGAGGAGGGTGCCGCCCTGGTAGCGGCGGTCGAGGACGGCCTGTTTGACGTGGGTGTAGACACGGTCGGCTGCGGCGGGGGCGGAAGGCATGAACACAGCATAGATACAACAGCTGTACCGGAGAGAGGCCCGTCCCGGCATGTGGGACGGGCCTCGCTCAGAGGGGTGTCACGCCCAGGTGATGAGCCTCTTCGGCTGCTCCAGGACCGCGGCGACGTCCGCGAGGACCTTGGAGCCGAGCTCGCCGTCGACCAGGCGGTGGTCGAAGGAGAGGGCCAGCGTGGTCACCTGGCGGGGCTTCACCTTGCCCTTGTGGACCCACGGCTGGGGCTTGATGGCTCCGACCGCGAGGATCGCCGACTCGCCCGGGTTGAGGATCGGCGTACCGGTGTCGACGCCGAAGACGCCGACGTTGGTGATGGTCACCGTGCCGCCCTGCATGGCCGCGGGGGTCGTCTTCCCCTCGCGGGCCGTGGCCACCAGCTCCGACAGGGCCTGGGAGAGCTCCGGCAGGGTCTTGGCGTGCGCGTCCTTGATGTTCGGCACGATCAGACCGCGCGGCGTGGCGGCCGCGATGCCGAGGTTCACGTAGTGCTTGACCACGATCTCCTGGGCGGCCTCGTCCCAGGAGGCGTTGATCCCCGGGTTGCGCCGGATCGCCACCAGCAGCGCCTTGGCGACGAGGAGCAGCGGGTTCACCCGGAGCCCGGCCATGTCCTTGTCGGACTTGAGCTCCTCGACGAGCCGCATGGTGCGGGTGACGTCGACCGTGACGAACTCGGTGACGTGCGGTGCGGTGAAGGCGGACCCGACCATCGCCTGGGCGGTGGCCTTGCGGACCCCCTTGATGGGGATGCGGGTCTCGCGGGCCCCGCCCGCCACGACGGCCTCTGGCTGCTGCTGCGGCTCGGGCTGCGGTGCCGCGGCCGGTACCGGTACCGCGGCGGGAGCGGCGATCGACGCGGCGGCGAGCGAGACGGCCGCGTGGACGTCCTCGCGGGTGACGATCCCGTCGGGCCCGGTCGGCGTCACCGTCGCCAGGTCGACCCCCAGGTCCTTCGCCAGCTTGCGCACGGGCGGCTTGGCGAGCGGGCGCGGACCGGCGGGGGCACCGGCCGGGGCGACGGCCGTGGGAGCGGCGGGGGCGGCCTGGGCGGCCGTCGCCGTGCCCGCGCGGCCGTTCAGCTCGCCCTGGAGGGCGGCGGCGGCCGGCTGCGCGGCGGCTGGCTGCTTGCGCGGGCGGCGCTTGGTGGACGTCGCCGCCACGCCGTAGCCCACCAGGACGGGCTGGCGTCCCTGCGGCTCGGCCTCGCCGGCGGAGTCCTTGGCGGCGGGCTCCTCGGCCGCGGGCTGCGCGGTCTGCGGCTGCTCGGCGGCAGCCCCGGGGGCCACGTCCACCGAGATGATCACCTCGCCGACGTCGACGGTCGTGCCCTCGGGGAAGCGCAGCTCGTGGACGACCCCGTCGTACGGGATCGGCAGTTCGACGGCCGCCTTGGCGGTCTCCACCTCGCAGACGACCTGCCCGTCGGTGACGGTGTCACCGGGCTGGACGTACCACTTGAGGATCTCGGCCTCGGTGAGGCCTTCGCCCACGTCCGGCATCTTGAAGTCGCGGATCACAGCGGGCCTCCTCAGTACGCGAGCGAGCGGTCGACGGCGTCGAGCACCCGGTCGAGGCCCGGCAGGTACTCCTCTTCGAGCCGGGCCGGCGGATACGGCGCGTGGTAACCGCCCACCCGCAGGACCGGCGCCTCCAGGTGGTAGAAGCACCGCTCCGTGATGCGAGCGGCGATCTCGGCACCCGAACCGAAGAACACCGGCGCCTCGTGGACGACCACGAGCCGGCCCGTCTTCTCCACGGACGCCTGCACGCTGTCGAAGTCGATCGGGGAGATCGACCGCAGGTCCACGACCTCGACCGACCGGCCCTCCTCGGCGGCGACCGCGGCCGCCTCCAGGCAGACCTTCACCATCGGCCCGTACGCGACGAGCGTCAGGTCGGTGCCCTCGCGCACCGTGCGGGCGCGGTGCAGCTCACCCGGGATGGCCTCGGTGTCGACCTCGCCCTTGTCCCAGTAGCGCCGCTTGGGCTCGAAGAAGATCACCGGGTCGTCGCTCTGGATGGCCTGCTGCAGCATCCAGTACGCGTCGGACGCGTCCGACGGCGAGACGATCTTCAGACCGGCGACGTGTGCGAAGAGCGACTCGGGCGACTCGCTGTGGTGCTCGACGGCGCCGATGCCGCCGCCGTACGGAATGCGGATGACGACCGGCATCTTGACCTTGCCGAGCGCACGGGCGTGCATCTTGGCGAGCTGCGTGACGATCTGGTCGTACGCCGGGAAGACGAAGCCGTCGAACTGGATCTCGGCGACCGGGCGGTAGCCGCGCAGGGCGAGGCCGATGGCGGTGCCGATGATGCCGGATTCGGCCAGCGGGGTGTCGATGACCCGCTCCTCGCCGAAGTCCTTCTGCAGTCCGTCGGTGATGCGGAAGACGCCGCCGAGCTTGCCGACGTCCTCACCCATGATGACGACCTTGGGGTCGTTCTCGAGCGCCGTGCGCAGCGACTCGTTGAGCGCCTTGGCGAGCGGGAGTTTCTGAACAGCCATGGTTACTTGACCTCGCCATCCGCGTCGGCGAACGACGCCTGGTAGGCGGCGAACTGCGCGCGCTCCTCATCGACGAGCGCGTGCCCGTCGGCGTACACATTGTCGAAGATCGCCAGGTGGTCGGGGTCGGGCATGGACCGGACCGCCTCGCGGACGCGCTTGCCGAGGCTCTCGCTCTCCGCCTCGAGCTCCTCGA
The DNA here is from genome assembly GCF_044455245.1 of Streptomyces sp. NPDC051310. NCBI lineage: Bacteria > Bacillati > Actinomycetota > Actinomycetes > Kitasatosporales > Streptomycetaceae > Streptomyces > Streptomyces sp. NPDC051310. Next base: position 156,554 of record NZ_JBITEO010000011.1, read on the forward strand.
ACCACGCGGCGTCGGCGTGCCCCAGCTTCTCCAGGTGGGTCCGCAGCCGCAGGATCGGGTCCTTGGCCTCCCACGCCGCGCGCTCGTCGTCGTGGCGGTAGCGGGTGGGGTCGTCGGACGTGGTGTGCGCGCCCATGCGGTACGTGAACGCCTCGACGAGCGTCGGGCCCTCGCCGCGCCGGGCCCGCTCCAGGGCCGACCGGGTGACGGCGAGGCAGGCGAGGACGTCGTTGCCGTCGACGCGGATGCCGGGGAAACCGAAGCCCTGCGCGCGCTGGTAGAGCGGGACGCGGGTCTGGCGCTCGGTGGGCTCGCTGATCGCCCACTGGTTGTTCTGGCAGAAGAAGACGACCGGGGCGTTGTAGACCGCGGAGAACGTGAACGCCTCGGCGACGTCGCCCTGGCTGGACGCGCCGTCGCCGAAGTAGGCGATCACCGCGCTGTCCGCGCCGTCCTTGGCCACGCCCATGGCGTACCCGGTGGCGTGCAGGGTCTGCGATCCGATGACGATCGTGTACAGGTGGAAATTGTTGCTGTTCGGGTCCCAGCCGCCGTGGTTCACACCGCGGAACATTCCGAGCAGATTGGCCGGGTCCACACCGCGGCACCAGGCGACTCCGTGCTCACGGTACGTGGGGAAAACGTAGTCGTCGTCGCGCAGCGCGCGGCCGGAGCCGATCTGCGCGGCCTCCTGGCCGAGGAGCGAGGCCCACAGGCCGAGCTCGCCCTGACGCTGGAGGGACGTGGCCTCCGCGTCGAAGCGCCGGGTCAGCACCATGTCGCGGTACAGGCCGCGGAGCTCTTCGGGGCTGAGGTCGATGTCGTACTCGGGGTGCTGGACGCGCTCACCCTCGGGCGTCAGCAGCTGTACGAGCTGAGGCTCCTTGGCGCTCGCGCTCGCGCTGGTGCGCTTACTGCTGCGACGCGGCTTGCGCGCGGCAGTGCCTTCCACGGTCACGTGCGTGCTCCTCCGTCTGTCCGGCCCCCGGGGTCCGCCGGGCGCTGGGGTTCCCCCTGCTCGTTTCGTCCGAGCGCGGGAGAGCGGCTCCGCCTGTCTCCGTACGCGTGCACGGGGTGGGTGCCCTCGGCCGGGAACAGGCGTGACAGGTGCCCCGGCGAGCACCCCGTCAAAGGCACGTTACCCAGTGCGCCGCATTACTGCGAAACCCCATTTGACCTGCGATTTTGCTTGGATTTCCAAGTAAATCGAGAAATGCGGGGACGACGAACGGAACTGCACTGGTCACAGCCTTGTGGGCCGCCGGAACACCGGCACGTTATCCCGCTGACCCGGCGCACGGGAAGACTTCGTATGTCGCAGTCATTCCGTGCGCGAAGACGGAAATATCACTGTTTTTCTCTTGGATGGCCATGAAGTCGTGCGCCGCGCGGTGCGCGACCCGCTCCCCGTCGGGCCCACCCCCGCGATCTCCGGCGCGGCGGGCACGGCGACAGATGCGCTGGTCAGGATCCCTGCGCCCCCTCGGGCGGCGCCGCCGCGGCCCCCGGCCGCCCGACGGCAGCGGGGCGGGGGTGCGCCGGGAGTCCGGCCCCTGGACGATTCCATCAAATGTCCGCTGCTTTCCCGTACGCGGACGCCGAGGCGCTCCGCGAGGCGGTCAGGGCGCGCGGGCGGGGCTGCGTGCCGGGGCCCCGCGGGCGGGCACGGCGGACACGCTGAGTGATCTAACATATGCGGAGTGCCGCGCTCATCTGCAACACCCCCCGTCCCACCCGTGAGTGCGCTGCTGCGCCGCTACGACGGGCCCGGCGAGCCGCTCTCCTGCGTCCCGGTGACCCAGGGCCTGCTGAACCGCGGCTACCGCCTCGCCACCACCCGCGGCGCGTACTTCCTGAAACAGCACCTGGACGCCCCCACCGCCGACCGGGCCACCATCGTCCGCCAGCACCGCGCCACCCAGCGGCTGCACCAGCTCGGCGTCCCGGTGGCCCCGCCGCTGCCCGACGCCGGGGGCGACACCGTCGTGGAGATCGACGGCCGGTGCTACGCCCTGCACCCCTGGGTCGAGGGCCGCCACCGGGGCGGCGACCAGCTGACGACGGCCGGCTCCCGGCGCCTCGGCGCCCTCCTCGGGCTCGTCCACACCTGCCTGGAGCAGGTCATGGAGCCGCACACCGACCGCGGGCACCGCAGCGCCGACCCGGAGGAGACCCTCCGGCTCATCGACCAGTTGCTGGCCCTCTCCCGCGACCGCCGGCCCCGCGACGCCTTCGACGAACTCGCCGAACACCGGCTGCTGGAGCGCCGCCGGCTCCTCGCCGACCACGCGCACCGCCGCCCCCCGCGGGCCGGCGCCGGCGGCTGGGTACACGGGGACTTCCACCCGCTGAACCTGCTCTACCGGGGCGCCGAGCCCGCCGCGATCATCGACTGGGACCGGCTGGGCGTGCAGCCGCGGGCCGAGGAAGCCGTGCGCGCGGCCGTCATCTTCTTCGTACGCCCGGCCGGGGAGCTGGAGCTGGCGAAGGTGCGGGCGTACGCGCGGGCGTACCGGCGGGCGGCCGGGGCGGACGCGGCCGAACTGGCGGCAGCGGTGCACCGGGTGTGGTGGGAGCGGCTGAACGACTTCTGGATACTGCGCTGGCGCTACCAGCTGCACGACGGCAGGGCCGACCCGCAGTTCCCTGCGGTGTCGGCCCTGGCGGTGTGGTGGACGCGGGAGTACGAGGCGGTCCGCGACGCCTTCACCGGCTGACGCGGCACGCCTCCCGACCGGGGGATCCGGCCGGGGTCTTCCTCCGTCACGAGCCCGGCGGGATCCCGGCGGGAGGCCCTACGCGCCGCCCCCCTGCGAGGTACCGCTGATGGTCCCCTGGCTGGTGCCCTCGGTCGTGCTGCCCACGGAGCCGCCGCCCTCGGTCGACCCCTCGGTGCCGCCCTCGGTCGTGCCGCCCTCCGTGGTGTTGCCCTCGGTGGTGTTGCCCTCGGTCGACCCCTCGGTGCCGCCCTCGGTGGTGTTGCCCTCGGTGGTGTTGCCCTCGGTGGTCCCGTCCGTGCTGCCGTCGGTGGTGCCCGGGGAGGGCGTGTCACCGGACGGGGACGGCTGGTCCGGCGACGGCTGCGTCGGCGGCTTCTGCGAGGGCCAGTTGTTGTCCCAGTTGTTCCCGCCGCCCGTCGAGCTGTCCGGCTCCTGGGTCGATTCCGACGGCTTGTCGCTCGGCGTCGGGCTCGTGTCCTCGCCGGGCGTGGACGGCGCGGTGCTCTTCGGCGGCTGCTGCTTCTGGTCGTTCTTGCCGTTGCCGGCCTTGTCGAAGGCGTACACGGCTCCGGCCACGATCGCGATCAGCGCGAAGGCGACGAACAGCCACAGCTTGCCGCGGCCGCCGCCGCTGCCGCCGTGCCCGCCGTCGTACGCGTACGCGCCGTCGTTCGGGTTGGCCGGCGGCAGGATCGCGCCCTGCGACGTGTCGCCGTGCGGCGGGTGGCCCATCGCGGTCGTCGCGGCGACGCCGCCGACCGCGGCGAGGCCGCCCTCGTGCATCTCGACGGGGCCGGTGTTCCAGGTGCCGGTGTGGCTGCCCTGCTGCTGGAGCATCTGCAGCCCGTACTGCACCAGCCCGCGCATCTCCTCGGCGCTCTGGAACCGGTCGTCCGGGTCCTTGGCGAGGGCGCGCATGGCGAGGCCGTCGAGCTCCGGCGGCGCGACGTCGGAGACCTCCGACGGCGGCACCGGCATGTCCTGCACGTGCTGGTACACCACGGACAACGGTGTCTCGCCGGTGAAGGGCGGGCGCAGCGCCAGCAGTTCGTACAGCAGGCAGCCGGTGGCGTACAGGTCGGAGCGGTGGTCGACCGCCTTGCCCAGCGCCTGCTCGGGCGAGAGGTACTGGGGGGTGCCCATGACCATGCCGGTCTGGGTCATCGTCGTGGACGCGCCGTGCAGGGCACGGGCGATGCCGAAGTCCATCACCTTCACGGCGCCGCTGTGGGTGATGATGACGTTCGCCGGCTTGATGTCGCGGTGCACGATGCCGTGCTGGTGCGAGTACGCGAGCGCCTCCAGCACACCGGAGACGATGATCAGCGCCTGCTCGGGCGGCGGCGCCTCCGCGTTGAGCAGCAGGTCACGGATGGTGCGACCCTCGACGAGCTCCATCACGATGTACGGCACCGACTGGCCGCCGACGACGTCCTCGCCGGAGTCGTACACGGCCACGATCGCGTGGTGGTTCAGCCCGGCCACCGACTGCGCCTCGCGGGTGAAGCGCGCCTTGGAGACGGGGTCCTCGGCGAGGTCCGCGCGCAGCAGCTTGACGGCGACCGTGCGCCCCAGGCGGACGTCCTCGGCGGCGAACACCTCGGCCATGCCGCCGCGGCCCAGGCGGTGGGTCAGCCGGTAGCGGCCGTCGCCGACCAGCCCGCCGACACCCCAGTCCGCGGCCTCGTCCTGCACCGTGCGGCCCGCCGGCGTGCCTCCGTCGCGCACGCCCTGCGTGTCGCGTGCGTCCTGGCCGCCCTGTGCATCCCGCGCATCCCGCGTGTCGCGGCCGTCCGGCACTCCGCCGCCATCCGACACTCCTCCGCCGCCGCCTGCTTCGGATCCGGGTGCCATCAGTCCTCGCCGTCGTATCTGTGCCCGCGTGCTGGGTGCGCCTGCGGTGTGCCGCCGTGTTCTCAAGGGGTACTACGCCCAGTCACGCTACAGCCTCCGCGCGCCGGGCCGGTCGGGATGGACCGGCCATCCAATCGCTTCCACGTACACCTGTGCAAATTCCATGCCGGGCGTGTAACGCTTCCGAGACGCTTCTTGTGCGTACGGTCACGGAACGGGCACCCGGCTTGACGTGTCCCGGCCCTCGGGCAGACTGGGCCCGTAAAACCGGATCACCGCGGCCACGCGCGCGCACGGGGGAGCAAGACGATGAGCCAGGACGGCGCACAGGGCCGCTATGCGGGCGGTTCGGTAGCGGGCGGCCGGTACCAGCTTCGCGATCTGCTCGGCGAAGGCGGCATGGCGTCCGTATATCTGGCGTACGACACGGCACTGGACCGCCAGGTCGCCATCAAGACGCTCCACACGGAGCTCGGGCGCGAGCAGTCCTTCCGCGAGCGCTTCCGGCGCGAGGCGCAGGCCGTCGCCAAGCTGCAGCACACCAACATCGTCTCGGTGTTCGACACGGGCGAGGACGAGCTGGACGGCTCCCTCATGCCGTACATCGTCATGGAGTACGTGGAGGGCCAGCCCCTCGGCTCCGTCCTGCAGGCGGACATCCAGCAGTACGGCGCGATGCCGGCCGACAAGGCGCTCAAGGTGACGGCCGACGTCCTGGCCGCCCTGGAGACCAGCCACGAGATGGGCCTGGTCCACCGGGACATCAAGCCCGGCAACGTGATGATGACCAAGCGCGGCGTGGTCAAGGTGATGGACTTCGGCATCGCGCGCGCCATGCAGTCGGGCGTCACGTCGATGACGCAGACCGGCATGGTCGTCGGCACCCCGCAGTACCTGTCGCCGGAGCAGGCCCTGGGGCGCGGCGTCGACGCGCGCTCGGACCTGTACTCGGTCGGCATCATGCTCTTCCAGCTGCTGACCGGCCGCATCCCGTTCGACGCGGACTCGCCGCTGGCCATCGCGTACGCCCACGTACAGGAGGAGCCGGTCGCGCCGTCCACCATCAACCGGTCCATCACACCGGCGATGGACGCGCTGGTCGCGCGGGCGCTGAAGAAGAACCCGAACGAGCGCTTCCCGAGCGCGGCGGCCATGCGCGACGAGTGCCTGCGGCTGCTGTCGGCCGGTCACACCGGCGCGCCGGTGATCGTCGCGGGCAGCGGCCCGGGGAACAGCGGCTCGGCCGTCGGCTCTGCGGTCTTCCCGCCCGTCGACCACGCGACCCCGGCGCCGGGCCCGCACCACGTGCAGACCCCCTACCAGCCGACCCCGGCCCCCTACGGCCCGCCGACGCCGGCGCCCACCCCGAGCTACGGCTACCCGCAGCACACCCCGCCCCCCGGCCCGGTGACCGCGCCCACGCCGCCGTATCAGCCGACCCCGCCGCCCACGCCGTACACGCCCCGGCCGCAGGGCCCCGCCGCCACCGGCGGTGTGAAGGGGAACATGCCGGCGATCGTGAGCGCGATCGCCGTCACGCTCCTCGCCATCGGCGGTGTGATCGTGGCGATGAACGTCGGCGACGAGGACCCGGGCACCGAGGCGTCCACCGGCGGTACGAGCGAGTCGGTCGACCCGGACCACAAGGGGCCGAACCTCGGCGCGACGATCGACACGAAGAAGTGCACCGCGCCCCGCGAGGGCGACGACCCGGAGAAGTTCGAGGTGCCGGACTTCCGGTACAAGAACATCGAGTCGGTGAAGGCGTGCATCCAGGCGGCCGGCTGGAAGATCAAGAAGGAGACGCCGGTCAACGAGAACATCTACGGCGAGGGCACGATCCTCACCCAGTTCCCGACGGACGGCACGGAGATCTCCGCCGACGAGGCCGAGTTCACGCTCGAGGTCTCCACGGGCGACCCGGCCTCCTGACGGGGACCGCGGCGGCCGGCATCCGGCGACGGGACCCCGGCGCCGCGATCCGGCGACCGGCATCCCGCTACGGGACCGCGGCGGCCGGCATCCGGCCGGGGCGACCGGCATCCGGCGACAGGACCGCGGCGACAAGATCCGGCTTAAGCGTCCGGCGACGGGACCGCGGCGACGCATGGGCAGCGGGACACCTCCTCGCCACCCGAACGGGCCCGGTGCGCACCCGCGCTCCGGGCCCTTCGCCGCTGTCGAGATGCCGCAGCGTCGCGGTCATGTGACGCTGAGCGCGTTGTCACGGTGATGACCGTCGCAACGGCTACCTCGGCGGCTAGGCACGGGAGGGGGTCACGTGGTGACTCCAGGACTCGGCTCGCGACGGGCGCTCGCGCTCGCGCTCGGCTCGTTGATGTGGGCGGTGCCCGCGGGCGCGTACGCGGACGAGTCCCAGGCGCCCGCGCGGTCGGCCGGCCCCCGCGGCTCCACCCTGCCCGCCCGGCCGGTCCCGCGGACCGCCACCCCTGCGCCGAGCGCACCCGCCGCCCCTTCTCCGGGCCCTTCCGCTGCCGCTTCCGTCGCTCGTCCCGGTGGTCCCGGTGGCCCCGGTGGTGTTCCGGCCGGGGTGTCCGGCGGCGGGACGGGTGCCGTCGCCGGGGAGGGGGGCACGGGCGGTGGCTCCGGGGCGGTTCCCGGCCGCGATCCGGGCCGCCCGCCCGGTGGAGTGCCCGGCAAGGATTCGGGCGCGGCGTCGGCCCCGGTGCCCGGCCTGCCCGGAAAAACTCCCGGTCAGGTCCGGCCCGGCCTGGTGCCCGGCGGGGCCGAGGGGGCGCTGCTCCCCGGACGGGTGCCGGTTCCTCCGTCCCCGTCGCTCGCCGGGCGCCCCGCGGGGGCGGGCCGGGAGCGGCCGGGAAGACCGGTGCCGCCATCACCCTCGACGAGCCCGTCCGCCCCGGACTCCGGCACGAGTTCGTCCGCGGGCACGGACGCGGACGACCCCTCCCGTACCAAAACTGCAACAGCGCCGGACGCGTCCGGCGCGCAGGAGTCGTGGCCGGAGGGGGTACCGGAGGCGGACTCCCCAGGGGCCGCCGTCCCGTCCCGCACACCCCCCGCCGCCGCCTACGAGCCGGCGGCACGGGCCGCCGAGACCGCCGCTGACCGGCAGATTCCGGTGCTCACGCTCGGCGTGGGCCTCGCGATGATGGGGCTGGGGCTGGGCTTCCTCGGGCTGCGCATGCGCCGCCGCTGAACGCACCGCGACACGGCCGGATCCTTCTTGAGGGGGACGCCGCGCGTCCGTCCGAGGGCGGTTGCCCGCCTCGACATACTCGGTATACATACTCAGTATGTCGATCCGCCACGGGCTTCTGGCCCTGCTCGAACACGGCCCGCGCTACGGCTCGCAGCTCCGTACGGAGTTCGAGTCCCGCACCGGGTCCACCTGGCCGCTGAACGTCGGTCAGGTGTACACCACCCTCAGCCGTCTGGAGCGCGACGGCATGGTGGAGCAGAGCGGCGAGGACGACGCGGGCCATGCGCTCTACGCGATCACCGAGGCCGGCCGCGGCGAGCTGCGCACCTGGTTCGAGAAGCCGGTCGACCGCACCAGTCCGGCACGGGACGAGCTGGCCATCAAGCTGGCCATGGCCGTCGGCGCGCCCGGGGTGGACATCCGTGCCGTCATCCAGTCGCAGCGCCGCCACACCGTCAAGGCGATGCAGGACTACACCCGGCTCAAGGCCCAGGCGATCACCGCTCTGGAGAGCGGTGCCTCGCAGGAACGCGACGACGTGGCCTGGCTGCTGGTGCTGGAGCAGCTGATCTTCCAGACGGAGGCCGAGGCCCGGTGGCTCGACCACTGCGAGGCCCGGCTCATCCGGATCTCGGCCGCCGCCGGCGGGACGGCCGCGTCCTCCGCCGGCGGTACGGCCCCGGCCGTCACCGCGCGCGCCCCGGCCTCCTCGGCCGAGGGCGCGACCGGCCTGAGCCGCGGGCCGCGGCGCTGACCGACCCGCGGCCCCGACCGGGGCGGCCCTGACCGAAGCCGCTCCGACCACACCGTCGGCCGGACCCCCGCCCCGACCGACCCGACCATCCGTAGATCCGTTACGCACATCCGCTCCGTACGCCCGCACCTGTGTGCACGTACGCCCAAGGGGGGACCCTCCCATGCCAACATCCCAGCCCCACCCGTCACACCAGCCTCATCAGTCGCAGCAGGCACATCGCTCGCAGCAGCAGCCGGTGCTGAGCCTCCAGCAGCTCACGCGCGTCCACGGCACGGGTGCCACCGAGGTCCACGCCCTGCGCGGGATCGACCTGGACGTCTTCCCGGGCGAACTGGTCGCCGTCATGGGCCCCTCTGGCTCCGGCAAGTCGACGCTGCTGACCATCGCGGGCGGCCTCGACACCCCCACCTCCGGCCGGGTCGTCGTCGAGAACACCGACATCACCACCGCCGACCGCAAGACGCTCGCCGCGCTGCGCCGCCGCAGCATCGGCTACGTCTTCCAGGACTACAACCTCATCCCGGCGCTCACCGCCGCCGAGAACGTCGCCCTGCCGCGCGAGCTGGACGGCACCTCGGCCCGCAAGGCGCGCGCGGAAGCGCTCGCCGCGCTGGAGGAGATGGACCTCGGCCACCTCGCCGACCGGTTCCCCGACGAGATGTCCGGCGGTCAGCAGCAGCGTGTGGCGATCGCCCGTGCGCTGGTCGGCGACCGCAGGCTCGTCCTCGCCGACGAACCGACCGGCGCCCTGGACTCCGAGACCGGTGAGTCGGTGCTGGCCCTGCTGCGGTCCCGCTGCGACGCGGGCGCGGCCGGCGTCCTGGTCACCCACGAACCGCGCTTCGCCGCCTGGGCGGACCGCGTGGTGTTCCTGCGGGACGGCGCGGTCGTCGACCAGACCGTGCGCAGTGACGCCGACTCCCTGCTGACGGGGCAGGCGGCCGAGCGGTGACCAACTGGTTCCATTCATGGCGCGCGGCCGTGCGGATCGCCCGCCGCGACGCCTGGCGCTTCAAGGGGCGCAGCTTCCTCGTCCTGGCGATGATCGCTCTGCCGATCCTCGGCGTCAGCGCCGCCGACCTGACCGTGCGCTCCGCGGAGCTGTCCACCGAGGAGAACCTCGCCCGTACGCTGGGCGCCGCCGACGCCCGTCTGGCCGACGCCGGGTACGGCGGCGCGGCGGTGCACCAGAGCCCGAACGCCGAGACCTCCCCGCCGGTGGAGAACTACGACAACAAGCCCTTCCCCACGGGCAGGGCGGACATCGCCAAGGCCCTGCCGAAGAACGCCACGGTCCTGGAGGACTCCACCGGATACGGCAAGCTGCGCACCGCCCACGGTCTGCTGCACACCGAGATCCGCGAGCTCAAGACCACCGACCCGATGACGCACGGCATCATGGCCCTGCTCGAGGGACGCTTCCCGCAGAAGGCCGACGAGGTCGCCGCGAGCGCCCACTTCCTGGAGGTCAGCGGCCTGAAGGTGGGCTCGTCTCTCGCCGCGCGCGGCCTGGACCGCGAGTACCGGATCGTCGGCGCGTACGAGCTCCCCAACGACCTCAAGGCCGACCAGGTCAACGCCCTGCCGGGCGGGTTCCTGGACCCGCTGGGCAAGGCGCTCACGGCGGCCGGGATGCCCGAGCAGGACAAGAGCACCACGTACCTCGCACACGTTCCCGGTGGTTTCACGTGGAACATGGTCAAGGAGGCCAACACCAAGGGCGTGACCGTGGTGTCGCGCGCCGTCCTGCTGAACCCGCCCGCGAAGTCCGAGGTGCCGCTGTACCAGCGGGCGGACTACACCGACTACGGCCTCAGTGAGGGCGCCGAGGCCGCCGCTCTCGCGGCCGTCGGCACGGTCGTGGGCCTGGCGATGCTGGAGATCTGCCTGCTGGCCGGTCCCGCGTTCGCGGTCGGCGCCCGGCGCTCGCGCCGCCAGCTCGGGCTGGTGGGCGCCAACGGCGGCGACCGCCGCCACATCCGGGCGATCGTCCTGGCCGGCGGTCTGGTGATCGGTGCCGCGGCGGCCGTGGTCGGCACGGTGCTCGGCATCGTCCTCACCTTCGCGCTGCGACCGGTGCTGGAGGACTACATCGGCCAGCGCTTCGGCAGCTTCGACATCCGCCCGCTGGAGCTGTTGGGCATCGGGCTGCTGGCCGTGCTGACCGGCCTGCTCGCCGCGATCGTCCCGGCCGTCACCGCCTCCCGGCAGACCGTGCTGGCCTCGCTCACCGGGCGCCGCGGGGTGCGCCGGAGCAACCGCGTCCTGCCGATGATCGGTCTGGTCGCCGTGGTGCTGGGTGCGGCCATCGCCCTCTACGGGTCGGTCTTCTCCGACCAGTTCATCATCGTCGCGGGCGGCAGCGCCCTCGCCGAGCTGGGCGCGGTGGCGATGACCCCGGCCCTGGTGGGTCTGTTCGGGCGCGCCGGGCGCTGGCTGCCGCTGTCGCCGCGGCTGGCCCTGCGCGACGCGGTGCGCAACCGGGGCCGCACGGCTCCGGCGGTCGCCGCGGTGCTCGCCGCCGTCGCCGGCACGGTCGCCGTCGCGACGTACGCGGCGAGCGACGACGCCCAGGCGCGGGCGGCGTACGAGGCCCGGCTGCCCCACGGAGCGGTCTACGCGATGGTGACGGAAGGCGGCGGCCGGGACGTCCCGGCGGTGCGCGACGCCGTGCAGAAGAACCTGCCCGTCGAACTGCGGGCGGACGTGGACCGGATAGCCGTCGGCAAGCCCACCTGCGATCTGTACAGCGGCGGCGAGGGATGCGGCCGCCACGAGGTGGTCATCCCGAAGGCCAACGAGTGCCCCCTGTGGGCGACCACGCCGGACGGCTCCGACCCGGCCGAGAAGTTCAGCAAGGCCGAGCGCCGCAAGCTCGCGGAGGACTGGCGCTGCCAGGAAGGGCAGGGCATGTCCTTCACCGAGAGCGGGCTGGTCGTCGGTGATGCCAAGATCCTGAAGGTCCTGGGCATCGAGGACCCGGCGGCGGAGAAGGCCCTCAGGGACGGCAAGGTCGTCACCTTCTGGCGGCCGCTGCTGGACAAGGACGGCAGGATCTCGATCCGGCTCGTCACCGACACGGAGAAGGCCGACGCCGCCGCCAGCGAGGGCAAGGAGACCCCGGGCGAGGTCAAGACGCTTCCCGCGTACCAGGCGCCCGAGGGCACCAACGCGTACGGGCTGTCGGGCATCGTGCCGCCGGCCGCCGCCAAGGCGGCGGGCATGACCGCGGTCCCGCTGGGCGCGTACTACTCGACCGGCCGCATGCCGACCACCGAGCAGCGCCAGAAGCTCGACGACGAGCTGGCCAGGACGGGCGTCGGCATCGACCTCCACGTGGAGGAGGGCTTCGTCAGCGAGAACAGCATCGTGCTGCTGTCCCTGACCGTCTTCGCGGGTCTGATCACGATCGGCGCGGCCGGTATCGCGACCGGTCTCGCCCAGGCCGACGCCGAGGCCGATCTGAAGACGCTGGCCGCGGTGGGGGCACCCCCGCGGGTGCGCCGCACGCTCAGCGGGTTCCAGTGCGGGGTGGTGGCCGTGATGGGTGTGGTGCTGGGGTCCGCGGCGGGCGTCCTGCCCGCGATCGGGCTCCGGCTGACCGAGCGGCGTGAGCAGATGAAGTGGTACCAGGAAGCCCTGGACCAGGGGTACGGCGCGATGGGTGACGTCCCGCACGTCCCGATCATCGTCCCCTGGGGAACGCTGGCCGCCCTGCTGGTCGCCGTGCCGCTGGGTGCGGCGCTGCTGGCGGCGCTGGTCACCCGCTCCCGCGGGGCGCTGGCCCGCCGCGCGGCGACGTAAGCCGGACGGATGTACCCCTGGAGGAGGGTGGATCACCCTCCTCCAGGGGCAGACCGTGTGTTGACGCACCTGTACGAGAGAATGGGCGGCATGGAGATGCCGAGGAATGAACGGTCGCAGGAGAGCAACCCCCACATCCTCGTCGTGGGACAGGACGGGATGGCTCTCGGCGGCGGTGACGGTGACGACGAGTCGCGCGAGGTCCCGGTGACGGAAATGGTCGAACAGCCTGCGAAGGTCATGCGCATCGGAAGCATGATCAAGCAGCTTCTGGAAGAAGTGCGCGCGGCTCCTCTCGACGAGGCCAGCCGGGTCCGTCTCAAGGACATCCACGCCAGCTCGGTGAAGGAGCTGGAGGACGGTCTGGCGCCGGAACTCGTCGAGGAGCTGGAACGCCTCTCCCTGCCCTTCACGGACGAGGCCGTTCCTTCCGAGGCCGAACTGCGGATCGCACAGGCGCAGTTGGTGGGATGGCTGGAGGGGCTGTTCCACGGCATCCAGACCGCGCTGTTCGCCCAGCAGATGGCGGCCCGCGCGCAGCTGGAGCAGATGCGCCGCGCGCTTCCCGCCGCCGCGCACCACGACGACGAGGAGCACCCTCACGGCGCCATCCGCTCGGGCCCGTACCTGTAAGCCCGCACCGGACCGGCAGGCACCGACGCCGCGCCGGAACCGCCGCCGAGGCCCGGCGCCCGCACACGCGGGTGCCGGGCCTCCGGTCGTGCGGGGGTTTCCGGTCGTGCGGGGGTCAGGGCCTGACCAGCAGCATCTTGCCCACGTGCGTGCCGCTCTCCAGCGCGCGGTGCGCCTCCGCCGCCTCCGGGAGCGGGAACGTACTGTCCACCACCGGCCGTACCGTCCCCGCGGCGATCAGCGGCCAGACGTGCTCGCGGACCGCCGCCATGATCGCCGCCTTCTCCTCCAGCGGCCGCATCCGCAGCGACGTCGCCGTCACCGCCGCGCGCTTCGCCAGCAGGGCGCCGAGGTTCAGTTCGCCCTTCACCCCGCCCTGGAGGCCGATGACCGCGAGCCGCCCGTTCACCGCGAGGGCCTTGATGTTCCGGTCGAGGTACTTGGCGCCCATGATGTCGAGGATGACGTCCGCCCCGGCTCCGTCCGTCGCCTTCTTCAGCTCCTCGACGAAGTCCTGCTCCCGGTAGTCGATCAGGATGTCGGCGCCCAGCTCGGCGCAGCGCTCCAGCTTCTCGGGGCCGCCCGCCGTGACTGCGACCCGTGCGCCCACGGCCTTCCCCAGCTGGATGGCCATCGTGCCGATGCCGCTCGCGCCCCCGTGGACGAGCAGCGTCTCGCCCGGCCGCAGGTGCGCCACCATGAACACGTTCGACCACACCGTCGCGGTGACCTCGGGCAGCGCCGCCGCCGTGACCAGGTCGAGCCCCTGCGGCACGGGCAGCACCTGTCCCGCCGGCACGGCGACCTTCTCCGCGTATCCGCCGCCTCCCAGCAGCGCGCAGACCTCGTCCCCGACGGACCAGCCGACGACGCCCGGCCCGAGCGCCGCGACCCGGCCGGAGCATTCGAGGCCGGGGTACGGGGACGCCCCGGGCGGCGGGTCGTAGAAGCCCTGCCGCTGCAGCAGGTCGGCACGGTTGACCGCGCCGGCGGCCACCTCGATGAGGACCTCGCCCTCGGCCGGCACGGGATCGGGCACGTCGGCCCAGACGAGCGCCTCGGGTCCACCTGGTTCCGGAATCGTGATCGCATGCATGGCGGCGAGGCTACTCCGGCGACGTCCGCTCCGGACGTGCCGTCCGCAGGTCACTCCGGCGGCGAGCTCAGCGATGAGACCGGCTTGGCGCGGACGATCGTGATCAGCCGGTCGGTCAACTGCAGCGGACTGGCCGCCGGATCGTCGTACCCCAGCAGCCGGTGACCGCGCAGCACGCTCACCACCAGATCGTCGGTCTCCCGCACGCTCTTGCCCACCTCGGCCTTTATGACCGGCCGTTCGACCAGGTCGAGCCCGCTCCCCGACTGGATCAGGTCCTCCATCACCGTGCCCGCGCTCGGGCTCAGCACCGACAGCCCGAGCAGCCGGCCGGCCGCGCTCGCGCTCGTGATGACCGCGTCCGCGCCCGACTGCCGCAGCAGCGGGGCGTTCTCCTCCTCCCGCACCGTCGCGACGATCTTGGCCCCGCGGTTGAGCTGGCGCGCCGTCAGGGTGACCAGCACGGCCGTGTCGTCCCGCTGTGTCGCGATCACGATCTGGCGGGCCCGCTGCACCTCCGCCCGCAGCAGCACATCGCTGCGCGTGGCGTCGCCCACGACGCCGACGAGCCCGTCGCTGTTCGCCGCCTCGATGACCTTGTCGCTCGGGTCGACGACGACGATGCGCTCCTTCTTCAGGCCGGTCGCGCAGAGCGTCTCGACGGCCGAGCGGCCCTTCGTACCGAAACCGACGATGACGGTGTGGTCGCGCAAGGTGGACCTCCAGCGGTTCAGCCGCCACTCCTCACGGGTGCGCTCGGTGAGCACTTCCAGAGTGGTACCGACGAGAATGATCAGGAACAGCACGCGCAGCGGGGTCACCAGCAGCACGTTGACGAGCCGGGCGCTGTCGCTGTGCGGGACGATGTCGCCGTAGCCGGTGGTCGACAGCGTCACGGTGGCGTAGTAGATGGCGTCGAGGACATCGACGGCCCCGTCGGCGTTGTCGTGGTAGCCGGATCTGTCCACCACGACGATGAAGACGGTCAGGGCGAGGACGCACAGCGCCATCAGCAGCCGCTTGGCCACCTGTCGCAGAGGACTCTCCACGACCTGGCGCGGCATCTGCACCCGGGAGATGTCCAGGTGCTCCTCGGCGCGGCGGGCCATCGCGTCGTGGCCGGGAAGTTTCACGTGAAACACCCTTCGGTGGGCGACGGCCACGGCAGGCCGAGGATTTCCAGGACATCGTCGGCCCTGGCTCCGCCCGGAGGGACGACCGCCAGGCCATCGGCCTCGGCTATGCCGCGCAGCATGGCCGGCCCGTTGTAGTGCAGCGGCACCGCCCGGCCGGCCCGGTGCACCACCGGCACCAGTCGCGTGTCGTGCGGATGGCCGTGCACCTCGTCGCGCAGCGGGAGGCGGTACGGCTCCGCAACCGGCCGACGCCCGCAGAGGCCGCGCAGCAGCGGCTCGGCGAGGGTGAGCAGTCCGGAGACGGCCGCCAGCGGATTGCCGGGCAGGCCGACCAGATGGCGCTCGGGGGCGAGGCGTGCGAGCAGCATCGGGTGGCCCGGGCGCACCTTCACTCCATCGACGAGGAGCTCGGCGCCGGCCTTGCGCAGGACGGGGTGCACATGGTCGACCGGTCCCGCCGCCGTGCCGCCGGTGGTGATCACCAGGTCCGCCCGGGAGTCGGTGACGGCGGCGTACAGCGCGTCCGCGTCGTCCTCGATACGCCGGGTGACGGCGACGTCCGCGCCCAGGGCGGCCAGCCAGGGCCCGAGCAGCGGCCCGAGGGCGTCCCGGATCAGGCCGTCGCGCGGAAGGCCCGCCGTCAGCAGCTCGTCGCCGAGCACGAGGACGTCCACCCGCGGGCGTTCCACGGTCACCAGCTCGTCGTACCCGGCGGCCGCGGCGAGGCCGAGCACGGCCGGGGTGACGGGGCCGCCGGCCGGCAGCAGCTCGTCACCGGAGCGGCACTCCTGGCCCCGCGGCCGGATGTCCTGCCCCGGCAGCACCTCGCGCTCGGCGTGCAACCGCACGCCGCCGGCCGGAGCACGCGACGGCTCGGTGCCTGCGTGCTCGGTGCCTGTGTGTTCGGTACGTGTCTGCTCGGTGCCTGCGTGCTCGGTACGTGTCTGCTCGGTGCCTGCGCGTTCGGTACGTGTCTGCTCGGTACGCGCGGGGCGGGTGCGTGTCTGCTCGGTGCGGGCGTGCTCGGTGCGGATCACGGCGGTGGTCCCGGGCGGAACGCGGGCGCCGGTGGCGATCCGTACCGCCTCGCCGTCGGGCAGCTCGGCCGCCCGGGCGTGACCGGCCAGCACGGAGCCGCCCTCGGACACCATCCAGGGTCCGGGGCCGGCGACGGCCCAGCCGTCCATGGCGGAGGTGTCGAAGGACGGGAGGTCGGTGAGCGCGACGAGCGGCTCGGCCAGTACGCGGCCGAGGGCCTCCGTCAGGGGCACGCGCCGGGACCGCACCGGTCCTGTCCGGCCGGCCCGCGCCGCGAGGGCGCGGGCCTCGGCCCAGGGCGTGGCCCGGTGCCGCTCCTCGCCTCCGCGTCCTGGTGGTGTCATTCCCGGCCGGCCTCGTTCGCCCAGCGGTCCGCGAGCGCGGCGGCCTTGCGCGCCGCCTCGGCGACGGCTTCGGGGGCGTCGCCGCCGGCCTTGGCGGCCGCGTACCCGACCAGGAAGGTGGTGAGCGGCGCGGCGGGCCGGGCGACGCCGTGCGCGGCGTCCCGGGCGAGATCGAGCAGGACGCCGGTGTCGACGTCGAGTTCGATGCCGAGCTCGGCCTTGACTGCGGTGATCCATTCCTCCAGCACGTTCCCATGCTCCCTGATCCGGGCGCGTGCCGTGGAGAGGTCTTCCCAGGTGTCGCAGTCGAAGGAGGCGAGCGGTCCGAGGGGGAGCCGTGCGAGGTCGAGCTCCTGGACGAGCAGCCGGAGCGGCAATCCGGACAAGCTGCCGTATTCCGTTGCCAGCAGCGCGACTTCCCGCCGCAGCGGCTCGGTGCGATAGGCCGCGACGAGCGGCTGGTCGCGGCCCTCGTCGTCCACGGACAGCACACCTTCGCTGTCGCCGGCCTCCAGGGCACCGGTCAACTTCCGGACGCTGTCCTCATCCAGGAACGGCAAATCGCCGCTGAGGACGAGCACGCGGCCGGCCTCCACGTGCCGCAGTCCGGCCGCGAGCGCGGCCACCGGCCCGCCTCCGGGAGGTTCCTCCCGCGCCCACACCACGGGCCGCACGGTGGGGCGCCGGTCCCCGACCACCACGACGCGGGTGGCTTCCCGGCAGGCGGCGAGGACGCGGTCGAGCAGGGCGCGCCCGCCCACGCTCAGCCCGGGCTTGTCCGCCCCGCCGAGCCGCTTGGCGGCTCCCCCGGCGAGCACGACGACGTCAGTTCGGGTCACGCGACCAGTATCCCGAACCCCGCCGGAGCCCCGGTCCCCGGGGGATCACCCCGGGGAGCGGGACCTCAGAGGGTGCGCAGCAGCACCGCCGGAGACTCCACGCAGTCCGCCACGTACCGGAGGAATCCGCCTGCCGTGCCTCCGTCGCAGACCCGGTGGTCGAAGGTGAGCGAGAGCTGCACGACCTGGCGGACGGCGAGTTCGCCCTGGTGCACCCACGGCTTGGGGATGATCCGGCCCACACCCAGCATGGCCGCCTCGGGGTGGTTGATGATGGGCGTCGAGCCGTCGACCCCGAACACCCCGTAGTTGTTCAGGGTGAACGTGCCGCCCGTGAGGTCCGCCGGGGTGAGCGTCCCGGCCCGTGCCACCTCCGTCAGGCGGGCGAACTCCGCCGTCAGCGACTCCGCCGTGCGGCGGTGGGCGTCGCGGACGACGGGGACGACCAGGCCCCGGTCGGTCTGGGCCGCGAAGCCCAGATGCACCTCGGGGAGCCGCACGATCTCCCGTGCCTCGGTGTCGACCGTGGCGTTGAGCTCCGGGTAGCGGGCCAGCGCGGCCGTGCAGATACGCGCCAGGAGCGCCAGCAGGGAGATCTTCGGCCCTCCGGCCGCGTTCATCGCGGTCCGCGCGGCCATGAGGTCGGTCGCGTCGGCGTCGACCCAGCAGGTGGCCTCGGGGATCTCACGTCGGCTGCGGGACATCTTGTCGGCGACCGCGCCGCGCACGCCGCGCAGCGGCACCCGCTCCGCGACCGCGGCCGCGGCGGCGAGGGCGGTGGGAGCGGGAGCGGAGGCCGGGGCGGCGGCCGGCTGCGCCGGCGCGGCGATCGCGCGCTCGACATCGGCGCGCAGGATCAGCCCGTCGGGGCCGGAGCCGCGCAGCGCACGCAGGTCGATGCCCTGCTCCCGGGCCAGCTTCCGCACGAGCGGTGAGATCACCGGCACGGGCCCGTCCCCGGGCACCGTCGCCGGAGCCGGTACGGCGGTGGCGGCAGCGGTGGCGCCGGGCGCGCTCGCGGCCGGAGCGGCGGGCGCCGTTCGGGCGTCCACCCGCGCGGAGCCGGACGGAGCGGCAGCGGCCGCCGCCCTTACCCGGCGCCTGCGAGCCACCGGCGCCCCCGTCCCGTACCCGACGAGGACGTTCCCGGACGTCTCCTGCGCGGCGGCGGCCGCGGAGGCCGGCGATCCGGAGGCGTTCGAGGATCCCTGGGCCGCGGATCCGGGGGAGGCGGGCCGGGCCTGGCCGTCCGGGGAGGAGTCCGGCGGCACCGACGTCGCGCCGACGGCCACCGTCAGCAGCGGCGCCCCGACCGGCAGCTCCGTCCCCTCCTCACCGAACCGTGCGGTCACCACACCCCCGTAAGGGCACGGCACCTCCACCATCGCCTTGGCCGTCTCCACCTCGACGACCGGCTGGTCTATGGCGACGACGTCGCCGACGTCCACCAGCCAGCGCACGATCTCCGCCTCGGTGAGGCCCTCGCCGAGGTCGGGCAGTTTGAACTCCAGCACCTGGGCCATCAGCTGTCCGCCTCCCACTGCAGTCGCGCCACCGCGTCAAGGATCCGGTCCACACCGGGCAGGTGGTGCCGCTCCAGCATCGGCGGCGGATAGGGGATGTCGAACCCGGCCACGCGCAGCACCGGCGCCTCCAGGTGGTGGAAGCACCGCTCCGTGACACGAGCGGCGATCTCCCCGCCCGGTCCGCCGAAGCCGTTGGACTCGTGCACCACGACCGCCCGGCCGGTGCGCCGTACGGACGCACACACGGTCTCGTCGTCGAACGGCACCAGCGAGCGCAGGTCGACGACCTCCAGGTCCCAGCCCTCGGCCTGGGCCGCCTCGGCGGCCTCCAGGCAGACCGGCACGGAAGGCCCGTAGGTGATGAGCGTCGCGCTGCGACCGGTGCGCCGCACCACCGCGCGGCCGATCGGCTCCACCTGCGCCGGCGCCTCCGGCGACCAGTCGGACTTCGACCAGTAGAGGCGCTTCGGCTCCAGGAAGACGACGGGGTCGTCGGAGGCGATCGCCGCCCGCAGCAGCCCGTACGCGTCGGCGACCGTGGCGGGCGTGACGACATGGAGCCCCGGAGTCGCCATGTAGTACGCCTCGGACGAGTCGCTGTGGTGCTCGACGCCGCCGATACCGCCGCCGTACGGCACGCGCACCACGATCGGGAGCGGCATCGCGCCCCGCGTCCGGTTGCGCATCCGCGCGACATGACTGATCAACTGCTCGAACGCCGGGTAGGCAAAGGCGTCGAACTGCATCTCGACGACCGGCCGCAGCCCGTACATCGCCATGCCGACCGCCGTGCCGAGGATGCCCGCCTCGGCGAGCGGGGTGTCCGTGCAGCGGTCCTCGCCGAACTCCTTGGCGAGCCCGTCCGTCACCCGGAAGACGCCGCCGAGCGTGCCGACGTCCTCCCCCATGACGTGGACCGACGGGTCCTCGGCCATCGCGTCGCGCATCGCGCGCTGGAGGGCCTGCGCCATGGTGGCGGGCTTGGCCGCCGCCCTGGCCGCGGACGTGGTTGCCACGGTCGTCATCACGCCTCACCTTCGGCGTCGAGCTCGGCACGCAACTGCGCGGCCTGCTCCCGCAGTTGTGCCGTCTGCTCGGCGAAGACGTGCGCGAACAGGTCCATGGGTTCGAGCTCCGCGTCGGCGTTCATCCGCTCGCGCAGCCGCGCCGCCATCGCCTCGGCGTCCTCGGCCGCCTGCCGTATCCCCTCCTCGTCGAGGAGGCCCCTTTCCGTCAACTCCTGCTCCAGCAGCCTGATCGGATCGTGCGCGCGCCACGCCTCGACCTCGCCGTCACCTCGGTAGCGGGTGGCGTCGTCGGCGTTGGTGTGGGCGTCGATGCGGTACGTGATGGCCTCCACGAGGGTGGGGCCGCCGCCGCGCCGGGCGCGGGCCACCGCCTCGGAGAGGACCTGGTGCACCGCGGCCGCGTCGTTGCCGTCGACGAGCCGGCCCGGCATGCCGTAACCGACGGCCTTGTGGGCCAGCGAGGGCGCGGCCGTCTGCTTGGCGAGCGGGACGGAGATGGCGAAGCCGTTGTTCTGTACGAGGAAGACGACGGGTGCCTGCCAGACCGCGGCGAAGTTCAGCGCCTCGTGGAAGTCGCCCTCACTGGTGCCGCCGTCGCCGACCATGGCGAGGGCCACCACGTCGTCGCCCTTCAGGCGCGCGGCGTGGGCCAGTCCCACGGCGTGCGGGAGCTGGGTGGCGAGCGGGGTGGAGAGGGGCGCGATGCGGTGCTCACGCGGGTCGTACCCGGTGTGCCAGTCGCCGCGCAGGAGGGTCAGCGCCTGGACGGGGTCCAGGCCCCGCGCCACGGCGGCGAGCGTGTCGCGGTACGACGGGAAGAGCCAGTCCTGCTCCTCCAGCACGAGGGCGGCGGCGACCTCGCAGGCCTCCTGGCCGGTGGTCGACGGGTACACCGCGAGCCTGCCCTGCTTGGTGAGGGCCGTCGCCTGCGCGTTGTACCGGCGGCCGCGCACCAGCTCGGCGTAGAGCCGGCGCAGCAGCTCGGGGGCGAAGCCGGTCGCGGCGTCCGTACCGAGCACCCGGTACGGCTCGGGGTCCGGGAGCAGCGGTGCGGGATCGGTGCGCGGCTTCCACGCCGGGGGCGGGGTGGGCCGGTAAGGGGCGGCACCGGGCAGCTCTTGGACCGTCATGACAGCACCTCCTCGTGGGAGCGGGCATAAGACCCGAAGGGGGGCACGACTGTGACGCGCCTCACCTACCGATTGTTCGGTCGTGGCGGCATTTTGGCTACAGGCGCCTTCAGCCTGTGGACAAACGGTTCTCCACAGCCTGGGATGGAGGCAGGTCGTCCATGCGAGAGAGGCGGGGGGACATGGCAGCTGAACAAATGGCCGACGGCAGGGAGCTCAGGCCGACGGGTGGCGAGCCCGAACACGCGCCGCGGCCGCTCGACGCGATCGACCGCGACATCCTCCGGATCCTCCAAACGGATGGCCGGGCCTCGATACGCTCCGTGGCCGAGCGGGTCCATGTGTCGCGCGCCAACGCCTACGCGCGGATCAACCGGCTCATCGAGGACGGCGTGATCCGCGGCTTCAGCGCACGGGTGAACCACGAGCGGGCCGGCCAGGGGGCCTCCGCCTACATCACGCTCAAGATCGTCCAGAACTCGTGGCGCACGGTCCGCGAGAAGCTCCAGGCGCTGCCGGGAGCGGCACACATCGCGCTGGTCAGCGGTGACTTCGACGTCCTGCTGCTGGTCCACACACCGGACAACCGCACCCTGCGCGAACTGGTCCTGACCAAGCTCCAGTCCATCCCGGAGGTGCTGTCGACGCGGACCCTGCTGGTCTTCGAGGAGACCGACCTGAACCGGCGGATCCTGACGGACGAGAGCTGACAGCAGCCCGCCGGCCCCTCCGGCGGCACGCTCGACGCGGACGGCGACGACGGGGAGCCGACGAGCGGAGACCGCCCGCCCGGAGCCGACGAGCGGAGACCGCCCGCCCGGAGCCGACGAGCGGGAGCCGACGGCCGGGAGCCGCCCCCGGGCGGACCGCTCGGCGGTACGACGGTGCGCGCCGGGCCTGCGCCACGCCATGACCAGGCAGGGAAGCACGACGAGGCGCGCCGGACGCCGCCCGGCGCGCCTCGTGGTGCGGTGCGGATCAGGAGCCGGTGCGCAGCCCGTCGAAAGCCAGGTGGACGACGGTGTCGACGAGCTGCTGCCGCTCGGAGCCGCCGCCCGGCTGCGGGCGGTACCACTCCACGAGCGAGTTGATCATGCCGAAGAGCAGCCGGGTGGCGAGCCGTATGTCCACGTCCGCGCGCAGGTCGCCGTCCGCGGCCGCGGCCTTGAGCAGCTCCGCGACGCGGTGGTCGAACTCGCGGCGCCGCTCCAGCGCCCACCGCTCGGTCGTCGTGTTGCCGCGCACCCGCAGCAGCAGGGTCACGTACGGCAGTTCGTCCATGAGCACCTCGACGGTGCGCCGGGTCACGTACTCGACCCGCTCGATGGCCCGCCCCCGCACGGCACCCGGCTCGTCGAGGACCGCGAAGAGCCCGTCGAGTGCCCGGCTGACCGCACGCCGCAGCAGCTCCTCCTTGCTCGTGACGTGGTGGTAGATCGAGGACTTGGAGATGCCGGCCGCCTTGGAGAGGTGCTCCATGGAGGTGCCGTCGTAGCCGCGCTCGTTGAAGACGCGGACGGCGACCGAGAGCAGCGTCTCGGGGGTGTAGGTGTCACGCTTGGCGGTGGTCATCGGCTGTCCTGGTCCTTCGTGGCGGCCCGCTCCTCGTGCTCCTTGCGCAGGACGCCGAGGCAGGGGGCGTAACGGCCGGTCGGGTAGCGCTCGTGCAGCGCGCCGAGCAGCTCCGCCACGTGCTCGTAGCCGAGCAGGGCGGCCCACTCGAAGGGTCCGGCCGGGTAGTTGACCCCCAGGCGCATCGCGGTGTCGATGTCCTCGGCGGAGGCGACGCCGCGGTCGACGGCGTCGACGGCGAGATCGACCAGCATCGCGACCGTGCGGGCGACGATCATGCCGGGCACGTCGCCGATCACCGTGACGTCCTTGCCCAGCGCCTGGAAGAGCCCGACGGCCTCCCGCAGCGTCTCCTCCGAGGTGGAGGGGGCGGTGGACAGGGCGATGCGGGTGGCGGTCGTGTAGTCGTGGGCGAGGTCGAAGTAGATGATCTCGTCGCCGTCGTACTCGAAGACGGTCTCGCCGTCGGCGAGGCCGACCTGTCCTCCGCCCGGGAGGACGAGGTGCTTGCCGTGCTTCCTGCGCCGGACCTTGATGCCGGCCTGCTCCATCATGGCGACGAGCGGTTCGGCGTGGCCCAGGTGGCCGTGGACGGTGACGGCTGCGGGTGCGGGTGCCGGGGCCTCGGTGCGCGGGGCGGGCCGCTCGCCGCCCTCGGCGTACGGGTACCAGCCCTGCCCCGCCTTGCGGCCGAGGCGCCCCGACTCGACCAGGCGGCGCTGGGCGAGGGACGGCGTGAACTTGGGGTCCTGGTAGAAGGACTCCCACACGGACCGGGTGACGGCCTCGTTGACGTCCTGCCCGATGAGGTCGGTCAGCTCGAAGGGGCCCATCCTGAAGCCGCCGCACTCGCGCAGGACCGCGTCGATGGTGGCCGGGTCGGCGGCCCGCTCCTCGTACAGGCGCAGCGCCTCGGCGTAGAAGGGGCGGGCGATGCGGTTGACGATGAAGCCGGGGGTGTCGGCGCAGCGCACCGGCGTCTTCCCCCAGGCCCCGGCCGTGTCGTACGCGCGCGTGGCCGCGGTGTCGTCGGTGGCGAAGCCGCTGACGATCTCGACGAGCGGGAGCAGCGGCGCGGGGTTGAAGAAGTGCATGCCCACGAAACGGCCCGGCAGGCGCAGCGCCCCCGCGATGGCGGTGACCGAGAGCGACGAGGTGTTGGTGGCGAGCAGGCAGTCGTCGGGGACGATCTTCTCCAGGGCGGTGAAGAGCTCCTGCTTGACCTCGAGCCGCTCGACGATCGCCTCGATCACGAGCGCGGCGTCGGCGAGGTCGTCGAGCGTGTCCGCCACGTGCAGCCGGCCGGCCGCCGCGTCGCGCTCGCCGGCGGTGAGACGGCCCTTTTCCGCCAGACGGTCCAGTCGTGCGGTGATGGCCGCGGCGGCCTGCGCGGCGCGGCCGGGACCTGCGTCGTGGAGGCGCACGGGGTGGCCGGCGACCAGCGCGACCTGGGCGATGCCCTGCCCCATGGTGCCGGTGCCGACGACCGCGACGGTGCGGCTGCGCTCGATGGCCATGTTGTCGGTCATGACAGTGATCCTCCCCGATGAGCTGTCCACAGGTTCGGGAGGCCCCCTTGTCCCGACCGATCGTTCGGTTACTCTAGCTCTGTCCGCCTGTCCCTGCCCAGCTCGACGAGGAGTTGGTCCGTCATGGCCGCCGCTCAGCTCACCACCGACCACCTGTCCGAGAGGCACCGGCCCACGCTGGACCAGGCCCTCGAGGCGATCCGCACCCGGGCCTACTGGTCCCCGCATCCCGAGCACCCCAAGGCGTACGGGGAGAACGGCTCATTGAGCGCGGCCGACGGCCTCGCCGCCCACAAGGCCGTCCTCGGCGCCCGCTTCGAGCTGGACCAGCCGGGCACGGACGGCTGGACGGGCGGCGAAGTGTCCCCGTACGGGCCGGAGCTGGGCGTGGAGTACCCGCACGCCGACGTGGACGTCCTGCTGCCCGCGATGCGCGCCGGCACGGCCGCCTGGCGGGACGCCGGCCCGGAGACCCGTGCGCTGGTGTGCCTGGAGATCCTGGCCCGCATCAGCGCCCGGACCCACGAGTTCGCGCACGCGGTGATGCACACCAGCGGGCAGGCGTTCATGATGGCGTTCCAGGCCGGCGGACCGCACGCGCAGGACCGCGGGCTCGAGGCGGTGGCGTACGCGTACGCGGAGCAGGTGCGCACACCCCTGGTGGCGGACTGGTCGAAGCCGCAGGGCAAGCGCGACCCGCTGGAGCTGCGGAAGGCGTTCACACCGGTGGGGCGCGGCATCTCGCTGCTGATCGGCTGCAACACCTTCCCGACGTGGAACGGCTACCCGGGCCTGTTCGCCTCTCTGGCCACCGGCAACCCGGTCCTGGTCAAGCCGCACCCGCGCGCGGTGCTGCCCCTGGCGCTCACGGTCAAGGTGGCCCGTGAGGTGCTCGCCGAGGCCGGCTTCGACCCGAACCTGGTGGCCCTGGCCGCGGAGCGGCCCGGCGAGGGCATCGCCAAGGAGCTCGCGCTCCGGCCCGAGATCCGGATCATCGACTACACCGGCTCGACCTCCTTCGGCGACTGGCTGGAGGCCAACGCCCGGCAGGCCCAGGTGTACACGGAGAAGGCCGGCGTCAACACCGTCGTCATCGACTCCACCGACGACTACAAGGGGATGCTGTCCAACCTGGCGTTCTCCCTGTCCCTGTACAGCGGCCAGATGTGCACCACCCCGCAGAACCTGCTCATCCCGCGCGACGGGATCTCCACCGACGCCGGCCCCAAGTCGTACGACGAGGTCGTGGCCGACCTGGCCGCCGCGGTCGACGGCCTGCTCGGCGACGACGCCCGGGCGAACGCCCTGCTGGGCGCCATCGTGAACCCCGACGTGAAGGCCCGCCTGGAGGCGGCCGCCGGCCTGGGCGAGGTCGCCCTCGCCTCGCGCGAGATCGCCAACCCCGACTTCCCGGACGCCGTCGTCCGCACGCCCGTCCTCGTCAAGCTCGACGGCTCCAAGCCGGACGCGGAAGCGGCGTACATGTCGGAGTGCTTCGGCCCGGTCGCCTTCGCCGTCTCGGTCGACTCGACCGCCGACGGGCTGGACCTGCTGCGGCGCACGGTGCGCGAGAAGGGCGCCATGACGGTCGGCGCGTACACGACGTCGGCGGACGTCGAGCGCGCGGTCGAGGAGGTCTGCCTGGAGGAGTCGGCGCAGCTGTCGCTGAACCTGACGGGCGGGGTGTACGTCAACCAGACGGCGGCGTTCTCCGACTTCCACGGCTCCGGCGGCAACCCGGCGGCGAACGCCGCGCTGTGCGACGGCGCCTTCGTGTCGAACCGCTTCCGCGTGGTGGAGGTACGCCGCCAGGCGTGAGGCCCCCCTCCGGCTCACCGTGATGGAGGTCCGCCGCCGGGCGTGACCTCCACCGGTCAGGCGCCGGCCGCGGCCGCCCCCGGCACCTCGGGGGAGATCTCCGCGTACCGCTGCACCCACGCGTGCATGGCGATCGCCGCGGCCGCGCCCGCGTTGATCGAGCGGGTCGAGCCGAACTGGGCGATCGAGCAGACCATCGCCGTGTGCTTGCGGGCCTCCTCCGTGAGGCCCGGCCCCTCCTGGCCGAACAGCAGCACGCAGCGGCGCGGCAGCTCGGTGCGCTCCAGCGGTACGGCCCCGGGGAGGTTGTCGATGCCGATGACCGGCAGCCCCTCGGCGGCGGCCCACGCGGTCAGCGACTCGGTGTCCGGGTGGTGCCGCACGTGCTGGTACCGGTCGGTGACCATCGCACCGCGCCGGTTCCAGCGGCGGCGGCCCACGATGTGGACCTCCTTGGCGAGGAAGGCGTTGGCGGTGCGGACGACGGAACCGATGTTGAAGTCGTGGCCCCAGTTCTCCACGGCCACATGGAAGTCATGGCGCCGGGTGTCCAGGTCGGCCACGATCGCCTCGCGCGTCCAGTACCGGTAGCGGTCCACGACATTGCGCCGGTCGCCCCCGGCGAGCAGCTCGGGGTCGTACCGCTCGCCCTCGGGCCAGGGCAGGGGGTGCGGGCCGACACCGATCTCGGGGCCGTATCCGTCGTCGTACTGGAGGGGGGTCTCGCTGCTCACCCCACGAGGGTACGGGGGGCTCGCGCGTCGCCGGCGGGCCGATCGTCCGGCACGGGCCCGCTCCGCCCGGGCAGCAGCCGGTCCCGGCCGAGCCGGACCCGGGCACCGAGCCGGACCAGGAAGGCCGTCGGCAGGAAGACGGCGTCCGCGGCGATCATGGCGAGCGAGAAGAACGGCAGCCCCAGCAGCACCGCGATGCCCGCGTGCTCCAGCATCATCGCCACGAGCAGGACGTTCTTGACGCGCCGGTTGAAGAGCGTGAAGGGGAACGCGACCTGCACCACGACCGTGCCGTACGTCAGCAGCAGCACGACCACGCCGCTGTTGGCGAGGATGTCCGAGAAGAACGGCCAGGGCGTGAAGTAGTCCAGCTTCAGCGGGTAGTACAGCGCGGTGCCGTCCTGCCAGCGGGAGCCCTGGATCTTGTACCAGCCGGCCGTGGCGTAGATCAGGCAGACCTCCGCCATGATCACGAACAGGCCGGCGTTGTGGGCGAGGTTGGCGAGGACGTCGAGCAGCACGCGCGGCTCGCCGGGCGCGTACCGGCACACCGCCCACCACAGGCCCTGCGCCAGCCACAGCAGCCACAGGAACCACAGGAACCAGGTCTCGCCGCTCCGGTCGCCGAGCAGGGTCGCGGCCACCACCCCGCAGCCGAGTGCCGTCCACAGGGCGACGCCGATCGCGTCACCGCGGGAACCGGCGCGCGCGGCGCGGCGGGCGTCGAGGGACCAGACCTGGCCGCAGCGGGTGAGGACCAGGTAGATCGCCATCAGGTGGATGACGTTGTCCCCGCCGTCGCCCATGAAGATGGAGCGGTTCTGCAGCGACAGCACACCGATCATGAACAGCGCGGACATGGTCCGGGTGCGCCAGCCGATCAGCAGGCCCACGCTGGAGAGCATGGCGACCGCGTACACGACCTCGAACCAGACGGGGCTGTCCGACCACATCAGGACGGTGAACGAGTGGTTGTTCGCGATCAGCTGCTGGCCCATGTCCCAGGACCACGGGCCCTCGGGGCCGTACAGCTCGCGACGGTGGGGGAACTCCCGCAGCAGGAAGAGCAGCCAGGCGCCGGCGAAACCGATGCGCACGATGGCGGTCTGGTACGGGCCGAGGGCGGTGGCCGTGACGCGCTGGACGGCACGTGCGAGACGGCGGTCGGCCGGCTCGCGCAGGGCCCGGGGGGACGGGGCGGTGCGGCGGGTGCTGGTGGGGTTCACTGGTGCGCCTCCGTACGGCCGCCGTCCGCGCCGCGTTCCACGCCTGCGGGGAGATCGGCAGCGGTCACCGTCCACCACGGGAGCGTCCGGTAGTAGGTCCGGGTGTCCGTCCTCTCCTCACTCCAGACCGGGGCCTGGATCCCCCGGGTGGAGGAGCGCAACTGGATCCGCTCGACGCGGCCGCCCAGGTCATGGGCGTCCAGACGGAGCATCGCGATGCGGCGGATGTAGCGCTCGGAGAGCCGGCCGCGCAGGCCGTTGGGGCGGTTGTCGGTGGTGTGCGAGTTGACGAAGAAGTCCCAGCCGCGGCGCAGCTCGTTCTGGTTCACATGGCTCGGCAGGAGGTTGCCGCGGATGGCTTCCCCGTCGTCGGCCGTGAGGTCGATCCACCCGGTGGTCCGGCGCCCGCCGTCGGCGGTGGTGATCTCGGCCCGGGCGTGGACGGCGATGTTCTGCTGGAGCGGGTTCGGCGCGAAGAGCTTCCAGTTCTGCTCGAACTCCGGGAAGACCCACTCGTCGACCGCCTTGCCGTGCTGCTTGGTCAGCGTGTTCGACGGCGCGACGTGCAGGAACACCATGGCCAGGTGGTAGCAGGCGAGGACCGAGACGACGGCGAGAGCGACGGAGGCCACCACTTGGTACGGCATCGAGAGCCCGGCTATGCCCCCGCTGCGGGGGGCCGGCACCGCGTCGGCATCGGCGTCCGCGCCGAGGCCGGCGTCCGCGCCCGGGTCGCCGTCCGCGCCGGGCGACCGGCCGGGGGGTGCGCCGGCGGAGCGGGACGCGGCGGGTGCGCCGGGTGGGGAGGGGTGCGGGGCGGTGCCCCGGGGGTTCGCGGCGAGCTCGGCGCGCCCGCCGTCCTTGTCGTACGCGTCCATCCCGCCCCGATCCGCCTCGATCCGCGGCCGCATCGCTCCACCGCAGTTATCCACAGGGTTGACACCATACGGGCCGCCGACTCACCATTGAAGTCATTCAACCGAACGATCGGTCGGTAGGGGGCCCGATGACGGCAGTGACTGCGGAGACGCAGGAGGCGTACCAGGCGGTGTTCGACGCCGCGGTGGCCGCCGACGAGCGGATCGAGCCGCGCGACTGGATGCCCGAGGCGTACCGCGCCTCACTCGTCCGGCAGATCGCGCAGCACGCCCACTCCGAGATCATCGGCATGCAGCCGGAGGCCAACTGGATCACCCGTGCGCCCTCGCTGCGGCGCAAGGCGATCCTGATGGCCAAGGTCCAGGACGAGGCCGGGCACGGCCTGTACCTGTACAGCGCAGCCGAGACGCTGGGCGTCAGCCGGGACGAGCTGCTCGACAAGCTCCACTCCGGCCGCCAGAAGTACTCCTCGATCTTCAACTACCCGACGCTGACCTGGGCCGACGTCGGCGCCATCGGCTGGCTCGTCGACGGCGCCGCGATCACCAACCAGGTGCCGCTGTGCCGCTGCTCGTACGGCCCGTACGCCCGCGCGATGGTGCGGGTGTGCAAGGAGGAGTCCTTCCACCAGCGCCAGGGGTACGAGGCCCTGCTCGCGCTCTCCCGCGGGACGCCGGAGCAGCACGCGATGGCTCAGGACGCGGTGGACCGCTGGTGGTGGCCGTCGCTGATGATGTTCGGCCCGCCGGACGACGAGTCGGCGCACTCGGCGCAGTCGATGGCCTGGAAGATCAAGCGGCACTCCAACGACGAGCTGCGCCAGCGTTTCGTCGACATCTGCGTCCCGCAGGCCGAGGCGCTGGGGCTCACGCTCCCCGACCCGGACCTGCGGTGGAACGAGGAGCGCGGGCACTACGACTTCGGGGCGATCGACTGGACGGAGTTCTGGGAGGTCCTCAAGGGCAACGGGCCCTGCAACGAGCAGCGGATCTCCCAGCGGCGCCGTGCGCACGAAGAGGGCGCCTGGGTCAGGGAAGCGGCAGCGGCGTACGCCGCGAAGCACGAGCAGCGCGGCCGGCGTGAAGAGCACGGACAGCGCGAAGAGCACGACCGGCAGGCGGAGCACGGGGAGGCGACGGCATGACGAACACGGACTGGCCGCTGTGGGAGGTGTTCGTGCGCTCGCGCCGCGGGCTGTCCCACACGCACGCGGGAAGCCTGCACGCGCCGGACGCCGAGCTGGCCCTGCGCAACGCCCGGGACCTGTACACCCGTCGCAGCGAGGGCGTGTCGATCTGGGTCGTGCCCTCCGCGGCGATCACCGCTTCCTCGCCGGACGAGAAGGACCCCTTCTTCGAGCCGGCCGCGGACAAGCCCTACCGGCACCCGACCTTCTACGAGATCCCGGAAGGGGTGCAGCACCTGTGACGGCTCCGGAGACGACTCCCACGGCGACCGCCGCGGCGCTCGCCCTCGGCGACGACGCACTGGTGCTGTCGCACCGGCTCGGGGAGTGGGCGGGTCACGCACCCGTCCTGGAGGAGGAGGTCGCGCTCGCCAACATCGCGCTGGACCTGCTCGGCCAGGCCCGGGTGCTGCTGTCCCTGGCCGGGGACGAGGACGAGCTCGCCTATCTGCGCGAGGAGCGGGCCTTCCGCAACGTCCAGCTGGTGGAGCAGCCCAACGGCGACTTCGCCCACACCATCGCGCGACAGCTGTATTTCTCCACCTACCAGCGCCTGATGTACGGCCGGCTGGCCGCGGCGGACGCCGGTGACCTGTCCGGGCTGGCCGCGAAGGCGGTCAAGGAGGTCGCCTACCACCAGGACCACGCCGAGCAGTGGACACTGCGGCTGGGCGACGGCACCGCCGAGAGCCATGAGCGGATGCAGCGGGCCTGTCAGGCGCTGTGGCGCTTCACCGGCGAGCTGTTCCAGCCGGTCGACGGAGTGGACATCGACTGGCGCGAGCTGGAGGCCGACTGGCTGACGTCGGTGACGGCCCTGCTGGAGCGGGCCACGCTGACCGTTCCCGACGGGCCGCGCAGCGGCGCATGGAGCGCGGGCGCGGGACGCCAGGGTCTGCACACGGAATCGTTCGGGCGGATGCTCGCCGAGATGCAGCACCTGCACCGCAGCCACCCGGGAGCGACATGGTGACCGGCACCGCCGCCCCGGCGGGCATGACCGCCCTGGAGGAGGAACTGAACCGGCTGGCCGGTTCGGTGCCCGACCCGGAGCTGCCCGTACTGACCCTGGAGGAGCTCGGGGTGATGCGCGGCGTGCGGGTCATGGCCCCCGGCAGGGTCGAGGTGCGGCTCACCCCCACCTACACCGGCTGCCCCGCGATCGAGGCCATGTCCTCCGACATAGAGCGGGTGCTGAACGAGCACGGGATACCGGACGTGACCGTGGTGACGGTGCTGTCCCCGGCCTGGTCGACGGACGACATCAGCGCGGAAGGCCGGCGCAAGCTGGCCGAGTTCGGCATAGCCCCGCCCCGCCCGCAGGGCGCGGCGGGCGCCCCCGGCAGCGGCCCCGTCCCGGTGTCGCTCGCCATCCGGTGCCCGCACTGCGGCTCGACCGAGACCGAACTTCTGAGCCGGTTCTCCTCCACCGCCTGCAAGGCCCTGCGCCGCTGCACCACGTGCCGTGAACCGTTCGACCACTTCAAGGAGTTGTAGATGTTCCACCCGCTCCGGGTGAGCGAGGTCGAGCGGCTCACGGACGATTCGGTGGCCGTCACCTTCGCCGTACCGCCCGCCCTGCGCGAGACCTTCCGCCACACCCCCGGCCAGCACGTCACGCTGCGCCGGAGCACGGCCGGCGGCGAGGAGATCCGGCGTACGTACTCGATCTGCTCCCCGGCCGCTCCCGCGGGTGCGGACCCGGTCCTGAAGGTGGCCATCCGGCTGGTGGACGGCGGCGAGTTCTCGACGTACGCGCTCAAGGAGCTCGCGGCCGGGGACACGGTCGACGTCATGGCGCCGATGGGCAGGTTCCTGCTGGCGCCGCGCCCGGGCCGCTTCGCGGCGATCGTCGGCGGCAGCGGCATCACGCCGGTGCTCTCGATGGCGGCGACCGTGCTGGAGAGGGAGCCGGACGCCCGGTTCTGCCTGATACGCAGTGACCGCACCGCCTCCTCGACGATGTTCGTCGACGAGGTCGCGGACCTCAAGGACCGCTTCCCCGGCCGCTTCCAGCTGGTCACCGTGCTGTCGCGGGAGGAGCAGCAGGCGGGTCTGCCGTCCGGACGGCTGGACCGCGAGCGGCTGACCGCGCTGCTGCCCCGGCTGCTGCCGGTCGGCGAGGTGGACGGGTGGTACCTGTGCGGACCGTTCGGGCTCGTGCAGGGCGCCGAGCGCACGCTGCGCGATCTCGGCGTGGAGCGCGGGCGCATCCACCAGGAGATCTTCCACGTGGACGACGGTTCGGCAGCGGCCGCCGTGCGGGCTGCCGCGGTGGCCGCACACGCCACGCTCACGGCCACCCTGGACGGCCGGTCCGGTACCTGGCCGGTCCGTGAGTCGGAGTCGCTGCTGGAGACGGTGCTGCGGGCCCGCGCGGACGCGCCGTACGCCTGCAAGGGCGGGGTCTGCGGGACCTGCCGGGCGTTCCTCGTCCGTGGCGAGGTGCGAATGGACCGCAACTACGCGCTGGAGAACGAGGAGACCGAGGCGGGTTACGTACTGGCCTGCCAGTCGCACGCCGTCACGCCCGAGGTAGTGCTCGACTTCGACCGCTGAGTCCCTGCCCATTCCCTTCCCCTAGAACCTGTTCTATCTTGACGCTCCGTCAGGCACGGGCGGTCGCGGGCAGGAGGGGCAGGGCTGTGGACTTCACCTTCAGCGAGGAGCAGCAGGCGGCCGTCGAGGCGGCGCGGGCGGTGTTCTCGGGCGTCGCTCCCGACGGGGTGCCGAGTCCCGCGCTCACCGAGGGTGCCGTGGCGGACGACTTCGACCGCGCGCTGTGGTCCCGGCTCGCGGACTCCGACCTGCTGAGCCTGGTGCTCTCCCCCGAGCACGGCGGCGCGGGACTGGACCCCGTCGCCCTGTGCCTGGTGCTGCGTGAGGCGGCCAGGGTGCTGGCCCGTGTGCCGTTGCTCGAAACCTGCGCGGTCGCGATGGCGGTCGAGCGCTACGGCAGCCCCGCCCTGGCCGCCGAGCTGCTGCCCCGGGTGGGCCGCGGCGAGCTGGTGCTGACCGTGGGCGCGCACGGCCGCACCGGTCACGGCCCGGCAGAGCTGGCCGTGACCGCCCGCCGCGACGCGGACGGCGCCGGCAGCACGACCGGGGACGGAACCGCGGCCGGCGGCGGCGGCGTGACGAGGGACCGCCCCGCGCCCGACGGCGAGGGCGGCGGCTGGGTGCTGGACGGGACGCAGACGGGCGTGCCGTGGGCCCAGGGCGCCGACCGCATCGCCGTTCCGGCGCACACACCGGACGGGCGGGCGGTCCTCGCCCTCGTGCGCCCCGACCACGAGGGCGTGACGCTCGCCGAGCAGGTCTCCACGAACGGTGAGCTCTTCGCCGAGGTCCGGCTCGGTTCCGTACGCGTCACCGACCGGGAGCTGATCGACGCGGAGGGCGCCTGGGAGTGGCTGCGCGGGCTGCTCACCACCGGCACCTGTGCGCTGGCACTCGGCCTGGGGGAGCAGGTGCTGACCATGACCAGCGCGTACACCGGCAAACGGGAGCAGTTCGGCTTCCCCGTCGCGACGTTCCAGGCCGTCGCCGTCCAGGCCGCCGACCGGTACATCGACCTGCGTGCCATGGAGGCCACCCTCTGGCAGGCCGCCTGGCGGATCAGCACGGGAGCGGGAGGGGCGCTGCCCGCGCCGGCGGACATCGCGGTGGCGAAGATCTGGGCCTCGGAAGGCGTGCGGCGCGTCGTACAGACGGCGCAGCACCTGCACGGCGGCTTCGGCGCGGACACCGACTATCCACTGCACCGCTTCCACGCCTGGGCCAAGCAGCTGGAGCTCTCGCTCGGCCCGGCCGCCGCGCACGAGGAGGCCCTCGGCGACCTGCTGGCCGCCCACCCGCTGGGATGAGGCCGGGCGACTGCCCCACCGCCGCCCCCGTTCGCTGAGGGGCCGCGGCCGGCCCGGACGGCTGCCCGGCTTCCGGCACCGCGAGGCCCGTCCTCACGGCCGCCGGACGGCGCCACTACAGGCCGGAGCCCGGCCAGAACTTGGAGCTACAGGACGACGGCGGGGGCGCCGGAGTCCGTGACCATCGGGCGGCCCGCGCTCTCCCACGCGAGCATGCCGCCGTCGATGTTCACCGCGTCGATGCCCTGCTGCACCAGGTACTGGGTGACCTGCGCGGACCGGCCGCCGACCCGGCACATCACGTAGGCGCGCCGCCCGTCGGCCACCGCCTCCGTCACCTCGCCGAAGCGCGCCACGAAGTCGCTCATCGGCACGTGCAGCGCACCGTCGACATGCCCGGCCGCCCACTCGTCGGCTTCGCGGACGTCCAGCACCAGCCCGTCGGCCGGCACCGAAGCTGCGTCCACCGTGGGCAGCGGTGCGAAGTTCATGGGGTCACGCCTTCTCTCGTCGTAGCCAACATCTCGAACCTACTGCACCCCTTGCACCAGCGCCGCCAGCTCCGCCTCGCGCTCGGCGACCTGCGCCAGCAGCTGCTCGGCGATCTCGTCCAGCAGCCGGTCCGGGTCGTCGGGCGCCATCCGCAGCATCGCGCCGATCGCGCTGTCCTCCAGGTCCCGCGCGACCACGGTCAGCAGCTCCTTGCGCCGGGCCAGCCAGTCCAGCCGGGCATAGAGCTCCTCGCTCTCACTCAGCTCGTCCGCCGCGGGCACCGGACCGCGCTCCCACTCCTCCGACAGCTCACGCAGCAGTGCCTCGTCCCCGCGCCCGTAGGCGGCGTTCACCCGCGTGATGAACTCCTCGCGCCGCTGCCGCTCCGCCTCGTCCCGGGCGAGGTCCGGGTGAGCCTTGCGGGCCAGCTCACGGTAGAGCTTGCGTACCGCATCCCCGACCCGCACCCGCTTCGGCGGCTGCACGGCCTGGTCGTTGAGCATCGCGGCGGCCTCCGGGGAGAGACCGTCGGAGTCGATCCAGCTGTGGAACAGCTCGTCGACCCCCGGCATCGGCAGCACCATGGCGCGCGCCTCCTGCGCCCGCCGCAGATCCTCCGGATCCCCGGTGCGCGCGGCGCGGGCCTCCGCGATCAGGGCGTCCAGCTCGTCCAGGCGGGCGTACATCGGGCCGAGCTTCTGGTGGTGCAGCCGGGAGAAGTTCTCCACCTCGACCCGGAAGGTCTCCACCGCGATCTCGAACTCGATCAGCGCCTGCTCGGCCGCCCGCACGGCCCGCTCCAGCCGCGCCTCCGGCCGCTCGGCCTGCTCATCGCCGGACCCACCGCTCTGCGCGCCGCCGGGAGCGCCGTCGGCCTGCGCGCCGACGGGGGCGCCGCCGGCCTGGGCGGTCGTCTCGCCGGCCGCGGCCCGGCCGGTGGTCTGGTCGGTGCCGTGCCCGGTGCTCTGCTCGCCGGTCAGGTCGTCGCTCGGGGTCGTCACCCGACCAGCGTACGGGCGGAACCGGCCCAGCCGGTCACACCCCCGTTTCGGCGGCTATCCGCCCGCTCCCGACCGCGGCGACCAGATCCGCGTGGTCCGCCTCCGTACGGTCCGCGTACGCCACGGCGAACCGCGCCATCGCCTCGTCCAGCTCGTCGCCCTTGCCGCAGTATCCGGCGATCAGCCGCGGATCGGCGCTGTGCGCGTGCGCCCGGGCCAGCAGGGCCCCGGTCATCCGCCCGTAGTCGTCGAGCTGGTCGGCCGAGAGCGCCGCGGGGTCCACGCTGCCCTTCCGGTTGCGGAACTGGCGCACCTGATAGGGCCTGCCGTCGACGGTCGTCCAGCCCAGCAGATTGTCGCTGACGACCTGCATGCGCTTCTGCCCGAGGACCACGCGCCGCCCCTCGTGCTCCACGCCCGGCGCTCCGAAGCCCACCCGGGCGAGGTGGGGCAGCAGGGCCGACGGCCGGGCCTCCTTCACCTGCAGCACCAGCGGCTCGCCCCGGTGGTCGAGCAGCAGCACCACGTACGAACGGGTCCCCACGCTCCCGGTGCCGACCACCCGGAACGCCACGTCATGGATCGCGTACCGCGCGAGCAGCGGCAGCCGGTCCTCCGGCAGCGTGCGCAGGTACGCGGCCAGCGACGCGGCGACCGCCGCCGCCTCCGCGTCCGGCACCCGGCTCAGCACGGGCGGCGCGTCCACGAAGCGACGGCTGCCGTCCTCGCACACCTCCGTCGACTTGGCGGCGAAGCGCGCGCTGGTGTTGGCCCGTGCCTTCTCCGCCACCCGCTCCAGGGTGCCCAGCAGGTCCCGCGCGTCCGTGTGCGAGACGAGTTCCTCGTCGGCGATGGCGTTCCACGCGTCGAGCACCGGAAGCCTCGCGAGCAGCCGCATGGTCCGCCGGTAGGCCCCGACCGCGTCGTACGCCGCCGCCCGGCACACGTCCTCGTCGGCGCCCGCCACCCGCCCGGCGAGGACCAGCGAGGTGGCCAGCCGCTTGACGTCCCACTCCCAGGGGCCGACGACGGTCTCGTCGAAGTCGTTCAGGTCGATGACGAGACGGCCGCGCGCATCGCCGTACAGGCCGAAGTTCGCCGCGTGCGCGTCTCCGCATATCTGCGCGCCGATCCCGGTGACCGGCGTACCGGCCAGGTCATGGGCCATGAGGCCGGCAGCACCGCGCAGGAAGGCGAACGGCGTCGCGGCCATCCGGCCCACGCGTATCGGCGTCAGCGAGGGCACCCGGCCACGGCTGGACTCCTCCACCGCGAGCACCGCGTCCGGCCGCCCCTCGGCCAGGACCAGCGCGCCGTGCGCGCTCCTCGGCACCCGGTCGCGCAGCGCCTTGCCGCGCGCCTTCAGGGACTGGGCCGCCGCTGCCGCCGCACCGGGCGCCCGCTGGGCGAACCCCGGCACCATCGGAATGCGCCCGCCACCGCCACCGGCATCCGCCCCGGCACCGGCACCGGCACCAGCCCCGGCGGACACCGCCACCGCCTCGCCCTCGTACATGAAGCCCCCCGTCCACAACCGCCCCGCCGACAACTGCCAAGACGGTACCGCCGCCCTCGCACAAGCGTCTTCCCCTGTGGACAACACACTGTGGATAACCCGCCCACCACGCGGTAC
The DNA here is from genome assembly GCF_044455245.1 of Streptomyces sp. NPDC051310. NCBI lineage: Bacteria > Bacillati > Actinomycetota > Actinomycetes > Kitasatosporales > Streptomycetaceae > Streptomyces > Streptomyces sp. NPDC051310. Next base: position 193,576 of record NZ_JBITEO010000011.1, read on the forward strand.
TCGCCCCGCGGACCCACTCCCCACACCGGACACCCGAAGCCCACAACCGCAGGAACCGCACGAGGAAGGCGAACCGATGCCCGGGGCGCGCGACGAGGCCGTCGAGATCATCCAGCGAGAGCTCACCGCGTTCGCCCGCCGGGCCCGAGCGGCGGCCGCCCGGCTCCATCCCGAGCTGCCCCTCGTCTCGTACACGCTCCTCGCGCACATCGACCACCGCCAGGGCTGCCGCGCCACCGACCTCGCAGCCCACTACATGCTCGACAAGTCGACGGTCAGCCGCCAGGTCGCCGTCCTCGAGAAGCTGGGCCTGGTCGAGCGACGCCCGGACGTCAACGACCACCGCGTCCATGTCCTGCATCCCACCGAGGCCGGCAGCCGGCTGCTCTCCTCCACGCACGCCAGCCGCCGGGCCGCGTACCAAGCACGCCTCGCCGACTGGACCACCGAGGACCTCGACCGCTTCGCCGCGTACCTGCTGCGCTACAACGGCACCCACGACGGTCCGGGGCACACGCACCACGACGGCCCGGAGCACACGCACCGCTGAGGCGCCGAGCCGGAGAGCGGACACGCCGTGTCCGGACATGGCCGGGGGGTACAACCCGGCCCGGACACAACCCCGTACACGATGAGGAACGGGGGACACAACGAGGAACGGGCCCCCGCCAGAACTTTCGTTCTGACGGAGACCCGTTCTCCTGTGCGCGAGGGGGGAGTTGAACCCCCACGCCCTTGCGGGCACTGGAACCTGAATCCAGCGCGTCTGCCTATTCCGCCACCCGCGCATTGGGTGTTGCCGCTGTCTTCCCCGGCTTTTCGGCCGGAGCGCCTGGCGACATCAGAAGATTAGCACGTCGCCGAGGGTGGATTCACATCCGTTGTTTCGAGGCCCCGGACCGCGAACAGAGAGAGGGTGAGGAACGGCGGCAGAGCCCCGCAGGGAGGGGAGGGAGGCAGCCCCACCATGACCACGGCGCGGTGCCAGGCCCGCCCCGGCCACACGCCCGGGCCGGCTCCGGCACGACCACACCCCGCCCACGGCCCCGCCCCCGCACCCGACCGCACGCCGGCCCGGCACCCGACCGGCGCCACATCCGCACCCCCGCCCCAGCCCCATCGGCCCCCACGCCCGCCCCGCACCCGATCCGCCACCCCGCACCGCGCCCGCCCGCACCCGCACCGCGCCGCCCGCGCCCGATCCGCACCGCACCGGCCCCCGCAGCACCCGCCCCGCCCGGCGCCCGACAAACCGCAAGCGCCCGCCCCCGCCCCCGCGCCCGGCGAACCGGAAGCCCCCCGGGAAACGAAACCGGAAGCCGACGGGTGCCGGCAGAAGACATGGAGAACACGGCGAACCGGACCCGGCCGTACCCACTCCTCCACGGTGTACCCCGCGTGCGGGACACTGTCAGGAGGCCACCTCTACGATCCGTGTGAGAGGTGACACTCGTCCACAGGCCAGAGAAGGGGAACCAGCCGATTTCCCGACGCGTGGATACGATCAGTAAGCAGTACCAGGACGGCAACGACGGAGGAGGTGCCCCATGGGAGTCCTGAAGCGGTTCGAGCAGCGACTCGAAGGCCTGGTCAACGGCACCTTCGCCAAGGTTTTCAAGTCCGAGGTGCAGCCCGTCGAGATCGCGGGCGCCCTCCAGCGCGAGTGCGACAACAACGCGACGATCTGGAACCGCGAGCGGACGGTCGTCCCCAACGACTTCATCGTCGAGCTGAGCGCCCCGGACTACGAGCGCCTGAGCCCGTACTCGGGCCAGCTCGGCGACGAGCTGTCCGGCCTGGTCCGCGACTACGCCAAGCAGCAGCGGTACACCTTCATGGGGCCGATCAAGGTCCACCTGGAGAAGGCCGACGACCTCGACACCGGGCTGTACCGGGTGCGCAGCCGCACCCTCGCGTCGAGTACGTCACAGTCCGCCGAGCCGTCGCAGGGCGCGCGCCCCGGCGGTTACGGGTACCCCCCGGCCGGCGCTCCTCCCATGCCGGCGGCCCCGCCGCCCGGCATGAACCGTCCACCCGCCGCCGGCCGTCCTCCGGCCGTCCCGGGACCCGTGCCCGGCGCCCAGGTGCGCCGCTGGATCGAGATCAACGGCACCCGCCACCAGATCTCCCGCCCGACGCTCGTGCTGGGTCGCAGCACCGACGCCGACGTGCGGATCGACGACCCCGGCGTATCGCGCCGACACTGCGAGATCCGGACCGGAACGCCCTCGACGATCCAGGATCTAGGGTCCACCAACGGCATCGTGGTGGACGGGCAGCACACCACCCGCGCTACGCTCCGCGACGGCTCGCGGATCGTCGTGGGCAGCACCACCATCGTTTACCGGCAAGCCGAAGGGTGAAGCGGGGGCAATGTCAGAGCTGACCCTCACGGTCATGCGGTTGGGTTTCCTCGCCGTACTGTGGCTGTTCGTCATCGTGGCCGTCCAGGTCATCCGTAGCGACCTGTTCGGCACGCGCGTCACGCAGCGCGGTTCGCGCCGTGACGCCGCACGGCCGCAGCAGGCGGCGCGGCAGGCCGCGGCGCCGCCGCAGCAGCGCCAGCAGCAGCAGTCCGGCCGACAGCGGCGGGGCGCGCCGACCAAGCTGGTCGTGTCCGAGGGCAGCCTGACCGGCACCACGGTCGCGCTCCAGGGCCAGACCATCACGCTGGGCCGTGCGCACGACTCCACGATCGTGCTGGACGACGACTACGCGTCCAGCCGGCATGCCAGGATCTACCCGGACCGTGACGGCCAGTGGATCGTCGAGGATCTCGGGTCCACCAACGGCACGTATCTCGACCGGACCCGACTCACCACCCCGACACCCATTCCGCTGGGCGCGCCGATCCGCATCGGCAAGACCGTCATCGAGCTGCGGAAGTAGTACGACAATGAGCGAGCGGAGCGAGCGAGCCGCAGCGGTGGCGCCCACAGGCGAACTGCACCGGCTCCCGACCGGAGGGTGGGCAGTGTGGCTCGAGACCGGCTGTACCCCGAGGCAGAGTCGACCGGGCAGGTGCGCATGAGCCTTTCACTGCGCTTCGCCGCCGGATCGCACAAGGGCATGATCCGCGAGGGCAACGAGGACTCGGGTTACGCCGGTCCCCGCCTGCTCGCGATCGCCGACGGCATGGGCGGTCAGGCCGCCGGCGAGGTCGCCTCCTCCGAGGTGATCTCCACGCTCGTCACCCTCGACGACGACGTGCCCGGCTCCGACATCCTCACCTCGCTCGGCACGGCGGTCCAGCGCGCGAACGAGCAGCTGCGGATGATGGTCGAGGAGGACCCCCAGCTGGAAGGCATGGGGACCACCCTGACCGCCCTCCTGTGGACCGGTCAGCGCCTCGGTCTGGTCCACGTCGGCGACTCCCGCGCGTACCTGCTGCGCGACGGTGTCCTGACCCAGATCACCCAGGACCACACCTGGGTGCAGCGGCTGGTCGACGAGGGCCGCATCACCGAGGAAGAGGCCACCACCCATCCGCAGCGTGCGCTGCTGATGCGCGCGCTGGGCAGCGGCGACCACGTCGAGCCGGACCTGTCCATCCGTGAGGTGCGGGCCGGGGACCGGTACCTGATCTGCTCCGACGGCCTGTCGGGCGTCGTCTCCCACCAGACGATGGAAGAGGCCCTGGCGAGCTACCAGGGCCCCCAGGAGACCGTGCAGGAGCTGATCCAGCTCGCGCTGCGCGGCGGCGGCCCGGACAACATCACCGTGATCGTCGCCGACGTCCTGGACGTCGACGGCGGTGACACCCTCGCCGGGCAGCTCAGCGACACGCCGGTCATCGTCGGCGCGGTCGCCGAGAACCAGACGCAGCTCAACGACGGCGGCGCCATGGAGACCCCGGCGGGCCGCGCGTCCGGTCTCGGGCGCCCGGCGCCGCAGCAGCCCCAGGGGGGCTTCGGCCCGCCCGGCAGCGGCGGCGACCTCGGCTACGGCGGCATGCCGCCCGAGGGCTCCTTCGGGGCGTACTCCGAGGACGACTTCACCAAGCCCCGCAAGGGCGGCTCCTGGCTGAAGCGGTCGTTCTACATCGTGCTCGCGCTGGCCGTGATCGGCGGCGGGCTGTACGGCGGGTACCGCTGGACGCAGACGCAGTACTACGTCGGGGCCAACGACGAGCACGTCGCGCTGTACCGCGGCATCAGCCAGGACCTGGCCTGGGTCTCCCTCTCGGAGGTCGAGAAGGACCACCCCGAGATCGAACTCAAGTACCTCCCCGACTACCAGCGCAAGCAGGTCGAGGACACCATCACCGGTGGCAGCCTCGCGAAGGCGCAGAACAAGATCGAGGAGCTCGCCGTCCAGGCCTCCGCCTGCAAGAAGCAGGAGCAGCGCCGGAAGGCGACCGACCAGGCGCCCGCGGCACCGCCCGGTGAGGGCCAGGCCGGCGGCACGACCGGACTCCCGACCGCACCCACGCCCACCGCCACCGCAGCCACTCCTTCCCCGGGCCCCACCCTCTCGGAGGAGGAGCAGAAGCTGGCCTCGAACTGCGGAAAGCAGTAAGGACCCGTAGGGGGGCCTTTCACCACCATGAGCGTTGTCACCAACACGACCACCATCGGCGCGATCGACCTGCCGAGCCGCCGCAACACCGAGCTGGCGCTGCTCGGCTTCGCCGTCGCCATTCCGGTGTTCGCGTACCTGAACGTGGGCCTGGCCCTGGACGGCGAGGTCCCGGCGGGCATGCTCGGGTACGGCGTCGGCCTCGCTCTGCTCGCGGGCATCGCGCACCTGCTGGTGCGGAAGTTCGCCAAGTACGCCGACCCGCTGCTGCTCCCCCTCGCGACCCTGCTCAACGGCCTGGGCCTGGTGCTGATCTGGCGGCTGGACCAGTCACCGCGGATCATCGCCCGGTACGACACCTTCACGCCGGACGCGCCCAAGCAGCTGATGTACTCGGCGATCGGCGTCGCGCTGTTCCTGCTGGTGCTGATGTTCCTGAAGGACCACCGCGTCCTGCAGCGCTACACGTACATCTCCATGGTGGTGGCGATCATCCTGCTGCTGCTGCCGCTCGTCCCGGGCCTCGGCGCGGACGTCTTCGGTGCCAAGATCTGGATCCGGATCGGCCCCTTCTCCATCCAGCCGGGTGAGTTCGCCAAGATCGTGATCGCGGTGTTCTTCTCCGGCTACCTGATGGTGAAGCGCGATGCGCTCGCCCTCGCCAGCCGCCGCTTCATGGGGCTCTACCTGCCGCGCGGCCGGGACCTCGGCCCGATCCTCACGATCTGGGCCGTCAGCCTGCTGATCCTGGTCTTCGAGAACGACCTCGGCACCTCGCTGCTGTTCTTCGGCATGTTCGTGATCATGCTGTACGTGGCGACCGAGCGGACCAGCTGGATCATCATGGGTCTGCTGATGGCCGTGGGCGGCGCGGTCGTCGTCGGCTCGACCGCCAGCCACGTGAAGTCCCGCGTGGCCGCCTGGCTCGACCCCTTCGGGTGCCTGGAGACGGCCCCCGAGGGCTCCAACATGATCCAGGCCTGTGACCAGATGACCCAGGTGCTGATGTCCTTCGGCTCCGGCGGCACCCTCGGCACCGGCCTCGGCCAGGGCAACTCCGACCTGGTCGGCTTCGCCGCCAACTCCGACTTCATCTTCGCCACCGTCGGCGAGGAGCTGGGTCTGGCCGGCGTCATGGCGTTCCTGCTGATGTACGCCCTGATCGTCGAGCGCGGCATGCGCACCGCCCTCGCCGCCCGCGACCCGTTCGGCAAGCTGCTCGCGACCGGCCTGTCCGGCGCGTTCGGCCTGCAGATCTTCGTCGTCGCCGGCGGCGTCATGGGCCTGATCCCGCTGACCGGTATGACCATGCCGTTCCTCGCGTACGGCGGTTCCTCCGTGATCGCGAACTGGGCCCTCATCGCCATCCTGCTGCGGATCAGCGACACCGCGCGCCGTCCCGCGCCGGCCCCCGCCCCGTCCCCCGATGCCGAGATGACCCAGGTGGTCCGACCGTGAACAAGCCCCTGCGCCATATCGCGATCTTCTGCGGGCTGCTGGTGCTCGCCCTCCTCATCCGCGACAACTGGATCCAGTACGTCCGGGCCGGCGAGCTGAGCACGCACGAGCGGAACAAGCGCGTCACGATCGAGCGGTACGCCAACCCGCGCGGCAACATCATCGTCGACGGCAAGCCGATCACCGGCTCCGTCGACTCGAAGGACCCCTTCTACCGGTACAAGCGCACCTACGTCGACGGCCCCATGTGGGCACCGGTCACCGGGTACGCGTCGCAGGCGTACGACGCCAACCAGATCGAGAAGCTCGAGGACGGCATCCTCACCGGCAACGACGACCGGCTCTTCTTCGACCGCACCCTGTCGATGTTCACCGGCGACAAGAAGAAGGGCGGCAACGTCATCACCACCCTCAACGGCGCCGCCCAGCGGGCCGCCTTCGAGGGCCTCGGGAAGAAGAAGGGCGCCGTCGCCGCCATCGACCCGCAGACGGGCAGGATCCTCGCGCTCGCCTCGACCCCGTCGTACGACCCCTCGTCCTTCGCCGGGTACAGCCGCAAGGACGAGAAGGCCTGGGTCGCGCTGGAGACGGACAAGGACAAGCCGAAGCTGAACCGCGCCCTGCGCGAGGTCTACCCGCCCGGGTCCACCTTCAAGGTGCTGACCGCCGCCGCCGCGCTGGAGACGGGCAAGGTCACCGACATCAACGCGCCGACGGACACGCCGGAGCCGTACATCCTCCCGCACACCACCACGCCGATGAGGAACCACGCCGAGGGGTGCGAGAACGCCAGCCTGAACCGGGCCATGGAGGTCTCCTGCAACTCGGTCTTCGCCAAGCTCGGTGACCAGGTGGGCCGGGACGAGATGGTCAAGATGGCGGAGAAGTTCGGCTTCAACAACGGGGAGATCGACACCCCCGTCCGCGCCGCCAAGTCCGTCTACGACAAGCAGATGGACCGCCCGGGCAACGCCCTCTCCTCGATCGGCCAGTTCAACACCGCGGCCACCCCGCTCCAGATGGCCATGGTCGCCGCGGCGATCGCCAACGACGGCAAGCTGATGAAGCCGTACATGATCGACCACGTCACCGCGCCCAACCTCGACGTTCTGGAGAAGAACGAGCCCGAGGAGATGAGCCGGCCGATGTCGGCGCAGACCGCGCAGCTGGTGCAGCAGATGATGGAGAACGTCGTCGAGAACGGCACCGGCGGCAAGGCCGCCATCGACGGCGTCACCGTCGGCGGCAAGACCGGTACGGCCCAGCACGGCGAGAAGAACAAGGCCCGCCCCTACGCGTGGTTCATCTCATACGCGAAGACCGACAGCGGCTCCCCGGTCGCCGTGGCGGTCATCGTCGAGGACTCCGACGCCACCCGTGACGACATCAGCGGTGGCGGCCTGGCCGGTCCCATCGCGCGCGATGTCATGAAGGCGGTCGTGGACAGCAGGAAGTGACGGCTGTGGCTGTGTACCGGTCGCGTATCAGGTGGCGGTCGCGGTCTGATCGGCTCCCCGTGGCCGGTAGCGTATGCGCGAACAGCACACCGCCGGACCACACAGAGGGGTGCGGTCGGGACTGACGGAGAGGGCTGGAACAGTTATGGAAGAGCCGCGTCGCCTCGGCGGCCGGTACGAGCTGGGCTCGGTGCTCGGCCGCGGTGGCATGGCGGAGGTCTACCTCGCCCACGACACCCGGCTCGGCCGCACCGTCGCCGTGAAGACGCTGCGGGCCGACCTCGCCCGTGACCCGTCCTTCCAGGCCCGGTTCCGCCGTGAGGCCCAGTCGGCCGCCTCGCTCAACCACCCGGCGATCGTCGCTGTCTACGACACCGGCGAGGACTACGTCGACAACATCTCCATCCCGTACATCGTGATGGAGTACGTCGACGGCTCCACCCTGCGTGAGCTGCTGCACTCGGGCCGCAAGCTGCTGCCCGAGCGCACGCTGGAGATGACGGTCGGCATCCTCCAGGCCCTGGAGTACTCGCACCGCGCCGGCATCGTCCACCGCGACATCAAGCCGGCCAACGTCATGCTGACCCGTACCGGCCAGGTCAAGGTCATGGACTTCGGCATCGCCCGCGCCATGGGCGACGCCGGGATGACCATGACGCAGACCGCGGCCGTGATCGGCACCGCCCAGTACCTCTCCCCGGAGCAGGCCAAGGGCGAGCAGGTCGACGCCCGGTCCGACCTGTACTCCACCGGCTGCCTGCTGTACGAGCTGCTCACCGTCCGCCCGCCGTTCGTGGGCGACTCCCCGGTCGCGGTCGCGTACCAGCACGTCCGCGAGGAGCCGCAGCCGCCCAGCAACTTCGACCCCGAGATCACACCCGAGATGGACGCGATCGTCCTGAAGGCGCTGGTCAAGGACCCGGACTACCGCTACCAGTCGGCCGACGAGATGCGCGCCGACATCGAGGCGTGCCTGGACGGGCAGCCGGTCGCCGCGACCGCGGCGATGGGCGCGGTCGGGTACGGCGGCTACGGCGGCCCCGACGACCAGCCCACGACGGCGCTGCGTCAGACCGACCCGGCGGGCCAGACGTCGATGCTGCCGCCCGTCAACCCGGACGACGGCGGGTACGGCTACGACGACCGCCCGGACCGCCGCCGCCAGAAGAAGTCGAACACCTCCACGATCCTGCTGGTCCTGGCGGGCATCCTGGTGCTGGTCGGCGCGATCCTGATCGGCCGCGCGGTCTTCGACAACACCGGCGATGAGACCAGCCAGCTCCCGGTGCCGAACCTGGTCGGCAAGCCCCTGTCGGAAGCGCAGGGCTTCGCGACGAACGCCGGGGTCCAGCTGTCGCAGGCCGGGGCGGAGCGCTGCGAGCAGCCCAAGGGCTCCATCTGCCGTCAGTCGCCCGAGGCCACCGAGGGCGCCAAGATGAACGAGGGCGAGACCGTCCAGGTCTGGGTCTCGGAGGGCGCGCCGAAGATCGAGGTCCCGGACGTCACCGAGAAGTCCGAGGAGAACGCCAAGCAGGCGCTCGACGAGAAGGGCTTCAAGGTCGAGGTCAAGTACGAGGAGTCCGACCAGGACCCGGGCGAGGTCATCCGGCAGGACCCGCAGGGCGGCAGCCAGGCCGAGAAGAACTCCGAGGTCACCATCACGGTGTCCAAGCAGGCCGCGCGCAATGTGCCGCCGGTCACGGGCCAGCAGTTCGACGCCGCCAAGGCCCAGCTGGAGACGCTCGGCTTCACGGTCAAGCGGGAGGACGTCGACTCCGACCAGCCCGCCAACACCGTCGTCGGACAGAACCCCGAGGGCAACGCCCAGGCGCCCAAGGGCAGTGAGATCACCCTGAAGGTCTCCAAGGGCCCGCAGCAGCAGACGCAGGTGCCGGGTCTGTTCGGACAGACCCTCGGCCAGGCGAAGCAGTCCCTCGCCCAGGCCGGCCTCCAGCTCGGCAACGTCAACGGCCCGAACGACGACAACGCGCGCGTGGTGGCGCAGGACCCGCAGCCCAACACCCCGGCGCAGCCCAACCAGGCGGTCAACGTGCAGACCATCGCCGGCAACGGGAACGGGAACGGGAACAACGGCGACAACGACGGGGACAACGACGGCGGCTTCTTCGGCGGCCCCTCCGGCGTGGTCTTCCGCCAGGACTGACCCCCGCGTCACCGGGCACCGGCCGGGACACGGGACACCGGGCAAAGAGCCCCGGCACCCTCCACAGGGTGCCGGGGTTCTTTCGGCTCGGGGGGCCGCCGGTCAGCGCAGCTCGGCCGGCGGGGTGCGGTCCCGGTCGACCTTCTCCGTGCGCTCCAGCTCGCCCCACACGATGTAGCGGTAGTCCGAGGTGTAGACCGGCGTGCAGGTCGTCAGCGTGATGAAGCGGCCCGGCTTGGTCCTGCCGGACTCCTTGGGGATCGGGTCGAGGACGCGGACGTTGTACTTCGACGTCTCCGGGAGGGTCTTGTAGACCTTGTAGACGTACCAGGTGTCCTTGGTCTCGAAGACGATCGCGTCGCCGTTCTTCAGCCGGTGGATGTTGTGGAACTTCGCGCCGTGTCCGTCGCGGTGCGCGGCCAGCGTGAAGTTGCCCTGCTTGTCCGCCGGGAGCGCGGACTTGATCGGATCCGTGTAGTAGCCGGCGACGCCGTTGTTCAGGGTCTTGGGGTCGGTGCCCTGCTTGACCAGCACCTCGCCGTTCTTCATCGCCGGTACGTGGAGGAAGCCGATGCCGTCCTTGGTGTCCAGCGCGCCCGGCCCGGAGGCCCACTTGTCGCGGACCTGGCTGCCCTGCTTGTCGGCCTCGCGGTCGGCCAGGACGTTCGTCCACCACAGCGAGTAGACGACGAACAGGCCCATCAGCACCCCGGCGGTGATCAGCAGTTCGCCGAAGACACTGATGACGCCGGCGATCCGGCTGCGCGCACGTGCCACTACATCTGTCCCGTCTGGAGGTCGAGGTCGAGGAGTCGAGAGGTCGTTCGTCAGCCTACGAGCGCGTCCGGTTTCCCCTTGCTGCGCGGGCGTTCCTCGACCATCTTGCCCCACACGATCATTCGGTACGTACTGGTGAACTCCGGCGTACAGGTCGTCAGCGTGATGTAGCGGCCGGGCTTGGAGAAGCCGGAACCCTGCGGCACCGGCTGGATCACCGAGATGTTCGAGGGCGGGGTCTGCGGCAGGATGCTGTGCATCTCGTACGTGTAGTACGCGTCCTGCGTCTCGACGACGATCGGGTCTCCCGGCACCAGGCGGTTGATGTAACGGAACGGCTCGCCATGGGTGTTGCGGTGGCCGGCGACGGAGAAGTTGCCCTGCTTGTCCGAGGGCATGGCGGTCTTCAGGGGACCCTCGGCGTAGTGGCCGACCATGCCGCGGTCGAGGACCTTCTCCTTGTCGATGCCCTCGGCGATCGGCACCACGACGTCCAGCTTCGGGATGTACATGATCGCGAAGCCCTGGCCCGGCTCGAACGCCCCGGGCTTGCGCCCCTCCGCCCAGGCTTCCTCGATGCCCTTCTTGGCCTTGTCGGCCTCCAGGCCGGCGCGGACGTTGGTCCACCACAGCTGGTACGTGACGAAGAGCAGCATCACGACGCCGAAGGTGATGAACAGCTCGCCCACCACACGGCTGGCGACGACACCGACGCTGTCCTTGCGGGCGCGGGCGGCGCGCCGGGCCTCGACGCGCGTCATCGGCCGCTCGGGAGCGGCAGACCCTCCGGAAGCCGCCGAGACCGCCGAGGAGCCCGCCGCGGCGCCGGCCGGGGTGTGCTTGCCCGCGCGGCGGCGGCCGCGCCCCTTGGCCGCACGACGGCGCTCGGCGCGGCCGCCCGCCGGCCGCACGGCTTCGCCGGATCCGGCCCCGGCCCGGGGCACGGCAGCGGACTCATGGTCCGGAGCGGGCCCGGCCGGTTCGGTGGGCTCCGGGCCGGTGTGCGTGGCGACTGTTCGCCGCGCGTCCCCCGTGCGGAGGGCCATCGTCTCGTCGTACGGAACGTCCGGCGCGGCCGGGCTCTGCCAGTACGGGTACTCCGGCTCCGGTTCCCGCTCCGGCAGGTTCGTCGCCCGGAACCAGGGCGACCCCTGTTCCCCCGCCCCCGCGCCGTGCTCCGGGCGCGCGGGGGTCACGCGACGGCCTTGCCCACCACCGGCGCGAGCCCTGCCGACCGGCCCACCGCTCCGGTGTCGCCGCACTGCTCGAGCCAGTTGGCGAGCATCAGGTGCCCGTGCTCCGTGAGCACCGACTCCGGGTGGAACTGCACGCCCTCGACGGCCAGCTCACGGTGGCGCAGCCCCATGATGATGCCGTCCTCCGTCCACGCGGTGACCTCCAGCTCCGCCGGCAGGTCGCCCGGCTCGGCGGCCAGCGAGTGGTACCGGGTCGCGGTGAACGGCGACGGCAGCCCGGTGAAGACGCCGCGGCCCTCGTGCGTGACCGGCGAGGTCTTGCCGTGCAGCAGCTCGGGCGCGCGGTCGACGACACCGCCGTACGCCACGGCCATGGACTGCATGCCCAGGCAGACGCCGAAGACGGGGACCCCGGTGTCGGCGCAGTGGCGGACCATGTCGACGCAGACGCCGGCCTCCTCGGGCGTTCCCGGCCCGGGCGAGAGCAGGACGCCGTCGAAGCCGTCCTGGGCGTGGCGGAGCTCGACCTGGTCGTTGCGCCGGACCTCGCACTCGGCGCCCAGTTGGTACAGGTACTGGACCAGGTTGAAGACGAAGCTGTCGTAGTTGTCGACGACGAGAATGCGCGCGCTCACTGACCGTCCACCGTCACATCGTTGAACGGAAGCAGAGGCTCCGCCCAGGGGAAGACGTACTGGAAGAGCACGTAGACCACCGCCAGCACGAGCACGAGCGAAATCAGTGCCCGCACCCAGGCGTTGCCCGGCAGATGCCGCCAGATCCAGCCGTACATGACGTCTGCTGGTCCTTCCGTCGTGTGCCCTTCGATACCGCACCAGAGTACGGCTCCGCACCCCCCGGGTGGGTCAGCTGTCCAAAGCCGGTGGTTTGCCTTCCGTCACAGGCCGTGTGGCCTCCAGCCGCGCCCAGGCGATGAGCCGGTGGGTGCTGCCCCACTCCGGATCGCAGGTGGTGAGGGTCAGGTACCGCCCGGGCCCGCCGAAGCCCGCCTTCGCCGGTACGGGGTCGACGACGCCGACGTCGGAGGGCACGGTCCGGTAGGGCTGCCGCGCGATGCGGTACGTGAACCAGGTGGTGCCGTCGTTCAGCACGACCGCGTCGCCGGGGCGCAGCCGCGGGAAGTCCTTGAACGGGTCGCCGTACGTACGGCGGTGGCCGGCCACCGCGAAGTTCCCGGTCCCGCCGAGCGGCGCGGTGGCCGTGTAGTGGCCGAGCCCCTTCGTGAGGGTGCCGGCGCCGGTGCCCTCCAGGACGGGCCAGTCCCACGCGGCGCCGAAGCGGGGGATGTACATGACGGCGAACGGCTTCCCGGGCACGTACGCCGCGGAGGGCGCCGCTCCGGACGGCCCGGACGCCTCCGACGGCCCGGAGGGCGCGGGCCGCTGCGGCACCGGCGGGGCGGCCGGGCCGGCGGCCGGCGGCGCCTCGGCCCACCGCCGCTCCAGCGCCCGGATCTCAACGGCCACCGCGTCCCGGGCCTCGACCCCGGTCCAGAGCACCACGTACGCGACGAACAGCAGGATCACCGCGCCCGCGGTGATGCAGAGCTCGCTGAGGGTCCTGACGATCAGCCGCACGGGCCCGCCCTCCCCTGAAGCGGAGCTAGTCGGTCACAGGCTTCGCGTAGTGGAGATCCACTGTGCCCGAGTAGCCCGGCAGAGTCACCGCCTCGTGCCCGTCGACTTTCCAGCCGAGCCCGTACGCCTTCACGTACAGCAGGTAGTTCTGGATGGCCGTCGAGTCCTCCAGCGCCCGCCGGAGGCGTCCGCTGTCGCCCACTGCCGTGATCCTGTAAGGCGGCGAGTAGACCCGGCCCTGGAGGATCAGGGTGTTGCCGACGCAGCGGACCGCGCTGGTGGAGATCAGCCGTTGGTCCATCACGCGGATGCCCTTGGCGCCGCCCTTCCACAGGGCGTTGACGACCGCCTGGAGGTCCTGCTGGTGGATGACCAGGTCGTTGGCCTGCGGCTCGGGGTAGCCGGGGGCCGCGCGGGCGTCGGGCGGGGCGTCGTTGAGGGTGACGGTCAGGCCCTGGCCCGCGACCGGGGTGGTGCCCGCGGCCTTCTCCAGGGCACCGAGCTTCTCGTCCTCCGCCTTGGTGGAGCCGTCGTCGCGCCGGGCGAGGGCGTCGACCTCACCGCGTACGGCGGCCGTCGACTCGTCGAGCTCGCCGTTCTTGTGGCTGCGCTCGCGGATCAGGTCGGAGAGCTTCAGCAGCGAGGCGTCCTCGCGGATGTTGGTGCCCTTGGCGGTGTTGAAGCTGGTGACGAAGATGAGGCCGGCGAGCGCGAAGACGCCGGCGGTGAGGACCCGGACCGGGCGCCACGGACGGCGCGGGGCGGGCTCTGCGGGAGAGTCGGCGGAATTGCTCAACGTACCCTTATCTCCTTCAGCGCCGAGGAAGCACTACGCTAACGGACGCCCGGGCGGAGCAGTGGTCCCCCTCGTCCTCAGCCCCGGCACCAGCACAAACGCAGCACACAGCCACAGTTCCCTGCGCGGTCACGCAGCGCATCGACAGGAGAGTCCCTCGTGCCGAAGTCACGTATCCGCAAGAAGGCCGACTTCACGCCGCCGCCGGCCGCGAAGCAGGCGACCGCCATCAAGCTGACCAACCGCAGCTGGGTGGCACCGGTGATGCTGGCTCTCTTCGCCATCGGGCTGGCCTGGATCGTCGTCTTCTACGTCACCGACGGCTCGCTGCCGATCAAGTCGCTCTCGAACTGGAACATCGTGGTCGGGTTCGGCTTCATCGCCGGCGGCTTCGGCGTCTCCACCCAGTGGAAGTGACGTCCGGGCAGCCTTCGCGGTAGCCGTCAAGCCGTGCCCTGAGGTTATCCACAGCGTTGTGTACAGGCCGTGGAAAAGGTCAGACGATCTGTGGATAACCCACACGGTGTTGACGCCGATGTGACTGCGGCGCCTCGCGCGCCACTTCCACATCACCGCAGGTCAGAGCCATGGGTACAGATGTTCCCCACCCGGCGCGCAGAAACCGCCACGCGCTGTGGACAAGCTTGGGGAAAACCCCGCTCAGCTGAGCGCGACGGTCCTCACAACGACAGTCGCCAGCGACAGGACGAGCACCAGCCCACAGGCTCCCCACTGCATGACGGCCCGCCGCTCGCGCGGGCCGCCGACCATCCCGTACGCGATGACCGCGCCGGCGATCAGGCCGCCGATGTGCGCCTGCCAGGCGATGCCCTCCCAGAAGAAGGTGAGGACGAGGTTCAGGACGAGCAGCGCCATCACCGGGCGCATGTCGTACTTGAGCCGCCGCACCAGCACCACCGTCGCACCCAGCAGCCCGAAGACCGCGCCGGAGGCACCGAGCGACGGCTGGTTCTGCGCGGCGATCAGATAGGTGAAGGCGCTGCCGGCCAGCGCCGACAGCAGGTAGAGCGCCAGGTAGCGGGCCCGGCCGAGCGCCGCCTCCAGCGGCCCGCCCAGCCACCACACCCCGAGCATGTTGAAGCCGATGTGCCAGATCGCCTGGTGCAGGAAGGCGGACGTCAGCAGCCGGTACCACTCGCCGTCCGCGATGCCGACCACCTCGCCGAGCTGCGGATCGTAGGCGAGCCCCACCAGGGAGAGCCGGTCGTCGAGCTGCGGGACGGCCAGCACGGCGAAGAACACGGCCAGGTTGACGGCAATGATGATCTTGGTGATCAGCTGCGGGTCGCCGCCGGTGATCCGGCCGCCCGCGACCGTGCGCGGCTGGTTAGCGGACGGGGCGTGCCCCGTACCCGACCCGTTCCGCACGCAGTCCGGGCACTGGAAGCCGACCGAGGCGTCGACCATGCAGTCCGTGCAGATCGGCCGCTCGCAGCGGGTGCACCGGATACCGGTCTCCACGCCCGGGTGGCGGTAGCAATGCGGCGCCTGCGCCTGCTCCATGGGGATCCCCTCTCAACGCGACGCCCCGTCCATCCTGACGGACGGACGGGGCGAAAAGTGCCCGCTCAGCTCTTGCGGGACTCGATCTCCACCGACTCGATGACCACGTCCTCCAGCGGACGGTCCGTACGCGGGTTGGTGGGGGTGGCGGCGATGGCGTCCACGACCCGCTTGCCGGCCTGGTCGGCGACCTCGCCGAAGATCGTGTGCTTGCCCGTGAGCCAGGCGGTCGGTGAGACGGTGATGAAGAACTGCGAGCCGTTGGTGCCCGGGCCGGCGTTGGCCATGGCCAGCAGGTACGGCTTGGTGAAGTGCAGCTCCGGGTGGATCTCGTCGCCGAACTCGTAGCCGGGACCGCCGGTGCCGTTGCCGAGGGGGTCGCCGGCCTGGATCATGAAGCCGCTGATCACACGGTGGAAGACCGTGCCGTCGTACAGCGGGTCCGTGGTCTTCACACCGGTCGCCGGGTGCACCCACTCGCGCTCGCCCCTGGCGAGCTCCACGAAGTTCTTCACCGTCTTCGGGGCGTGGAACGGCAGGAGCCGGATCGCGATGTCGCCCATGGTGGTCTTCAGGGTGGCGTAAAGCTGCTCGGCCACGGTGTGCCTTCCGTAAGTCTGCGCTGACGTACCCCGATCCTCCCACGGCCGGTGCCCCGGATGCCCGTACAGCATGCCGACGGAGACAGCGGCAGGCATGATTTCAAACAGGACGGAAAGGCGAATACCGACCCGCCCCGCCACCGAGGAGGAGGACCCCGTGACCCGCAAGGACAGCGTGCGCGCCGCGACCGATACGGCAATGGACAGCGTGCGGCACGCCGCGGAAGTGGTGGCGCCCTACGCGAACACGGCGAAGGACACAGCCGTGCACTACGCGAACGAAGCGCGCGTCAGGGTCGCGCCGAAGGTCTCCAGCGTCGCGCTTCAGGCGCGGACGCAAGCTCGCACCCAGTTCGACACGATGGTGGCGCCGCATGTGCCGCCGAAGCTCGACCAGGCCGCGCACCGTGCGATGGTGCAGACCCGCCGGGCGGCGCGTCAGGCGGCGGAGTACACCGCGCCCCGGGTGGAGAAAGCCATGGCCGCCGCCCAGCCCGTGGGGGTGGAGGCGGTGAACCGCTCGGCCGCCGCGGTGGCGGCATTGCGCGGTCAGGTGACCGCGAAGGACATTCAGCGGATCGTCAGGAAGCACGAGCGCCGGGCGCGAGCCGGGCGTGTCGCCAAGGGGATGGCGGTGGTGGGCGTCCTGGCGGGTGCGGCGTTCGCCGCGTGGAAGTGGTGGGACAAGCAGGCCAACCCGGACTGGCTGGTCGAACCGCCGGCTGCCACGGAGGTCTCCGAGCCGACTCCCCTGACGTCGGTCGACGGCAGTGCCGGAACCCTGGACCCGGAGGTGGAGGCCAAGCAGGCCGAGGCGGAAGCGGAGTCGCCGAACGGCGATGACCGGCCGTAGGCCGCGGCGTTCGCCCTAGGCTGCGAGCGCGAGGTCGGCCAGCCCCGTCGGGGCGGGCTGAAGGGCGGCGGACGGCAGATGGCGCACGGAGGGCGACGATCCGTGCGCCTCGGCGTGGATGCGCTGCTTGATGGTGGGCGGCAGTGACCGGTCCCGTGCGGACGCCTTGCGCGGTACGGGCACCGGGGCGGGGGCCGGCGCCGGCGCGGCAGGCTGCTGCGGCCGGGCAGCGGGCACCGCGGACGCGGTCGTCGTGCCGTGGCGGAAGCCGAGGGCGGCGAGGAGAGCGGTCAGGAGGGAGAGGAAGGCGGTCCAGACGCGGGTGACTTCGACGGCGGCCATGGCCCCTCGCTTTCGTGTCGGTTCGTGCCGGTTCATAGCGGTTCGAGTCAGCAAGTCAACGGGTGAACGGGTCAGCGGGTGAGCGGGTGAGCTGCTGACCGGGTTGGGCGATCTACATACCTTCCTCATGATGTGTACGCATCTCGAGAACGCGAGGACCTCCACGGGCGCCGCGCGGATCTTCCGATGAACAGCACTCGTGTGGAGTAACAGAAGTGGCGCCCGCCCTCCGCGCCGTACTAGAGGAGTGGCGTGACTTCCACGATGCCCACCGCTTCCGCCACCTCCGGCGCGCCGGCTGCCGACGCCCCGGCCGTGCGCGCACTGGCCGCCGGGGCCCAGGACCTGCTGTTCCGGCAGGCGCACACGGCCCACGCGTACACCGACGAGCCGGTGACCGACGAGCAGATCGCCGCGATCCACGATCTGGTCAAGTACGGACCGACCTCACTGAACAGCCAGCCGCTGCGCGCAGTACTGGTCCGCAGCGCCGAGGCGCGGGCCCGGTTGGTCGAGCACATGGCGCCGGGCAACCAGGCCAAGACGCGGCAGGCGCCCCTGGTCGTCGTCCTCGCCGCCGACCTGCACTTCCACGAGCAGCTGCCCAAGGTCGCCCCGCACGTCCCGGACGCCCGCGAGCTGTTCACCGACGAAGGGCCGCGCCACGACGCCGCCGTGCTGAACGCCGCGCTGCAGATCGCCTACTTCATCGTGGGCGTACGGGCGGCCGGCCTGGCCGTCGGGCCGATGTCGGGCTTCGACGCCGAAGCCGTCACCGCGGAGTTCTTCCCCGACGGCCACCACCGCGCCCTCGTGGTGGCGAACGTGGGCCGCCCCGCCCCGGACGCCTTCCGCCCCCGGGCCCCGCGCCTGGCCTTCGAGGAGGTCTTCCGGACCGTCTGACCCCGCGAGCGATCCCTCCCCGTTCGCGCAGGTGAGGGGGTTGAAGAGGGGAAGGAGGAGGGCCTGGGAGGGGGCATACGGGCGGTGCGGAGGGGGTGCGAGGCGGACGCTGTACGCCAGCAAAGCGGGCTGCCGTCCTCCGCCGCTCGGGGGTCCGCTCCGTCAGCTCTTCGCCCTCCGCGCGGGCCCTTCCCCCATCGTCGGGCCGCTCGCCGGTCTGCTCCGGGGCGGCCTCCCGCCGGTCCGCGAGGCCGCCGGGGCCGCGGGAGGCCGCCCGCGGGAACGAGGGCCGAGATCTCCCGCTGACCGGCCGGGCGGGCACATGGTCCCGTGCTGGACCGTGGCTCTTCCCCGCCCGGCCGGGCCGCAGGAGGGCCGGACCGGGGGGCCCACGGCGCACGCAAAAACACCCCTCCGGCTGCGTTTCTGCAGATCGGAGAGGTGTTCGTGTGTGGAGCCTAGGGGAGTCGAACCCCTGACATCTGCCATGCAAAGACAGCGCTCTACCAACTGAGCTAAGGCCCCGGGACGGCCACAGGGTGGCCGTGCCGCAGACCAGAGTACCGGTTACCAGGGGGTGGCCCGCAAAAAGGATTGGGACTCCCCGGCGGCGACCACTCTCCGTAAGATGCTGGGCGAGGTTCGCAGCAGCGAACCGAAGCGATGGGGAGACGCAATGGATGCAGCACAGCAGGAAGCGACCGCGAGAGCCAGAGAGCTCCAGCGCAGTTGGTACGGGGAGCCGTTGGGGGCGCTCTTCCGCCGGCTCATCGACGATCTGGGCCTCAACCAGGCCCGTCTCGCGGCGGTGCTCGGGCTGTCGGCGCCGATGCTCTCCCAGCTGATGAGCGGTCAGCGCGCCAAGATCGGCAACCCTGCCGTGGTGCAGCGCGTGCAGGCTCTCCAGGAGCTCGCGAGCCAGGTCGCCGACGGGAGCGTCAGCGCGGCCGAGGCCACCGACCGGATGGACGAAATCAAGAAGTCCCAGGGCGGTTCGGTGCTCACCGGATCCAGCCAGACCACCGCCAGCTCCGGCGCCCCGACCGTCAAGCGCGTGGTCCGGGAGATCCAGTCGCTGCTGCGCTCGGTGTCGGCGGCCGGCGACATCATCGATGCGGCCGACTCGCTCGCCCCGACCCACCCGGAGCTGGCAGAGTTCCTCAGGGTGTACGGCGCGGGGCGCACCGCGGACGCGGTCGCCCACTACGAGTCGCACCAGAGCTGAGTTCAGGCGGACGGACGGGGAGCGGCGCAGCCGATGGGTGAGGTCTTCGCTGGGCGGTACGAGCTGATCGACCCGATCGGGCGGGGTGGTGTCGGTGCCGTGTGGCGCGCCTGGGACCACCGCCGGCGCCGTTACGTCGCGGCCAAGGTGCTGCAGCAGAGCGACGCCCACACACTGCTGCGCTTCGTGCGCGAACAGGCGCTGAGGATCGATCACCCACATGTCCTCGCCCCGGCGAGCTGGGCCGCGGACGACGACAAGGTGCTGTTCACCATGGACCTGGTGGGCGGCGGGTCGCTGGCCCATGTGATCGGCGACTACGGGCCGCTGCCGCCGCGCTTCGTCTGCACCCTGCTCGACCAGCTGCTGTCCGGATTGGCCGCGGTGCACGCGGAGGGGGTCGTGCACCGCGACATCAAACCGGCCAACATCCTGCTGGAGGCGACCGGAACGGGACGGCCGCATCTGCGCCTGTCCGACTTCGGCATCTCCATGCGCAAGGGCGAGCCCCGGCTGACCGAGACCAACTACGTGGTCGGCACGCCCGGTTACTTCGCTCCCGAACAACTGATGGGCGCGGAACCGGACTTCCCGGCCGACCTGTTCGCCGTCGGACTGGTCGCGCTCTATCTGCTCCAGGGGCGGAAGCCCGACGCGCAGGCGCTCGTGGAGCACTTCGCCGCCTACGGCACACCCGGCGCCCCGCAGGGCGTCCCGGAGCCGCTGTGGCAGGTCCTCGCGGGCCTGCTGCAGCCCGATCCGCAGACCCGCTTCCGTACGGCCACGGGCGCGCGCAAGGCGCTGTCCGCGGCCGTCGAGCTGCTGCCGGAGGCCGACGGGGACGAGGAGCCCGTCGAGGTCTTCGACCAACTCGGCCCGCTGCCGGCCGGCTTCGGCCCGGACGGCCCCGTCCCCGCCTCCGCGGCGCCCCCCGCGGACCCGGCGCCCGCGCGGCAGGACGCGTCCGGGACGCCCCCGCAGCCGGCGCCACACCCGGCCCCCGGGGCGACGCCCCACGACGCTTCCGTCCGGGCGGCACAGGCCGCCCGGACAGCACAGGCGCAGGCCGCCCAGGCCGCCCACGCGGCGCAGGCGACCCGGACCGCCCCCGTACCGGTCCCGCCCCTTCCGGCCCCGTCCGGGACCGGCAGCTTCCACCTCGCACCGCCGCCCCAGCAGCCGGCTCCTCACCCGGCTTCCCCCGCACCGGCGCCCGCGCCCGCGTCCGCATCCGCCTCGGTGCCCGCGCCGCACCAGGCCCCCCGCACCCGGCAGTACACCGCCCAGCCCGCACCCGCGCAGGTTCCCGCCCCCGTCGCGCCCCGGCGACCGGGACCGTCCCGGAAGGTCGCGGTCCCGGTGCTGCTGACGGCGCTCGTCTGTTTCGCCATCGGGTTCTGGGCGCTCACCCGCATCTGAGCCGCCCGGCCGCCCGGCCGCCGGCCCCGCCCCGGAGATCCGGGGGCCCGACCGGCTCAGCGCACGCTCACCACGACGCGGGCGGCGCGGCGGCGCGCCGCCGGGCCAGCAGCGTCCACACACCCAGCCCCGCCACCAGTACCGTGCCGGTGCCGATCCCGGCCGCCGCGACGACCTTCATGGTGTCGCTGCGCTCCGCTTCCGGACCGCTCTGCCCGCTGGCCGCCTGGTCCCTGTCGTCGGCCGTGACCGCGAAGATCCCGGCGGGCCCCTCGTAGGCGGGCGGCTGCTGCGCCTGCCCGCGTACGCTGACCCGCAGCGTCAGCCCGTACGGCTTCTTGCCGAACTCCTCGCCGACCTCCGGGTTCAGACTCACGCGCAGGTAGTACCAGCCCGCGAAGCGCATGTCCTCGAACTTGTCGCTGGAGTCGTAGCGGTTCTCGTACCGCACCGGCGGCAGCGGGTCGAGCGCGGCCGACTTCTGCTTGCCGGTGTACGAGACGGACTCGGTGCCGGCCACCACGCCCTGCATGGGGTTGAACAGTGTGATGGCGAGCGCGCCGCCGACGAAGCCGTCGCCCGTCGAGCTGCCGAGGTCGGCGCTGGCGAAGATCTGCTGCCCCCAGTCGACGGGCACCCGGTAGAACCGCGACTGCCCCGGCTCGATCCGGTCGGTCCACTCGCCCTCGGTGAGGCCGGTGGCGTCGTGGAAGCCGCTGCCGCCCTTGCGCTCCCGGGGACCGCCGCCCGGCAGCGGCGGCGACGCGCTCGGCCAGACGGAGGGCGCCGCGGTCGGCCCCGTGGACGTCACCCCGGGCTCCAGCTCGTGCCGGATCTCCAGGTCCCACGGCTCGGCCCCGGCGGTGTCCTTGTCGGACCGCTCGACGACCACGTAGTACGAGTCGCCCTTCTGGCAGGAGGAGCTGTCCTTCTCGATGGTCCGGTGGGCGTAGGCGGCCAGCGGCCGCGCGAACTCGGCGGAGCCGAACCGGCTTTCGTTGGAGCTGCAGTCGTAGCCGTCCCGGTCCTGCAGGGAGACCTTGAGGGCGTCGGCGTAGGCGACCTTCGCCCCTGCCCGGGGGACCGCCACCGCCGAGACGTACGCGTCGTGATCAGCGTCCAGGTCGACCCGGTAGACCAGCTTCTCCCCGGACTTGATGCTGTCCCGGTACGTCGCTCCGGCGGTCAGCTGCGGGGCTTCGCTGGTGCTGGAGGCCCCGTGCGTCTGCCGCGCGCCCTCGGCGAAGGCGTACGGCCCCGGCTGTCCGGCTGCCCATGCCTGCCCGGTCAGCACCGCCGCGGCGCACAGCGCCGCCGCCCCGGCCCGCACCACCCGGCCGCCGGCCCCGCCGCACCGCCTGTTCACGCGCTTCCCCTCCGTACGCCACGATGCCTGCCACGTCTGCCCCGCCTACGAGCAGGGGACCATCCTGCCCCGCCCGCCCCCGGGCTGTCTGCCGCACGCTCAGCGGATTCGCGAAAGCAACCGATATGTTCGCTGTCGCGAACAGCACGAAGCCCCGGCCGCTTCAGCGACCGGGGCCCGTACGCAGACTGCGTGTCGTCTCACACACCGGAACCTGCGGGCACGGAGTCGGTCGCCTCCGTCCACAGGTCCTGCTCGGCGCGATCCGCCTGGATCTGGCGGTACACGAGGAGCCCGCCGATGGCGGCCAGTGCGACCAGGAGAAGCTTCTTCACCGCGCGACCTCGTCTTTCGTTGACGTAGGAGACCTTCTGGCGCTCGACTATACACACCGGCCGAGACCATACGGTGACCTATGCCCACCGGGAAAAGCGATCGGCCCGGTCGGATTTCTCCGACCGGGCCGATCACCGTCACTGTGGGGCTAACAGGATTTGAACCTGTGGCCTCATCCTTATCAGGGATGCGCTCTAACCAACTGAGCTATAGCCCCTCCGCGCTGCGCGCTGACCTCTGAAGATTAGCGCACGGAGCGGTGAGTTCCCAAATCCGCTACTCGTCCTCGGCCAGCGTGAGCTCCACGCCACCGACGAACCCGGCGGACAGGTTGTAGATGAAGGCGCCCAGCGTCGCCAGCGCCGTGGCCAGCACGACATCGATGACCGCGATCACCGAGGTGAAGATCAGCACCCGCGGCAGGGACAGGAACGCCTGCAGGTCGAAGCCGTTGCTCTCGTTGGAGCCCGTCGCCTCGCTGATCGTGCCGCCGACGGTCGAGAAGACGCCCATGGCGTCCATGACCATCCACAGCACCGCCGCGGCCACCACCGTGCAGATGCCCAGCGCGATGGAGAGCAGGAAGCTCACCTTCATCACCGACCACGGGTCGGCCTTGGCCACCCGCAGCCGTGCCTTGCGGGTGCGCGGCATGGTCGTCGCACCCGTCCGGGGCCGGCGCACCGTGCCCCCGCCGCCCTGCGTGGAATACGCCTGGGGCGGCTGGTACGGCTGTGCCGTCTGCTGCGCCGAGGCAGGCCGCTCACCCGGCAGCGGGCCCTTGTCGTACGTGGTCACCGTAACCCCCTGGGAGTCCGTGGCTGGGCCACGGGTACCGCTCGCTCCGGAAGCGGCCGATCCGGCACCCGTGGCTCCACTCACGCTCTACTCCTCGTGCTCCCCGGCCGGCGGCTCCGTACCCCCGGCGGCCTCGGCCGTCACCTCGGTGCCTTCGACGGCACCTTCGGTAGCTTCGGTTCCTTCGATGTCTTCGGTTCCTTCGGCCCCGTCGACCTCTTCGGCCTCGCGACCGGCCTCGGCGTTTCGTGCGATACCGACGACGGCATCGCGCTTGCCCAGATTGATCAGTTGGACGCCCATGGTGTCACGGCCCGTCTCCCTGACTTCATTGACCCGCGTGCGAATCACACCACCCGACAGCGTGATGGCGAGGATCTCGTCGGTCTCCTCGACCACCAGCGCGCCGACGAGCGAGCCGCGGTCCTCCACGATCTTCGCAGCCTTGATGCCGAGGCCGCCACGCCCCTGGACCCGGTACTCGTCGACGGCGGTGCGCTTGGCGTACCCGCCGTCCGTCGCGGTGAACACGAACGTACCCGGCCGCACCACGTTCATCGACAGCAGCTCGTCGCCCTCGCGGAAGCTCATGCCCTTCACGCCGGACGTGGCACGCCCCATCGGCCGCAGGGCGTCGTCCGTCGCGGTGAAGCGGATCGACTGCGCCTTCCTGGAGATCAGCAGCAGGTCGTCCTCCGCCGACACCAGCTCCGCGCCGATCAGTTCGTCGTCACTGCCGTCCTCCCGTTCGCGCAGGTTGATGGCGATGACACCGCCCGAGCGGGGGGAGTCGTAGTCCTTCAGCGAGGTCTTTTTCACCAGACCGGCCTTCGTGGCCAGCACCAGGTAGGGCGCCGCCTCGTAGTCGCGGATCGCGAGGATCTCGGCGATCTGCTCGTCCGGCTGGAAGGCCAGCAGGTTGGCCACGTGCTGACCGCGCGCGTCCCGCCCGGCGTCCGGCAGTTCGTAGGCCTTGGCACGGTAGACGCGGCCCTTGTTGGTGAAGAAGAGCAGCCAGTGGTGCGTGGTGGAGACGAAGAAGTGGTCGACGATGTCGTCTTCCTTCAGCTTCGTGCCGCGCACGCCCTTGCCGCCGCGCTTCTGGGAGCGGTAGTCGTCCGTCTTGGTCCGCTTCACATAGCCGCCACGCGTGATCGTGACGACGATGTCCTCCTCGGCGATCAGGTCCTCCATGGACATGTCGCCGTCGAAGGGCACCAGCTTGGAGCGGCGGTCGTCGCCGAACTTCTCGACCAGCGCGGCCAGCTCCTCGCTGACGATCTGGCGCTGGCGCGCCTCGGAGGCGAGGATCTCGTTGTACTCGTTGATCTTCGCCTGGAGCTCGTCGTGCTCGGCGACGATCTTCTGGCGCTCCAGGGCGGCGAGCCGGCGCAGCTGCATCTCGAGGATGGCGTTGGCCTGGATCTCGTCGATCTGCAGCAGGCCCATCAGGCCCTCGCGCGCGATCTCGACGGTGTCGCTGCGCCGGATCAGCGCGATGACCTCGTCGATGGCGTCGAGCGCCTTGAGCAGACCGCGCAGGATGTGGGCGCGCTCCTCCGCCTTGCGCAGGCGGAACCTCGTACGCCGGACGATGACCTCGATCTGGTGCGTCACCCAGTGGCGGATGAACGCGTCGAGCGAGAGCGTGCGCGGCACACCGTCGACGAGCGCCAGCATGTTGGCGCCGAAGTTCGTCTGGAGGTCGGTGTGCTTGTAGAGGTTGTTGAGGACGACCTTGGCGACCGCGTCCCGCTTGAGGACGATCACCAGGCGCTGGCCCGTCCGGGACGACGTCTCGTCGCGGACGTCCGCGATGCCGCCGATCTTGCCGTCCTTGACGAGGTCGGCGATCTTCTGCGCGAGGTTGTCCGGGTTGACCTGGTAGGGCAGCTCCGTGACCACCAGGCACTGGCGGTTCTGGATCTCCTCGACCTCGACGACCGCGCGCATGGTGATGGAGCCGCGGCCCGTGCGGTACGCCTCCTCGATGCCCTTGCGCCCGACGACGAGGGCGCCGGACGGGAAGTCCGGTCCCTTGATCCGCTCGATCAGCGCGTCCAGGAGCTCCTCGTGGCTGGCCTCGGGGTGCTCCAGGGCCCACTGCGCACCGGCCGCGACCTCGCGGAGGTTGTGCGGCGGGATGTTGGTCGCCATGCCGACCGCGATGCCCGCGGACCCGTTGACCAGGAGGTTCGGGAAACGCGCCGGCAGGACCGTCGGCTCCTGGTTGCGGCCGTCGTAGTTGTCCGTGAAGTCGACGGTCTCCTCGTCGATGTCCCGGAGCATCTCCATGGACAGCGGCATCATCTTGCACTCGGTGTACCGCATGGCGGCCGCCGGGTCGTTGCCCGGGGAACCGAAGTTGCCGTTGGAGTCCACCAGCGGCATGCGCATCGACCACGGCTGGGCCAGGCGGACCAGCGCGTCGTAGATGGAGGAGTCACCGTGCGGGTGGTACGTACCCATGACGTCACCGACGACGCGGGCGCACTTGTAGAAGCCCTTCTCGGGGCGGTACCCGCCGTCGTACATCGCGTACAGCACGCGGCGGTGGACGGGCTTGAGGCCGTCCCGTACGTCCGGCAGCGCGCGGGACACGATGACGGACATCGCGTAGTCCAGGTACGAGCGCTGCATCTCGGTCTCGAGCCCGACGGGCTCGACGCGCAGGCCCACACCGGGGACGGCGGGCTCCTCTTCGGGCATCACGGGGGCAGGGGTGTTCTCGTCGGCCATTGCTGGTCTTCAGTCCTTTCGTACGGTCAGCTGAGACCGACTCAGATGTCGAGGAAGCGAACGTCCTTGGCGTTGCGCTGGATGAACGAGCGCCGCGCCTCCACGTCCTCACCCATCAGCACCGAGAACAGGTCGTCGGCCTGGGCCGCGTCGTCCAGCGTGACCTGGCCGAGCACCCGGTGGTCCTGGTCCATGGTGGTGATGCGCAGCTCCTCGGCGTTCATCTCGCCCAGACCCTTGAAGCGCTGGATCGAGTCCTCGCGGATGCGCTTGCCGTTCTGCTTGCCGAGCTCGACGAGCGCGTCGCGCTCACGGTCCGAGTACGCGTACTCGAAGTCGTCCCGGCCCCACTTGATCTTGTACAGCGGCGGGCGCGACAGGTACACGTGCCCGGCCTCGACCAGCGGCCGCATGAAGCGGAACAGGAAGGTGAGGAGCAGGGTGTTGATGTGCTGGCCGTCGACGTCGGCGTCCGCCATGAGAATGATCTTGTGGTAGCGGAGCTTCTCGATGTCGAAGTCCTCGTGCACACCGGTGCCGAAGGCGGAGATCAGCGCCTGGACCTCGGTGTTCTGCAGGATCTTGTCGATCCGGGCCTTCTCGACGTTCAGGATCTTGCCGCGGATCGGCAGGATGGCCTGGTACATCGGGTTGCGGCCGGACTTCGCGGAGCCGCCGGCGGAGTCACCCTCGACGATGAAGATCTCGCACTTGGACGGGTCGTTCGACTGGCAGTCGCTCAGCTTGCCGGGCAGGGACGCGCTCTCCAGCAGGCCCTTGCGCCGGGTCAGGTCACGCGCCTTGCGGGCGGCCACGCGCGCGGTGGCGGCCTGGATCGCCTTGCGGACGATGTCGGCGGCCTCGTTGGGGTTGCGGTCGAGCCAGTCCGACAGGTGCTCGTGGGCGACCTTCTGCACGAAGGTCTTCGCCTCCGTGTTGCCCAGCTTGGTCTTGGTCTGGCCCTCGAACTGGGGCTCGCCCAGCTTGACCGAGATGATCGCCGTGAGGCCCTCGCGGATGTCCTCACCCGTGAGGTTGTCGTCCTTCTCGCGCAGCAGCTTCTTGTCGCGCGCGTAGCGGTTGACCAGACCGGTCAGCGCGGCGCGGAAGCCCTCCTCGTGCGTACCGCCCTCGTGGGTGTGGATCGTGTTCGCGAAGGAGTACACGCCCTCGGTGTACTGCGAGTTCCACTGCATCGCGATCTCGACCGAGAGCATCCGGTCCTTGTCCTCGGCCTCGACCGAGATGACCGTGGGGTGGATGAGCTCGCCCTTGCGCGAGTTGAGGTACTTGACGAAGTCGACGATGCCGCCTTCGTAGTAGTACGAGACCGTCCGGGCCGGCGCCTCCTCGGCCGTCTCCGCGGCGTCGGGGTCGTCGGCGTTCATGGTCGCCTTGGCCGACTCCCGCTCGTCGGTCAGGGAGATCCGCAGGCCCTTGTTGAGGAACGCCATCTCCTGGAAGCGGCGCGAGAGGGTCTCGAAGGAGTACTCGGTCGTCTCGAAGATGTCCGCGTCGGCCCAGAAGGTCACCGACGTACCGGAGTCCTCGACCGCCTCGTGCTGGGCGAGCGGGGCGGTGGGGACGCCCAGCTTGTAGTCCTGGGTCCAGCGGTACCCGTCGCGCTTGATCTCCACCGAGACCCTGCTGGACAGGGCGTTCACGACGGACACACCCACGCCGTGCAGACCGCCGGAGACGGCGTAGCCGCCGCCGCCGAACTTGCCGCCCGCGTGCAGCACGGTCAGGACGACCTCGACGGCGGGCTTCTTCTCGACGGGGTGGATGTCGACGGGGATACCGCGACCGTTGTCCACGACCTTGACGCCACCGTCCGCGAGGATGGTGACGTCGATGGTGTCCGCGTGCCCGGCCAGGGCCTCGTCGACGGAGTTGTCGACGACCTCGTACACCAGGTGGTGAAGTCCACGCTCGCCGGTCGACCCGATGTACATGCCGGGCCGCTTGCGGACCGCGTCCAGACCCTCGAGGACGGTGATCGCGCTGGCGTCGTACGACGAGGTCGACTCGCCGGCAGCAGTGGACGGAATGTTCTCGTTGGGGTTGCCGGAATCGGCCACGAAGCGCCCTTTCTGGCACAGCACAAGCCGTCTCTCCGGGCATACGGGAGCGGCTGCGTCGTTCGACATGTTCCGCAGTGGGCGGGATTACCTACCAGTGTACCGGTGACGCTGACACTCATGGGGGTTTGCCGGTACCTGAGTCCGCATGTGCCGCCCTGAACCGGCGCCCGCCGACTCCCCATATCCGGGAAGGGGCTCCAAGAGGCTCACGCCGCCACTCAGCGCTTCGACCTGTCAACCTCCAGCAACGGTGACGGCCACCTCACTCACCCCCTCTCTCCCGCGCCACTCCGCGGGACCCCCAGGCACCCCGCGCACCGCGCCTTCCGGGGCGCCGCCGAGGAAGCACTGCTGGTGGGCGGGCATGTCCGCGGTGCCGGTGCGGGGGCGCCGGAGACGCACCGGGGGGCGACGGCCCGTTTTCGTGCGCAGCGGCGCGGGGGCGCGGCCGCCGCGGGCCCCCGCGACGGGGCGGCGGGAGCCGATCCGGCGTTCACGGGAGGGGCGGCAGAGTGCCTGGCGAGGCCGGATGCCGGCGGGCGCAGGCGGGGGGGCTCGCTTCCACGTCGAGGCTGCGTGCCGGGGGGCGTACGGCGGGGTCCAGGGCAGGCCCGGGGCCGTGCGCGCCAGGGGCCAGGGGACGGGTGGCCGGGTCGAGGCTCCTTGCCGTCGGCCCGTGGCCGCAGCCGGCGGGGACGGGACTGGTCTCCTGACGCGGGCCGGGCGGCCCGGGCCGGTGCGCGCGCGTCGGGCGGCCGGGCCGCGCCCCGGATCAGCCGTAGGTGTCGCCCGGGCCCGTGCTCCCCGGGGCACGCAGAGGGCCGTAACCGCGTCGCGGGCCTCCCGGGCCCAGCACCTTGATCATCCGTACGGTTCCGTGACCCAGGTCCTCGTTCAGCCGCGCCACCAGCCGCGGCGCCAGCAGCCGCAGCTGCGTCGCCCACGCCGTGGAGTCGCACTGCACGGTGAGCACCCGCTCCTCGGGGTCCTCGTCGTACCGCAGGGGCACGCAGTGCTTGGCCAGGTCCTCGCCGACGATCTGCGGCCAGCGGCCCATCACGCCGCCCACCGCCGCGGGCGTCTCCCAGCCGCGCTCGGTGATCAGCCGGTTGATCGCGGCGCCCAGCGGCAGCGGGTCCCGCCCGTCGGCCCGGGCGCCGGAGCGCAGCCCCCCGCCCCGCCGGGCCTGCTTCTTCTGCTGCGCGGCGGCGCCGCGCGCCTTCGCCTGCTCCTTCGCCGCGCGCAGCGCGACCCGCGCCAGGTCGACGCCCGACGGCTCCGGAACCGACGGCCCCGGTACGGACGGCATCGGCACCGAGGACAGCGGCTGCACTGCCGCACCCGGCTGGCCCCACGAAGCCGACGGCACCGACGGCACCGACGGGTCCGGCATCCACTCGCTCGTCACAACCGCTCCACCGTTCCCTCCGCCACGGCATACCGCGCCCCGGCCAGCACGCCCGGCACGTCGTCGTCGACCGCCGCCGTCACCAGCACCTGCTCACCCGGAGCCACCAGTTCCGCCAGCCGTTCCCGCCGTCGCGCGTCCAGCTCCGCGAAGACGTCGTCGAGGACGAGCACCGGCTCGTTGCCCTCGGCGCGCAGCAGGTCGTACGAGGCCAGCCGCAGCGCCAGCGCGTACGACCAGGACTCGCCGTGGCTGGCGTACCCCTTCGCGGGGAGCTCGCCCAGCTTGAGCACCAGATCGTCGCGGTGGGGCCCCACCAGCGTGACGCCCCGCTCGATCTCCTGTTTGCGGACCTCGGCGAGTGCCCCCAGCAGGCCCTCGTAGAGAGCCTCCCGGCCGTGCACACCGGACGCGACCGGCCCCCGGTAGTCGAGGGCGACCGGGCCGCCGCCCGGGGCCAGCTGCTCGTACGCCTTGTCCGCCAGCGGCTGCAGCGTCGCGACGAGGTCCAGCCGCTGCGCCAGCAGCTCCGCCCCGGTGCGCGCCAGGTGCTGGTCCCAGACGTCGAGCGTGGACAGGTCCATGGAGCGCCCGCCGTGCCGCCGCGCCATGGCCGCCGACTTCAGCAGCGTGTTGCGCTGCTTGAGGACCCGCTCGTAGTCCGAGCGCACGCCCGCCATCCGCGGCGACCGCGCGGTGATCAGCTCGTCGAGGAAGCGCCGCCGCTCCCCAGGGTCGCCCTTGACCAGTGCCAGGTCCTCGGGCGCGAACAGCACCGTCCGTACGATCCCCAGCACATCGCGGGGTCTGACCTGCGAGGACCGGTTGATGCGCGCCCGGTTCGCCCGCCCCGGGTTGAGCTCCAGCTCCACCAGCTGGGACCGCTCGCCCTGTCGTACGGCCGCGCGGATGACGGCGCGCTCGGCGCCCATCCGTACCAGCGGCGCGTCGGACGAGACCCGGTGGCTGCCGAGCGTCGCCAGGTAGCCGACCGCCTCGACGAGGTTGGTCTTGCCCTGGCCGTTCGCGCCGACGAAGACACTGACGCCCGGATCGAGAGGGACCTCGACCCGGGCGTACGAGCGGAAGTCGGCCAGCGACAGATGCGTGACGTGCATGATGTGCGCCGACCTTCCCCCGGCATGCCGTGCACCGCGGGATGCACAGCCTGTGGAACTACTTCTTCGCCTCGACCGCGTGGCCACCGAACTGGTTGCGCAGCGCGGCGATCATCTTCATCTGCGGTGAGTCGTCCTGCCGGGACGCGAACCGCGCGAACAGCGACGCGGTGATCGCCGGCAGCGGCACCGCGTTGTCGATGGCGGCCTCGACCGTCCACCGGCCCTCGCCGGAGTCCTGGGCGTACCCGCGCAGCTTCTCCAGGTGCTCGTCCTCGTCCAGCGCGTTGACGGCCAGGTCGAGCAGCCAGGAGCGGATGACGGTGCCCTGCTGCCAGGAGCGGAAGACCTCGCGGACGTCCGTGACGGAGTCGACGGCCTCCAGCAGCTCCCAGCCCTCGGCGTAGGCCTGCATCATCGCGTACTCGATGCCGTTGTGGACCATCTTCGCGAAGTGGCCGGCGCCGACCTTGCCCGCGTGGACCGAACCGAACTCGCCCTCCGGCTTGAGCGCGTCGAAGATCGGCTGGACCTTGGCCACGTTCTCGGCGTCGCCGCCGTACATGAGCGCGTAGCCGTTCTCCAGGCCCCAGACGCCGCCGGACACGCCGCAGTCGACGAAGCCGATGCCCTTGCGGCCCAGTTCCTCGGCGTGCTTCTCGTCGTCCGTCCAGCGCGAGTTGCCGCCGTCGACGACGACGTCGCCGGGCGAGAGCAGCTCGGCGAGCTGGTCGATCGTGGACTGGGTGGCGGCACCGGCGGGCACCATGACCCACACGACGCGCGGGCCCTTGAGCTTGCTCACCAGCTCTTCGAGGCTGTGGACATCGGCGAGGTCCGGGTTGCGGTCGTACCCGATGACGGTGTGGCCGGCGCGGCGGATGCGCTCGCGCATGTTGCCGCCCATCTTGCCGAGACCGACGAGACCGAGCTCCATCAGATTTTCCTCAATCGTTGTGTGCGAGTTCGTACCCGCGTCCGAGACTACGCCCGGACCTCGCTGCACACCTGTGGGGTCGGGCGCTCACTCGGCCGCTCGGCCGAGCGGCGCCCGCGGGGGACCGCGCCGGTCCTGACGGAGAGCGTCAGCCGCTCAGCCGCACCGGCATGATCAGGTACTTGTACGCCTCGTCCGCCTCCGCGTCGAGCGCCGGCTTGCCGCTCAGCAGCGCGGGCTTGGTGGAGGTGGTGAAGGAGAGCTGGGCGACCGGGGAGTCGATCGCGCTCAGACCGTCCAGCAGGAAGGTCGGGTTGAAGGCGATCGAGATGTCGTCGCCCTCCAGCTGGGCGTCGACCCTTTCCACAGCCTGTGCGTCGTCGCTCGAACCGGCCTCAAGGATGAGGACGCCCTGCTCGAAGGTGAGCCGCACGGGCGTGTTCCGCTCGGCCACCAGCGCCACACGCTTGACGGCCTCGACGAACGGCGCCGTCTCGATCACCGCGACCGAGTTGAACTCCGTCGGGAAGAGCGTGCGGTACTTCGGCAGGTCACCCTCGAGGAGCCGGGTGGTGGTGCGGCGGCCCGCGCCCTCGAAGCCGATCAGGCCCTCGCCCTTGCCGGAGCCCGAGAGCGCCAGCGTGACGGTGTCACCGCTGGTCAGCGACTTGGCGGTGTCCAGCAGCGTCTTGGCGGGCACCAGGGCCACCGCCGAGGCGTCCGGGGACTCGGGCTTCCACAGGAATTCCCGGACGGCGAAGCGGTAGCGGTCGGTGGACGCGAGCGTCACCGTGTCGCCCTCGATCTCGATCCGCACGCCGGTGAGGACCGGCAGCGTGTCGTCGCGGCCCGCGGCGATGGCGACCTGGGCGGCGGCGGAGGCGAACACCTCACCGGGGACGGTGCCGGTCGCGGACGGCATCTCCGGCAGCGCCGGGTACTCCTCCACAGGGAGGGTGTGCAGCGTGAAGCGGGAGGAGCCGCAGACCACGGTCGCCCGTACACCGTCTGTGGAAATCTCCACCGGGCGGTTGGGGAGGGCGCGGCAGATGTCGGCGAGCAGGCGGCCGGAGACCAGGACGGTGCCGTCCTCCTCCACCTCGGCCTCGACCGAGACCCGCGCGGAGACCTCGTAGTCGAAGCTGGAGAAGCTGAGCGCACCGTTCTCGGCCTTCAGAAGAAGGCCCGCGAGTACGGGCGCCGGCGGACGGGCCGGGAGGCTGCGGGCCACCCAGGCCACCGCCTCCGCGAGTACATCGCGCTCCACCCGGATCTTCACCGGAACCGCCTCCTGCTGTTGCTGGCTCTTCGTCGACTGCGGGAACCAGTCTGACGCACGCCACCGGCACTCGGTGCGGCTCGGGGTCAAGTCGCGACGAGCGGCACCGGAGGCTCCGGCGCCGAGTTGTGCACAGGCCCCTCTTCGAAGCGAATTCCCCGGTAACTATGAGTGGGAG
Source organism: Streptomyces sp. NPDC051310 (assembly GCF_044455245.1). Taxonomy (NCBI): domain Bacteria; kingdom Bacillati; phylum Actinomycetota; class Actinomycetes; order Kitasatosporales; family Streptomycetaceae; genus Streptomyces; species Streptomyces sp. NPDC051310. The sequence continues at coordinate 226,651 of NZ_JBITEO010000011.1, forward strand.
TAGTAGTAGGGCCTGTGGAAACCGTGGATAACGTCGTCCACGCAGGTCAGGCCCAGTTTTTTGTCCACCGCCCCTGTGGGCGGAGCCCGTGGACAACCCGGGGGATCTGTGGACGCGCGGAAGTTCTGCACAGTCGATGCACAGCCGGGGGCGACTTCTCCCCAGCGCCGTCCCCAGTTTTACCCACCTTCCCCACAGCCCAATCCGGCATCTTCGTGTGACCGCTTTCACTCGGCGCGGTGAGGTCGGGTGTTTCGTTGCCGAACAGTGGACAGCGGTGTGGAGAAGAGCCGCCAAGCTGTGGACCATGGACTGCTGCCTGTGGGCCGCCGGTGGACAACTTTCTCCCGTGCCTGTGGACGAAACCTCTGTCCACAGCCTGTGGAGCGAGCTCGGCCACAATTCCACAACCCGGTGAGCTGGGGGAACGCGGTGTCGGCAGGCCCGCCTGTGGACACCGTATGGACAACTTCCCGGTCCCCAGGCTGTGGACCGAAGATCGCGCCGCCTTCTGTGGAGAACGGCGTGACGGGTCTGTGTATTCGAACACCGTGGCCCCACCGGGAACCTCCCCGACCCTCGCCGGACCTCCCAGGACCTTCGCCGGGGCTCTCCCGCAGGCCGTCGACGGCCCGGCGCAGGGCGCGGAGGGAGGTCCGCGCGGGGCCCGTGCGGAGGTTCCGCCGGGGACGGCCGGACCGCCACGACGGGCTCCGGGCACGGCGAAGGGCGCCCCGGGACCGTGTCCCGAAGCGCCCTTGTCGTCGTCTCGCCCCTGGTGCCCCCGCCGGCTCGCGGAGAGCCGCGTCAGCCGTTCTTGATGCGGTTCGTGAGCTCGGTGACCTGGTTGTAGATCGAGCGGCGCTCGGCCATGAGCGCGCGGATCTTGCGGTCCGCGTGCATCACCGTCGTGTGGTCACGCCCGCCGAACTGGGCGCCGATCTTCGGCAGCGACAGGTCGGTGAGCTCCCGGCACAGGTACATGGCGATCTGCCGGGCCGTCACCAGCACCCGGCTGCGCGAGGAGCCGCACAGGTCCTCCACCGTCAGACCGAAGTAGTCCGCGGTCGCCGCCATGATGGCGCCGGCCGTGATCTCCGGGGCCGCGTCCTCGCCGCCCGGGATGAGGTCCTTGAGGACCCCCTCGGTGAGCACCAGGTCGACCGGCTGCCGGTTCAGGCTGGCGAAGGCCGTCACACGGATCAGCGCGCCCTCCAGCTCCCGGATGTTGCGGGAGATGCGGGAGGCGATGAACTCCAGTACCTCCGGCGGGGCGTTGAGCTGCTCCTGCACCGCCTTCTTGCGGAGGATCGCGATCCGCGTCTCCAGCTCCGGCGGCTGTACGTCGGTGGTCAGACCCCACTCGAAGCGGTTGCGCAGCCGGTCCTCCAGCGTCATCAGCTGCTTCGGCGGCCGGTCGGAGGAGAGCACGATCTGCTTGTTGGCGTTGTGGAGGGTGTTGAAGGTGTGGAAGAACTCCTCCTGCGTCGACTCCTTGCTCGCGAGGAACTGGATGTCGTCGACGAGCAGGATGTCCACGTCCCGGTAGCGCTTGCGGAAGGTGTCGCCCTTCCCGTCGCGGATCGAGTTGATGAACTCGTTGGTGAACTCCTCGGAGCTCACGTACCGCACGCGCGTGCCGGGGTAGAGGCTGCGCGCGTAGTGCCCGATCGCGTGCAGCAGGTGGGTCTTGCCGAGTCCGGACTCCCCGTAGATGAACAGCGGGTTGTACGCCTTGGCCGGCGCCTCCGCCACCGCGACGGCGGCCGCGTGCGCGAACCGGTTCGACGACCCGATGACGAAGGTGTCGAAGAGGTACTTGGGGTTCAGCCGGGCGTGCTGCTCGCCGGGGCGCCCCGCCCCGGCCGCGCCTCCGGCGCCCGCTCCCTGACCGCCGCCCGCGGCACCCGTCCCGGGCGACTGCGGCTCCGGGAGATCGCGCCGCTCGGCGCCGCGCTGCTGCTCGAAGGGCGACGGCGACCCGTGCCGGGTGTGGTCCGGCGCCTGGGGGCCCCGGTAGTCGTGGTGCGGCTGCTGGGGGCGGGCCGTCGCGTAGGGGTCGCGTTCCTGGAACCCGCCGAGGCGCGGCTGCTGCCAGGAGAGGTCCTCCTGGGTGCGCGGCCAGGCGCCCGGCTCCGGGCGGTGCTGCTGGTACTCGGGGTAGGCCGGGCGCGCGGTCGGCAGACCGTCGTCGGGCAGCGGCCGGTGGCCGTAGTCGTCGTAGCGCGGCTGCTCGCGCGCGGGCGGCGCCGGCGGGGCGGGCGGTTCGCCCGCCGAGTCGTCGACGGTGATCGCGATCCGGATGGGGCGCCCGCACTCGCGGCTGAGCGTGTCACTGATCAGCGGGGCGAGCCGGCCCTCCAGGACGCGCTTGCCCCACTCGTTGGGTACGGCGAGGAGAGCCGTGTCGGCCACCAGTGCGAGCGGCTGGCAGCGCTCGACCCACTGTTTGTCCTTCGGCTCGATGCTCTGCTGGCCTTCACCGAGGAGCTGTTCCAGCACTCGTGGCCACACTGCGGCAAGATCAGCAGGTACGTCAGCCACAGGCACGCTCTCTCACAGGTCCCACGAATGTGTGGTTCTCGGGACGGGATGGGAAGACAGGCAGGAAAGGAATCCGAGTTCAGCCACGGTAGTCGTGGCGGCTCGCGAGGTTCAAGTTGTTGTCCACAGCCTGTGCATAGTGGGCCCCGGCGTGGTGCTGGTTTGACCGGATGGCGTAGCCGCGCGTACCGTAACCAGGTCGAGTTGTCGATGGCTGCTGCCGCCTGCCTCCGATGGGCAAAGATCACGATCAGTGGTCGTGAAAGCGGTGCACTCGGGCGTATTGCGAGCTACTCGTGGGCGCACGGTGACAGCCAGGCGATGTCCCGCCACCACCCGAATCATTTCTGGAGCCCCCGAGTGAGCAAGCGCACCTTCCAGCCGAACAACCGTCGTCGTGCGAAGACCCACGGTTTCCGTCTGCGCATGCGTACCCGTGCCGGCCGCGCGATCCTCGCGTCCCGCCGCAGCAAGGGTCGCGCCCGCCTGTCCGCCTGATCGCCAACAGGTCATGACGTGCTGCCTACCGAGAATCGGCTGAGGCGGCGCGAGGACTTCGCGACCGCGGTACGCCGAGGACGCCGGGCCGGCCGCCCGCTCCTCGTCGTCCACCTAAGAAGCGGTGCAACGGACCCGCACGCGTCAGGGGAGAGCGCTCCCCCGACACGTGCGGGTTTCGTCGTCAGCAAGGCCGTGGGCGGAGCGGTCGTCCGTAACCAGGTGAAGCGCCGACTGCGCCACCTGGTGCGCGACCGGCTGCCCGTGCTGCCCCCCGGTAGCCTGGTGGTAGTACGGGCGCTGCCCGGAGCGGGCGACGCCGACCATGCACAGCTGGCCCGAGACCTGGACGCCGCCCTTCAGCGGTTGCTGGGAGGGGGCGCGCGATGAAGTACCCGCTGCTGGCTCTGATCAAGCTCTACCAGTGGACGATCAGTCCGCTGCTCGGCCCCGTGTGCCGGTACTACCCGTCGTGTTCCCACTATGGATATACGGCCATCGACCGGCATGGCGCGGTGAAGGGCACGGCCCTGACCGCCTGGCGGATCCTGCGGTGCAACCCGTGGTCGCCGGGCGGTGTGGACCATGTCCCTCCACGCAAGCGCCCTCGTTGGCACGAACTGCTGCGCGGCGCCCTGCGCGGCAAGGGCGGGCACTCAGCCGAGACGAGCCCGGCCGCAGAGACCTCGCCCAATGCTCAAGGAGCCTGATTAGTGGACACGATTGCCAGTCTGTTCGCCTTCATCACCACACCTGTTTCGTGGATCATCGTCCAGTTCCACAAGCTGTACGGGGCGATCTTCGGCCCGGACACCGGCTGGGCCTGGGGTCTGTCCATCGTGTCCCTTGTGGTGGTCATCCGGATCTGCCTGATCCCGCTGTTCGTCAAGCAGATCAAGTCGACCCGCGGCATGCAGGCGCTCCAGCCGAAGATGAAGGCGATCCAGGAGCGCTACAAGAACGACAAGCAGCGTCAGTCCGAAGAGATGATGAAGCTGTACAAGGAGACGGGTACCAACCCGCTCTCCTCGTGCCTTCCCATCCTGGCGCAGTCGCCGTTCTTCTTCGCTCTGTACCACGTGCTGAGCAAGATCGCCTCTGGTGACGAGATCGGCGTCCTCAACCAGCGACTGGTGGACAGCGCTCGTGAGGCCAAGATCTTCGGTGCTCCGATCGCCGCGAAGTTCATGGACGACCCGGGCAAGGTCGAGGCCCTCAACGCCACGCTGCTGGACGTCCGCATCGTCACGGCGATCATGATCATCATGATGTCGCTGTCGCAGTTCTTCACGCAGCGCCAGCTGATGCAGAAGAACGTCGACCTGACGGTGAAGACGCCGTACATGCAGCAGCAGAAGATGCTCATGTACATCTTCCCGGTGATCTTCGCCGTGATGGGCATCAACTTCCCGGTCGGTGTCCTCGTCTACTGGCTGACCACCAACGTGTGGACCATGGGCCAGCAGATGTACGTGATCAACCAGAACCCCACTCCGGGCAGCAAGGCCCAGGACCAGTACCTGCAGCGCCTGCTGAAGAGCGTCTCCTCGCACGGTGAGGTCCGTGGCCGTCGCCGCCGCGCCGTCGTCCAGACGATCGTCGCCAAGGGGCCGGACCGCAACGAGAACGAGCGGCGCTTCATCGGTGCCCTCGCCAAGGCCGGTTTCTCCGCCCAGGCCGACGGCACCGTGACCAAGGTCGACCCGGCCGTGGCCGAGGCCGAGAACGCGGCCGCGGCCCGCCGCCAGCAGCCCAAGCGCCAGCCCAAGTCCAAGCGTCAGGCCACCGGTGCCCAGCAGGGTGCCGCCAAGCCGTCGCTGGAGAAGCAGGCCGACGAGCCGCAGGACGCCCAGCCCAAGCAGGCGGGTAAGACCGCCTCCGGTTCCGCACGCCAAGCCAAGTCCGGACAGCGCAAGGGCCAGCAGCGGCCCAAGCACCCGTCGTCCAAGAAGTAAGAAGGAGTCCATCCGTGACGGAAGGCACCACCTCCGCCGCCGCCGAGGGTGGCGACACCCTGACCCGCCTGGAGCAGGAAGGCGAGATCGCGGCCGACTACCTCGAGGGTCTGCTCGACATCGCCGACCTTGACGGCGACATCGACATGGACGTCGAGGCGGACCGCGCCGCAGTCTCGATCATCAGCGACACGGGCAGCCGCGATCTGCAGAAGCTCGTGGGGCGCGACGGTGAGGTGCTGGAGGCCCTTCAGGAGCTGACCCGCCTCGCCGTGCACCGGGAGACCGGGGACCGCAGCCGGCTGATGCTGGACATCGCCGGTTTCCGGGCGAAGAAGCGCACCGAGCTCGCCGAGCTGGGCGCCCAGGCCGCGGATGAGGTCAAGACCTCGGGTGAGCCGGTCAAGCTGAAGCCGATGACGCCTTTCGAGCGGAAGGTCGTGCACGACGCGGTGGCCGCCGCCGGTCTGCGCAGCGAGTCCGAGGGCGAGGAGCCGCAGCGCTTCGTCGTCGTGCTCCCTGCCTGAGCCCCTCTTCATGTCGGCCCCGTCTGTTCGCAGGCGGGGCCGATCTTTGTCAGCCTGTAAGTCAGCACTTCGGTCTCGGAACCCTGGTGCGGTAATGCGGTACGGAAGGACGGTTCCCGTGACGGAGGCAGAAGAGCTTCCCCATGCGCCTCAAGAAGCGCGGACGGTATTCGGTGAGTTCTTCCCGGAGGCGGTCCGGTACGCGGAGCTCCTTGCGGACGCGGGGGTCAAGCGCGGTCTGATCGGCCCCCGTGAGGTGCCCCGACTGTGGGAGCGGCACCTGCTGAACTGCGCGGTGCTCTCGGAGGTCGTGCCCGAGGGCGTCACGGTATGCGATGTGGGCTCCGGGGCGGGGCTGCCCGGAATCCCGCTGGCGCTGGTCCGTCCCGACCTGAAGATCACCCTCCTCGAGCCCCTCCTGCGCCGTACGAACTTCCTGCAGGAAGTCGTCGAGCTGCTGGGTCTGGACCATGTGACGGTCGTCCGCGGTCGCGCGGAGGAGATGCTGGGCAAGCTGCCTCCGGTGCATGTGGTGACGGCCCGCGCGGTGGCGCCGCTGGACCGGCTCGCCGGCTGGGGCGTACCGCTGCTGCGTCCGTACGGAGAGATGCTGGCGCTCAAGGGCGATACGGCCGAGGAGGAGCTCGAAGGCGCTCGGGCCGCGCTGAGCAAGCTGGGTGTCGTGCAGACCTCCGTGCTGCACGTCGGCGAGGGCATCGTGGATCCGATGTCGACCGTCGTGCGGGTGGAAGTGGGCGAGAGCCCCGGTGGCATCCGGTTCGCAGCCAAGCGCGCCAAGGCGGCCCGGACGTCTCGACGCCGTCGCTAGGGGGTGTCTTGCCGATCACGCCGGGCTCGCGGCGTTCGGTGCCGCACCTCGCTGCGTTGTCGTCGGTCGCCGACGGCCCCCGTTGCCCTTCGGGCACGGGAGGTGCCCCCACCGCGTCGGCACTCCCTCCTCCGCCTTGCGATGCAGGGCACCGAACGCCGCTCACTGATCCGGCCTGATCCACAAGGCACCCCCTAGACCGACACCCTGAGGCCCCGGTGGGCCTCGATGTCGTTGATCCTCATACGTACGCATTTCGGAGTGTCGTGATGCCCGCGGTGGACGCTGAGTGCATCAATGTTTCACGTGAAACGTCGCTCACTGCTGCAGGGAATCATCAGTCGCGGGCGCGCGGCTGCCACGCCGCGCGACCGTAGGCCCCCCGTGGGGGCGAGAGAGATGTCCACAGAGGTGGAGTTCTCCACAGAACCACGGGCCTCGCTGGTTCACGACCCCGAAAGCATGGCAGGCTCTCCCCATCGCGAGCCTGAAGCCGAGGAGAGTGAATCCTTGCGGTCCGACGCCAACATCGCGGGACCGATGACCGATCCGGTCCCCGGTCCCCGTACCGAATCGGCGGGGGAGGATGTTTCACGTGAAACACTGCCCCCGATGGACGACACCCCCATTGGTCGTGCTGCCCAACTGGCGGTGGAGGCTCTGGGCCGCGCCGGCGAGGGGCTGCCCCGCCCCCAGCAGACACGTGTGATGGTGGTTGCCAACCAGAAGGGCGGCGTCGGCAAGACGACCACGACGGTCAACCTTGCTGCGTCGCTGGCTCTGCATGGAGCCCGTGTCCTGGTCATTGACCTCGACCCGCAGGGAAATGCCTCCACGGCGCTCGGGATCGATCACCATGCCGAGGTTCCTTCGATCTACGACGTCCTGGTGGACAGCAAGCCGCTCTCCGATGTGGTCCAGCCGGTCCCGGACGTCGAAGGCCTCTTCTGCGCCCCGGCCACCATCGATCTCGCCGGTGCGGAGATCGAGCTGGTGTCGCTGGTGGCGCGGGAGAGCCGGCTCCAGCGGGCGATCCAGGCATACGAGCAGCCGCTGGACTACATCCTGATCGACTGCCCGCCGTCACTCGGTCTTCTGACGGTCAACGCTTTGGTGGCCGGTGCGGAAGTCCTCATCCCCATCCAGTGCGAGTACTACGCGCTGGAGGGGCTGGGACAGCTGCTGCGGAACGTCGACCTCGTGCGCGGCCACCTCAACCCCGGCCTCCATGTGTCGACCATCCTGCTCACCATGTACGACGGCCGGACCAGGCTCGCTTCCCAGGTGGCCGAGGAGGTGCGCAGCCACTTCGGTGATGAGGTGCTGCGGACCAGCATCCCCCGGTCCGTCCGCATCTCGGAGGCGCCGAGCTACGGGCAGACGGTACTGACGTACGATCCGGGCTCCAGCGGTGCGCTGTCGTACCTGGAGGCGGCGCGTGAGATCGCCCTGCGGGGTGCCGGCGTGTACTACGAGGCACAGCCCGCCCATGTGGGCAACCAGATCAGCAAGCACAGCATGTCGGAGGGGATCCAGTGAGCGAGCGACGTAGGGGGCTGGGGCGTGGACTCGGTGCGCTGATCCCCGCTGCTCCCCAGGAGAGGCAGACGCCCTCGGTGGGGACGGGTTCCACCTCCCCCGGTGCAATTCCCACGCTGACGGCGGAGCGCGGTGTGGCGGCCGCGAAGGTGGCCACGCTGCCGGCGAACCCGCTGCCTGCGGAGCCGGCCGTCAGGGCACCGGAGGCAGAGGCGGTGCCCGAGGTCGAGTCTCCGGCGGGGGCTCACTTCGCCGAGCTGCCGCTGGACGCGATCACGCCCAACCCCCGCCAGCCGCGTGAGGTGTTCGACGAGGACGCACTGGCCGAACTGGTCACCTCCATCAAGGAGGTGGGCCTGCTCCAGCCGGTCGTCGTGCGCCAGTTGGGCCCGGAGCGGTATGAGCTGATCATGGGTGAGCGGCGCTGGAGGGCGTGCCGTGAGGCCGGCCTGGAGCGTATCCCCGCCATCGTCCGTGCGACCGAGGACGAGAAGCTGCTGCTGGACGCCCTGCTGGAGAACCTGCACCGGGCGCAGCTGAATCCGCTGGAGGAGGCCGCGGCCTACGACCAGCTGCTGAAGGACTTCAACTGCACCCACGACCAGCTGGCCGACCGTATCGGGCGCTCGCGTCCCCAGGTCTCCAACACCCTTCGCCTGCTGCGGCTCTCGCCGCCCGTGCAGCGTCGAGTTGCCGCCGGTGTGCTGTCGGCCGGTCATGCCCGCGCCCTGCTGTCGGTGGACGACCCGGAGGCGCAGGACAAGCTGGCGTACCGCATCGTGGCCGAGGGGCTTTCGGTGCGAGCGGTCGAGGAGATCGTGACGCTGATGGGCTCCCAGACCGGGAGCACGCCGACCAAGCCGAAGGGGCCGCGGGCGGGTGCCCGGGTGTCGCCGGCGCTCACCGACCTCGCGTCCCGGCTTTCGGACCGATTCGAGACACGTGTGAAGGTCGACCTCGGACAGAAGAAGGGGAAGATCGTCGTCGAGTTCGCGTCGATAGACGATCTCGACCGCATCCTGGGCACCTTGGCCCCGGGTGAGGGACGCGTCCTCGCACAGCGGCTCGCGGAGCAGGAGCAGGACGACGAAGGCTGAGTCCCTTCGCGGCGACCGTCGAGGGCGGGCTGTGTCCGGTGTTCACCGGAACACGGTCCGCCCTTTGGCGTCTTCCCGTATGCGCGTCATCACCCGATCGATACGATGCGTTCTGGTATGCGCATCAGCCTGACCCACCATGGAGGGAGAACCAGGCATGCGAGAGGTGAGCCGCGGCCATCTGGTGACAGCAGGCTTGGGACTCGGCGCGGTCGGCGGGTTCATCGGCAGTCTGCTCCTGGAACGGAGCGCGCTGGCAGCCGCCCGCGGGGCGGCACGCGAAGGAAGTGAGGAACAGCCTTCATGGGGCGTCGGCTCGTACCGCTCACGTTGGACAACCTTCCGGACCTCCCCAAGCGTTGCCGAACGTGTGTCTTCTGGGAACTTGACCCGGTCAGCGGAGAGGCCGCGGTAAAGGCCGGGACTCCCGGGCTGGAGAAGGAGGCCTGGATCTCCGCCGTGCTCCTGGACTGGGGGTCGTGCGGACGGGTCGTCTATGTGGATGAGGTCCCCGTGGGGTTCGTCCTCTACGCCCCGCCGGCCTACGTGCCGCGGTCGAGTGCCTTTCCGACGAGTCCCGTGTCGCCCGACGCCGTGCAGTTGATCACGGCCTGGATCGCTCCCGGCCATCAGGGCCAGGGGTTGGGCCGGGTCATGGTGCAGACCGTGGCGAAGGATCTGCTGCGGCGGGGCTTCAAGGCGATCGAGGCGTTCGGGGATGCTCGCTGGAAGGAACCGGCGTGCGTGCTGCCTGCCGACCACTTGCTGGCGGTCGGTTTCAAGACCGTCCGGCCGCACCCCACGCACCCGCGGCTGCGGCTGGAGCTGCGCAGCACGCTGTCCTGGAAGGAGGACGTCGAGCTGGCGCTCGATCGTCTGCTGGGTGCGGTGCAGAAGGAGCCGGCGCTGCGTCCCCTCTGAGCGGTTCCACCGCCGACTCATGAACGCCGAACGGCCCATCCCCAGGGATGGGCCGTTCGTGTTTCACGTGAAACAGAAGGCGTCAGGCCTTGGCCTCGTTACCGAGGAAGGGCTCCAGGTCGCGCAGCAGCGCGGCCTTGGGCTTGGCGCCGACGATGGTCTTGGTGACCTCGCCGTTCTGGTAGACGTTCAGCGTCGGGATCGACATGACGCCGTACTTCGCGGCGGTGGCCGGGTTCTCGTCGATGTTCAGCTTCACGATCGTGAGCTCGTCGTGCTCGCTGGCGATGGCCTCCAGCGACGGAGCGATCTGGCGGCACGGACCGCACCACTCGGCCCAGAAGTCCACGAGTACGGGCTTGTCGCTCTTGAGGACGTCCTCCTCGAAGGAGTCGTCGGTCACGATCTTCACGGCGCCGGCCACGGCGGCCTCCTTAACTTTGCGGGGTGTGGGAGTGGGGATGGGACGGGGGTCAGACGACGGGGGTCTTCTCCGGCTCGGCGACCTTCTCGCCGTCGGCGAGAGCAGCCAGGTAGCGCTCGGCATCCAGTGCGGCGGAGCAGCCCGTGCCGGCAGCGGTGATCGCCTGGCGGTAGGTGTGGTCCACCACGTCACCGGCGGCGAAGACGCCGGGCAGGTTGGTGCGCGTGGACGGCGCCTCCACCTTCAGGTAGCCCTCGTCGTCGAGCTCGAGCTGGCCCTTGAAGAGCTCGGTGCGCGGGTCGTGGCCCACGGCGATGAACAGACCGGTGACCGGCAGCTCGGAGGTCTCGCCGGTCTTGGTGTTGCGCAGCGTCAGACCGGTGAGCTTCTGCTCGCCCTGGACCGCGGCGACCTCGCTGTCCCAGGCAAACTTGATCTTGGGGTCGGCGAAGGCGCGCTCCTGCATGGCCTTGGAGGCACGCAGGGTGTCCCGGCGGTGCACGATGGTGACGGACTTGGCGAAGCGGGAGAGGAAGGTCGCCTCCTCCATCGCCGTGTCGCCGCCGCCGACCACGGCGATGTCCTGCTCCTTGAAGAAGAAGCCGTCGCAGGTGGCACACCACGAGACGCCCCGGCCCGACAGCGCGTCCTCGTTCGGCAGACCGAGCTTGCGGTGCTGGGAGCCGGTGGTGACGATCACGGCCTTGGCGCGGTGAACGGTGCCGGCGGTGTCCGTCACGGTCTTGATGTCCCCGGTCAGATCGACGGCGACGACATCGTCGGGCACGAGCTCGGCGCCGAAGCGCTCGGCCTGGGCCCGCATGTTGTCCATCAGGTCGGGGCCCATGATGCCGTCACGGAAGCCGGGGAAGTTCTCCACGTCGGTCGTGTTCATGAGCGCACCACCGGCGGTGACGGCACCTTCGAAGACCAGCGGCTTCAGCGAGGCACGCGCCGTGTAGAGCGCGGCCGTGTAGCCGGCGGGCCCGGAGCCGATGATGATCACATTACGGACGTCGCTCACGGGTTTCTTCCTCGTCTCTGCAGACTGCCTACTGCCTACGGGGCCGGGTCAAGGACTCTCACCCCACCCAACGGATCCTACGGGGCTTGCATTCCCGCAGTGACCGAGTGGCACGGCAGCGTCGTCAGGGACGCGGGTAGGAGTGCGTCAGCAGGAGGTCACCCTTGGGTGCCTTCGACGTCATGCAGGCCGCGTCGACGACATAGGCCTCCACCCGGCGGACGTCCGTGGAGTGGGGCATGACCACGAGAAATGCCTTCTTCCCCTGGTATTCGCCGGGCTCAGCGGCCAGGGCGGCCTCGGTACGGCCCGTACCCGCCTGTACACAGGGCGGTACTGGAGCGTCGCCCCCTCGCTTCACCGAGTTGGTGCCCAGGGAGCGGTTCTGCTTCTCGGGGGCAGCCGAGGCCGAGGACTCGGCAGCGGTGAGCATGGTCTGCACACGGCTGTCCAGGGGTGACCCGGAGAACAGAGCGTTGTCGGGGGCGCTGGCGCTGATGTCGGCCGTCTTGGAGCTGCCGTCTCCGTCTCCCTGCTGGACGCTCTGCAGGAGGAGCACGCTCGCTCCGACGAGGGCCACACCGAACACGGCGCCGAGAACCGTGTTCCGCCGGCGCCTCCCGGTGGCACGACCACGACCCGGTCCGGTGGCGGCGCGAGGGCGCCCCGCGGGGCGGTCCACTCGCATCGGCTCCACTGCCGTCGGGGCGGGGGTTGTTTCACGTGAAACATCGTCCGTCTCGGCAGGAGCGGTGGCATCCAGCAGTGCTTCGGCGGCCAGTGCCGCGTCGATGCGCCCGGCGATGTCGGCCGGCATCCGCGACGGACCGGGCAGCGTGCCCAGCAGGCCGCGGATTTCCTCCAGGGAGGTCCGTACGTCGGCGCACAGGGCGCAGCTGTCCAGATGCCGGCGCACATCGGCCATCCGGGATGGCGAGAGAAGCCCCTCAGTGAGGTCGGAGATCTCCGAGACGTCCGGGTGCTGAGTCGTGTCGGCCGTGGATGTCACGCGCGTCCACCTCCGCCCTTCACAGCAGCAGGATCATTGGGTCCTGCATCACGACGTGCTCCCGACGCAGGTGGGACGGATGTCCCCGGCGTCCGGTTCCTTCCCCCTCCGAGCTCACCCTTACCCCCCGTGTCACCGCGCAGATGAGTGAGCATGGGCAGCAGCCTGGCGCGGCCGCGCGCACAGCGGCTCTTCACCGTCCCGGTCGGGACATCGAGGATGCCGGCCGCTTCGGCGACGGGGTAGCCCTGCATGTCGACCAGCACCAGCGCGGCCCGCTGATCCGGGGGAAGTTTCGCCAGAGCGGCCAGGAGCTCCCGGTGGAGGTCCTGGCGCTCGGCCGGAGCCTCTGCCGACTCGTGCGGCTCCAGAAGCTGCTCCAGCCGCTCGGTGTCCTCGACGGGTGACGTCCTGCGGGTGGCGGCCTTGCGGGCCCGGTCCACACACGCGTTCACGGTGATGCGGTGCAGCCAGGTGGTGACGGCGGACTGTCCCCGGAAGGTGTGCGCGGCCCGGAAAGCGGACACGAGCGCGTCCTGGACGGCGTCGGCTGCCTCCTCACGGTCCCCCAGCGTGCGCAGGGCCACGGCCCAGAGCCGGTCGCGGTGGCGGCGTACGAGCTCACCGAAGGCGTCGGGATCCCCGGCAACATGGCGAGCCAGCAGATCCTGGTCGCCGGTACTGCGCAGTTCGGCGTCATCCAACGGTGAGCCCCCTCCCCACGTCTCTGTGTCAGCCGGTGAATTGCACGTCGGTGATCGCCTGCTTGAAGCCCGGCTTGCTGTACCCGTCCTGTCCGGAGTACGGCATCGCGGTCATCCACAGCAGTACGTACCGCGTCTTCACCGGCTTGTCGGCGGTGATCTGCAGGGTGGTGCCGTCGCCCGTCCCGGTCGCGATCTTCTTCATGTCGTCGACGGAGCCGGAAGGGGACAGCGCATCGGTCGCGTAGAGCGTGATGGTGGTGTGGTTCCCCACGAACCGCAGGCCTATCGAGACGCTGGCGACGTCCTTCTCCGAGCCGAGGTCGTAGACGATGCCGACACCCTTTTTGATCGAGGGTTCGAGTTCCGGCCCGTCGAGGTAGTACTTCGTCCGCCAGTAGCTTCCGCTGTCGCCGTCGTGCGTCTTGTCGGCGTCGTCCGCGTTCTGCGGAATGCCGTCCGGGGCGTACTCCTCGGCGTCAGCGATCTTCAGCGGGACAGGCGTCTTCGGCTTCTCGTTGCCGCCGGTCGTGGTGTTGGTCTCCGTGGGCTTCGGCTTCCCGGCGCCCTGATCACTCTCGAGGAGCTTGTCGGCCACCTGCCAGCTGCCCAGGCCCAGGGCCGCGATGAGAAGAGCCGACACGGCCCACTTGAGGGCCTTGCCCGTGCGGGTCTGGAGCGGGGCGGGCGGAACGGGGGCCGGCTGGGGGGCGACCGCGCTGGGGCGGGGCTTGGGCCGGCCGTAGGTCCCCTGCTGGTACGTCGTGCGCTGGTAGTCGGGCGGCGCGGGGAACTGGGGCTCCGGCGGCCGGATCCGGGGCATCGCGGCGACGGCCTTGGCGAGCTCGTCGGGGGTGGTGCAGGCAGGTTCCTGACGGGAGGCGGTCGCGCCGTCGTTGGCCAGGGCGCGCATGGCGATCTCGGAGAGGCCGCGGTGCACACCTGCCCGGACCTGGTCGGGCGCGATGAGTCCCACACCCTTGGGGAGCCCGGACAGCCCGTGGGCGTCGTCCTCGTACGGCCAGCGCTGAGTGAGAGCGGCGTACAGCAGGGCGCCGATCGCCTCGGTGTCGGTGCGCTGCGGACGGTCGGCGCTGATGCCGCGCAGAGCCGCGTTGACCGCGAGCCCGCGGATGCGCCACTGGCCGGTGGAGGTGCGCAGGACCGCGCCGGGGGTGAGCCGGAGGTGGGCGAGCCCTTCCCGGTGCGCGGCGGCCATGGCCTGCGAGACCTGGGTGACGAGTTGATAGGCGTCGTGCGGCTCCAGCGGCCCGGCGGCGAGCAGAGCGGTGAGCTCGGTGGCGTCCGGCAGCCATTCGTGGACGACGTAGACGAGTTCGTTCTCCTCGACCGCGTCCAGGACCTGCACGAAACGAGGGTCGCCGAGCAGCGCCGAGGAGCGCGCCGCCGCCAGCACCGACCGCGCTCTCGGGTGGTCGGCCGGCAGCACGTGCACACCCACCGCACGGCGCAGCTTCTCGTCGACGGCACGCCAGCTGCTGAAGCCGTCCAGTCGGGTGACGCACTCCTCCAACCGGTAGCGCCGGGCGAGCTTGTGGCCGCTGTGCAGCTCCGGGCTCTTACGGGGAGGCCGGCCGCCGGTCCGCCGTTCGTCGTCGGTGTTCTCGGCAGACGTCTCCGCCGTGTCCTGCGCTTCCGCCACCCCGTCGGCCGCGGCCTTGTCCGCCTTCGCGGTCAGCGGGTCGTCTCCGCTGTTGTCGGCCACGTCGACGGCAGCCGTGCTACGTTCCGCCACCGTCGTTCCTGCCTCCCCATCCGTTGCGCCATATCCAACAGCCATGCCAATTGTGCCCACAGTCCGCCGCAGTGCACGACACGCGGTGGCCCACGATGGTTGCGCGGTGGCCGCTACTTGTCGGCCTCTTTCTCTTCCCTAGCGGCCGAGTCGGCCGCGAACCATGCCCACCATGGCGTTGAGCTCCTGGATACGCATCTTCTTCGCGGCCAGGTAAAAGACGCCCAGCAGGACGACCCCACCGGCCACCAGCGCCGTGCTCGCGCCCAGTGCGCTCTGCCCGAGGGCGTTGAGGATGGCGAAGCCGGTGGCGCCGCCGGCGAGCGCGGCCGGAACGGACGCCATGCACAGCCGGGCATACGTCCGCACGACGTGAGAGCCGTCCAGGTCGCCGCCCAGCCGGTTGCGCAGCCGGCGCCAGGCGACGCCGACACCGACGGCGTAGGCGAGACCGTACGAAGCGGCCATGCCGACCACGGCCCAGCGGGCAGGCAGCACGACGTAGCAGACGCCGGACGCGGCCGCGTTCACGCCGGCCACGATGACGGTGTTGTAGAAGGGCGTGCGCGTGTCCTCGTAGGCGTAGAAGCCGCGCAGCACGACGTACTGCACCGAGTACGGGATCAGGCCGAGGCCGAAGGCCATCAGCATGTAGCCCATGCCGCGCGCGGCTTCGTCGGTGGCAGACGCGAACAGCAGGGTGCAGATCGGCAGTCCCAGCGCCAGGAAGGCGAACGCGATCGGCACGATGGCGACGGCCGAGTTCCGCAGCCCCTGGGAGATGTCGTCCCGGACAGCGCCCGGGTCGTTGTCGTGCGCGGCACGGGAGATGCGCGGAAGCAGGGCGGCCATCACCGAGACGGTGATGATGGCCTGCGGCATGCCCCAGATCAGCTGGGCGTTGGAGTAGGCGAGGATGCCCGCGCCGTCGGTGCCGGACGCCTTGCCGGCCGCCGTGGCGAGCTGTGTGACCACCACGACGCCCGCCTGGTTGGCGAGGACGAACAGAACGGTCCACTTGGCCAGCTTGACCGTCTTCCCCAGACCCTGGCCCTTCCAGTCGAAGCGCGGCCGGAAGCGGAAGCCCGCCTCGCGGAGGTACGGGATCATCGCCAGCGCCTGGACGACGAGACCGAGCAACGTGCCGATGCCCAGCAGCCGTACGCCCTCGTCCGGGATGGTGGTGACGGCCATCTCGGTCTCGGCGGAGGTGCCGTAGACCCAGATGAACATCCCGAAGGTGAAGATGACGACGATGTTGTTGAGGACCGGCGTCCACATCATCGCGCCGAATCTGCCGCGCGCGTTGAGGATCTGACCCATCACCACGTGCACGCCCATGAAGAAGATGGTGGGCAGGCAGAAGCGGGCGAAGGTGACGGCGACGCTGTTGGCGGCCTGGTCGCTTGCGATGGTGGGCGACATGGCCCGCACCAGCAGAGGCGCTCCGAGCACCGCGAGGGCCACGATCACGCCGAGCGCGACCATCACGAGGGTGAGCAGCCGGTTGGCGTATGCCTCGCCGCCGTCCTCGTCGTCCTTCATCGAGCGGACGAGCTGGGGGACGAAAACGGAGTTCAGACCGCCGCCGACGGTGAGGATGTAGATCATCGTCGGCAGGGTGGCCGCGACGGTGTAGGAGTCACCGAGCAGTGCGGCGCCGAGAGCGCCGGTGATGACGAGAGCGCGGACGAAGCCCGTGAGGCGCGACACCAGGGTGCCCGCGGCCATCACGGCGCTCGACTTCAGCAGGCCGGACGCGCGGCCGCCGGACTTCTTCGGAGCGGGCGCGGGCGCGGCCGGCACCGGGTCGGGCTCGGGTTCCTGCGGAGCAGGCGGCTGGCCAGGGGCCTGCTGGTCCCGGTAGAGGTGCGCGAAGGCGTCCGGCTCCGGCTGGTCCTCGCCGGCCCGGGTGACCAGGTCGTCGACGCCGGTGAACTGAACGGTCCTGGCGTCGTCGCCGTACGGGAGGTGGCGGGAGGGGCCGCCGGGCTCGGGCGGCGGGGTCT
Organism: Streptomyces sp. NPDC051310; assembly: GCF_044455245.1. Taxonomy (NCBI): domain Bacteria; kingdom Bacillati; phylum Actinomycetota; class Actinomycetes; order Kitasatosporales; family Streptomycetaceae; genus Streptomyces; species Streptomyces sp. NPDC051310. The sequence continues at coordinate 243,487 of NZ_JBITEO010000011.1, forward strand.
GCGCCCAGATGCGCGGATCGGGGGCGTACTGCGGCGCGGCGGGCTGCTGGTAGAGCGGCTGCGGCTCCGGATAGGTGCCGGGCGGGGGCGGCGGGTGCGCGGCGCGGTCGTAGAGCGCCTCGCTCACCGGATCCTGGCTGGAGAGGTCGTACGCCCGGTACGGGTCCTGCTCGTAGGCGTCCTGGAGGTAGGGGTCTGGGCCCTGGAGATCCTGACCCTGGGGGTCATGGCCGTGCGGACGGGCCGGTGGCGGCACCTGGCCGGCCGGGGGCGCCGCGGGCGTCCCACCGGAAGGCGCACTGCTGCCGCCCGCGCCCTGACCGCGGTCACCGTCATACGGCGCGTTCATGGTTACCCCACCTCATCGTCCCCGGCCGACCGGCCACGACATCGCTCAACGGTCCACTTTCTCACCCGGGCCCGACGGCTCCGTGTTTTGCGCTCCGGTGTCCGGTGTCGGGTCACTCGGCTGCTCCGCACCGTCGTCGTCCGCGGCCGCCGTCGCGTGCCCCGCTTCCGGTGCGTGCTCCGCTCCGGCGTCCGCGGCCGATTCCCCGGCCGCCTCCGGATCCTCATGGGCTGCCCCGGGGCCGGCCCCCTGGTCACCGTCGGGCGCGGTGTCACGGGCCGCGGCGCGCTTGCGCTGGGTGTACATCCTGATGCCGGCGAGGACGAGCAGCAGGACACCGCCCGCGATGACCAGCATCACCGTCGGTGTGATCTCGGAGACCTTGACGGTGAAGCTCATGGGCTTGCCGTACGGCCTGCCGTCCTCCGTGTACAGCTGCGCCGTCATCGGCACGGGGCCGTTGGCGTTGGCGGACGCGGTGAACTTCACCGACTGGCTGTGGCCGCCCTCGATCCTGACCGGCAGCTCGGAGACGGTGTCGCCGTTGAGCTTCAGGCGGGTCGGCTTGGTCGACGTCAGCCTCAGCACCAGGTGGTCGACGCCCTGCAGCAGCTTGTTCTGCACGGTCACCGGGATCGTCGCGCTGCGCCCCGACAGCGTCAGATCCGACTTGTCGATCAGCTTCACCTCGGTGGTGAGGCTCTTGAGGTGCGCCAGCACACCCTGGCGGTAGACCGCCGCCGACTGCGGCCGACCGCGCCAGGATGTCGACATCTCCCGGTTGATCGCATTGCCGACCGGCGTGACGACCCGGTACGCCGCGGTGAGGATCACCTTGAAGTTGTCCAGGGTCTCCTGGGTGGCCTTCATGTCCTGGAAGGCCTGCAGGGGCAGCTCCTGGCGGCGCAGCTTCTGCGGATAGCGGGCGCTGCCCGGCACCTTCGTCGTGGCGCGCGGGTCGGGCTTGGCCGCCGCCGCCGTGACCAGGTCGACGGGCTGCGTCCAGCGCTGGGCGGACAGGCCCCGCAGGGCGGTCGCCATCGACTGGGCCTGGGCGGCGGTCGGCATGCGCTGCGGGGCGACGACGATGCTGCGCTGCTTGCCCGGCTGCTGCTGCGTCACGGCCAGCGTGTGCGCGAGGAACCGCTGCACCGCCAGGGTGGAGTCCTCGGCCCCCGTCATGTCGCCGGTGAAGGCGGTCGACAGCGCCTCGTCGGCCACGACGGCCGTCGTGCCGCCGCCGATGGGCCGTGCCGCGGTCGGCGTGTACGCCAAGTCGTCGCGCACGCTGTCGCTGCGGGCGATCACCTTGTCGGCACCGGCCGAGGTGGCGACGTCGACGACCGACGGGTCGATCGCTCCGTCGACCGGCCAGGCGAAGTCCACCGACGGCTTCACGTGGAGGATCGTCTCCACGGTCGTCTCGGCCAGCTCCGTGGCCGGCTGCAGGTGGCTGAGTGAGCCGGAGACGTCCTTGCCGCGGTGGGCGAGCGACGCCAGATCGGGGTCGGCGTAGGGAAGGGCGACCACCGTGCCGTCCTGTACGGCCTTGTCGAGGGAGCTCAGCCACTGCCTGGCGACGGCCTGATTCCGCCCGGGGACGTCCGCGTCCCCCTCCTTGACCCGGTAGTTCCTGGTCATGGCCTCGACGGTGGCCAGCAGGTCGGGGTCGATGACCCAGGTGACGGGGAGCTCCGCGCCCAGCGCGACGAGCCGCTCCAGCCGGCCGCCGGGGGCCAGCTCCGCGGCCAGGTCGTCGTTCTCGAAGACCGGGGTCTGCTGGTCGTCCGAGCCGGTCACGGCGGACAGACGCGTCGAGGAGATCAAGGGCCACAGGTACGTGAGCCCCGTCTTCCTCTCCGTGGCGTCGGGCTGCCACGGAAGGAAGGTGCGCTCGATGCCCAGCACCTGGTCGTAGGGCTCGCTGGGGGTGCGTCCGGTGAGGGAGACCCCGAGCTGGTAGACGCCCTCCTCATCGAGGCCCAGCTTGTCCACCGGTACGGAGAGGGTGAAGTCCTCCGTGATCCCCGCCGGGAGCGCCGGGATTTTGTAGGTGTACGTATCGCCGAGCTCCGTGCCGTCGCTTCCGGGCGTGAAGCCCTTCCGTCTGGCCACCTCGTCGATCGCGCCTCGGTTCGGGAGGGGGGAACCGACCCGCAGGTCCACCGTCCCGCCGGTGACCGTCTCCTTGCCGTCGTTGGTCACCGTGCCGCTGATCGTGAGGGTGTCCCCGTCCATCGGCGCGCTGGGACTGAACGTGTCCAGGGACACATCGACGGTGCGTGAACCGGCGGTCTTCTCGTCCGCTTGGGCCGACGGGGCGACGGGGCCGTACAGCAGCCCGGCGAACAGGGGCAGGCCGGCGACGACGGAGGCTGTACGCCGCAGCCACCGGCGGGCAGGGGAGGGGCGGGTGCCCTGGAAATCTGCCGCCTCGGCCACGCGCTACCCGTCCCTCGTCGTCTGGTGTCCGTTGGTGGTTGTCGGTCCTGCGTCCACGCATGGTAACGAGGCTCGCCGGACCTGAGTGCCGCGGAGTGCTCCACATGATCGGGCGGAAACGAGGACGACCCGCCGGGCCCGGGCACGTAACCTTTTCTGCTGTGCCGAACCCGAACGAAGAGAACCCGACTGCACTGAGCGAGGCGCAACGCCGCGCGGTCAGTGAACTACTGCGTGTGTCGCCGGTCGCCGACGATCTCGCCCGCCGATTCAAGGAGGCCGGGTTCAGTCTGGCCCTGGTGGGCGGCTCGGTGCGCGACGCGCTGCTCGGGCGGCTCGGCAACGATCTGGACTTCACCACCGACGCCCGTCCCGAGGACGTGCTGAAGATCGTCCGGCCGTGGGCCGACTCCGTCTGGGACGTCGGCATCGCGTTCGGCACCGTCGGGTCGCAGAAGGACGCCCGCGTCGGGGACGCGGTGCAGCGCTTCCAGATCGAGATCACGACGTACCGGTCCGAGGCGTACGACCGGACGTCGCGCAAGCCTGAGGTCTCCTACGGCGACTCCATCGAGGAAGATCTCGTCCGTCGTGACTTCACGGTCAACGCGATGGCCGTCGCGCTGCCGGAGAAGGAGTTCATCGATCCGTACGGCGGTCTTCAGGATCTCGCCGAGCGCGTTCTGCGGACTCCTGGAACTGCGGAGGAGTCCTTCTCGGACGATCCGCTGCGGATGATGCGCGCAGCCCGGTTCGCCGCGCAGCTCGACTTCGAGGTGGCGTCCGAGGTCATCACCGCCATGATGGAGATGGCCGAGCGGATCGAGATCGTCTCCGCCGAGCGTGTCCGCGATGAGCTCAACAAGCTCCTTCTCTCGGCGCACCCGCGCAAGGGCTTGGGTCTGCTGGTCATGACCGGCCTGGCCGACCGGGTCCTTCCCGAGCTGCCCGCTCTGCGGCTGGAGAGCGATGAGCACCACCGGCACAAGGACGTGTACGAGCACTCCCTGACCGTGCTGGAGCAGGCCATCGACCTGGAGGAGGACGGCCCGGACCTGGTGCTGCGGCTGGCGGCGCTGCTCCATGACATCGGCAAGCCGCGCACCCGGCGCTTCGAGCCGGACGGGCGGGTCTCGTTCCACCACCACGAGGTGGTCGGAGCGAAGATGGTCAAGAAGCGCATGACCGCCTTGAAGTACTCGAACGACATGATCAAGGACGTGGCGCGCCTGGTGGAGCTGCACCTGCGGTTCCACGGCTACGGGACCGGCGAGTGGACCGACTCGGCCGTACGCCGCTACGTGCGCGATGCGGGGCCGCTGCTGAGCCGGCTCCACAAGCTGACCCGGTCGGACTGCACCACGCGCAACAAGCGCAAGGCCGGTGCGCTCTCCCGCGCCTACGACGGGCTGGAGGAGCGCATCGCCAAGCTGCAGGAGCAGGAAGAGCTGGACGCCATCCGTCCCGACCTCAACGGCAACGAGATCCAGGAGATCCTGGCGATCGGCCCGGGTCCGGCTGTCGGGCAGGCGTACAAGTTTCTGCTGGAGCTGCGACTGGAGAACGGACCGATGGAGCGCGACGCTGCTGTCGCTGCTCTCACGGAGTGGTGGGCGGGCCGGAGCTGACCGGTTGGCCTCAGTGTGGCGGCCGTCATGTTTCACGTGAAACATGACGGCCGCTATGTGTAAGACCCGCGGGCGATGTTTCACGTGAAACATCGCCCGCTCCCGTCGAGCGTCGGAAGGTAGGACGCGCTACAGCAGCGCGCCGGTCCGCCGCCACCGCAGCAGCAGAAGGACGAGGGTCGCGTACAGGACGGCGACCAGGGCGACCAGCGGGAGCGACCGGCCGTCGGGTGGGAGCAGCAGTGCGGCGATCCCGGCCGCTCCCACGAAGGCCACGTTGAACAGCACGTCGTAGAGGGAGAAGATCCGGCCCCGGTGGGAGTCGTCCACCACCTTCTGTACGACCGTGTCGGTGGAGATCTTGGTGCCCTGTGTCGTGAGCCCCAGGACGAAGGCCGCGACCAGCATCGGCACGGGAGCGAAGGGCACTCCCAGCGCAGGCTCCAGCACCGCGGCTGACCCGGCGCATACCGCCATCCAGCCGTACTGCCCCAGCCGCCCGACCATCCAGGGTGAGAGCACCGCCGCGGCGAAGAACCCTGCGCCGGACACTCCGATGGCCAGTCCCAGCAGCCCGAGCCCCTCCGCATCGCTGGCGGACCAGGCGTACCGGCAGAGCATGAGCACCATGACCGTCAGCGCGCCGTAGCAGAAGCGCATCACGGTCATCGCGGCCAGCGCCCGCGCGGCGTCCCTGCGCTCCGCCAGGTGCCGCAGCCCGTCGGCCAGGCCCCGCGCGGTCGAGGCCAGGGCGACGCCGAAGCGGGGCTGCACCACATCCGGGTCGGGCCCGAGAAGCTCGCGCCCCAGACGCAGCGAGGCGAGCGCCGCACAGAGATAGAGCGCAGCGCCGAGCAGTACGACTGCCGCGTCGGAGTCGGCCACGAGCAGCCGTACGGCGAAGGCGAGCCCGCCGCCGGCTGTCGCGGCGAGGGTCCCCGCGGTGGGCGAGACGGAGTTGGCCATCACGAGTCTGTCGGCGTCGACGACCCGGGGCAGGGCGGCCGACAGTCCGGCCAGGACGAAGCGGTTGACGGCCGTGACGGTGAGCGCGGAGCCGTAGAAGACCCACTCCGGCACGGAGATCAGGATCAGTAACGCGGTGACGCCGGCCAGCAGGGTTCGCAGCAGATTCCCGTAGAGCAGGACCTGGCGCCGCCGCCAGCGGTCGAGCAGGACGCCGGCGAACGGGCCCACGAAGGAGTAGGGCAGCAGCAGGACCGCCATGGCGGAGGCGATCGCGGCGGGCGAGGTCTGCTTCTCGGGGGAGAAGACGACGTACGTGGCGAGCGCCACCTGGTAGACGCCGTCGGCGCACTGGGAGAGCAGTCGTACGGCGAGCAGGCGGCGGAAGTGCGCAAGGCGCAGGAGTACGCGCAGATCACGTACGACAGGCATGGCCCAAGGGTCACATACGGCGAAGGTCCCCGGGCAGATGCCACGGGGACCTTCGACACAGCGGGTGCCGCCAAGAGGGCGAGTGCGGCTGAACAGCAGCAGCACGGGCCGGGCGTTCACCGGCGGTGGGACTCAGCGCTCGGCCTCCGGGGCCGGCGCGTCGTCCGCGGGGTCAGCGCTGCGCCGGCAGGCTCAGCGCTCGACCTCACCCTTGATGAACTTCTCGACGCTCTCGCGGGCCTCGTCGTCGAAGTACTGCACCGGCGGGGACTTCATGAAGTACGAGGACGCGGAGAGGATCGGGCCACCGATGCCGCGGTCCTTGGCGATCTTCGCGGCGCGCAGCGCGTCGATGATGACACCCGCGGAGTTCGGGGAGTCCCACACCTCGAGCTTGTACTCCAGGTTCAGCGGGACGTCACCGAAGGCGCGGCCCTCGAGGCGGACGTACGCCCACTTGCGGTCGTCCAGCCAGGCGACGTAGTCCGACGGGCCGATGTGGACGTTGTTCTCGCCGAGGTCCCGGTCCGGGATCTGCGAGGTGACGGCCTGCGTCTTGGAGATCTTCTTGGACTCCAGGCGCTCGCGCTCGAGCATGTTCTTGAAGTCCATGTTGCCGCCGACGTTCAACTGCATCGTGCGGTCCAGGACGACGCCCCGGTCCTCGAAGAGCTTCGCCATGACGCGGTGCGTGATGGTGGCGCCGACCTGCGACTTGATGTCGTCACCGACGATCGGGACGCCGGCCTCGGTGAACTTGTCCGCCCACTCCTTGGTGCCGGCGATGAAGACCGGGAGGGCGTTGACGAAGGCGACCTTGGCGTCGATGGCGCACTGGGCGTAGAACTTCGCCGCGTCCTCGGAACCGACGGGCAGGTAGCAGACGAGGACGTCGACCTGCTTGTCCTTGAGGACCTGGACGACGTCGACCGGGGCCTCGGGGGACTCCTCGATGGTCTGGCGGTAGTACTTGCCCAGGCCGTCCAGGGTGTGGCCGCGCTGGACGGTCACGCCCGTCGACGGCACGTCGCAGATCTTGATGGTGTTGTTCTCGCTGGCGCCGATGGCGTCCGCGAGGTCAAGACCCACCTTCTTCGCGTCCACGTCGAAGGCGGCCACGAACTCGACGTCCCGGACGTGGTACTCGCCGAACTGGACGTGCATCAGACCCGGCACCTTGCCCGCCGGGTCGGCGTCCTTGTAGTACTCGACGCCCTGCACCAGCGAGGCGGCGCAGTTGCCCACGCCGACGATGGCTACGCGAACCGAACCCATTCCGGTTGCTCCCTGTGTGTTCTCGACGAGGCCCTGCGGGTCGCGGGGCCTCACTTTGCGGTGTCGTCGGACGGATCCGGCCGGGTACTGCCCCCGTGCCGGGGCAGGCCGCCCGTCTCTCCAGATGTGTTGTCCTGCTGCGCGGAGCCCTCAGTGCCCGGCCCGGAGGTCCCGTCGCCCTTGGGGGCGTCGGTTCCGGATCGTCGCTGGGCCCGGCCCGCCCGCTCGCTCTCGATGAGCTCGTTCAGCCAGCGCACTTCGCGCTCCACGGACTCCATGCCGTGCCGCTGCAGCTCGAGCGTGTAGTCGTCCAGGCGCTCGCGCGTCCGGGCCAACGAGGCGCGCATCTTCTCCAGGCGCTCCTCCAGGCGGCTGCGGCGCCCTTCGAGCACCCGCATCCGCACCTCACGCTCGGTCTGCCCGAAGAAGGCGAAGCGGGCCGCGAAGTGCTCGTCCTCCCAGGAGTCCGGGCCGGTGTGGGACAGGAGCTCCTCGAAGTGCTCCTTGCCCTCGGCCGTCAGACGGTAGACGATCTTGGCCCGCCGTCCCGCGAGCGAGGCGGCGAGAGCGTCCTCGGGAGCGCTGCCCGGTTCCTCGATCAACCAGCCGTTTGCGACCAGCGTCTTGAGGCAGGGGTACAGGGTCCCGTAACTGAACGCCCGGAAGATCCCCAGCGACGTGTTGAGCCGCTTGCGCAGCTCGTATCCGTGCATCGGGGCTTCGCGCAGCAGGCCGAGGACGGCGAATTCGAGGATGCCGGAGCGCCTGCTCATCCGTCGCCTCCTCCTCCCCCGTCACCGTCGCTCGTACCGATGCTTATGTCGTACTGATGTATCGACTCGATACATCCCGACGATAGAGCGACGCCCCTGTTGCGACAAGTGGGGTGATCGTGAGCGGCGTCACATCGTCAATTCGCAGCAGGCGAGTTGCCTGATTTGGGGTGAACTTCCCCGCTAGTTGGGTTTTGACCGTGCGTAGTCTGTGCGGCATGCACACCACCGGGAACCATGCGCCGCCAGGGGGCGTCCTCGTCCTGAGTGCACTGTGTGCACCGCGGACGAGCTCGAGCCAGGGCTGGTCCGCAGCCATTTCGGGGGGACCGGAACTCACTGCCGCTTCCAGGCGTACTCGCCTGCCCGAGGAGTAGTCGTTCGATGAGCGAGCACCGTCGCAAACCGCCCCAGCCGCAAGGTGGCGGACGTGCCGCGGCCAGGCGAGCCGCCCAGCAGCCCTCAGGCCGCCGGGCAGCTCAGGCACGGGGAGCCAGTACCGGCTCCCCATCCGATGAGTACGGTACGGAGCGCCCGTACGGCGGCCGCGCCGAGGCCCGCCGTGCCGCCCAGCGCGGCACCGGACGCGGTGGCGGACGGGGGCGGGGCGCAGTCGGGCAGCCCGGCAAGAAGCGGATGATCGACTACCCCCGCCACGACAAGTACGGCTGGCGCCGCTGGGTGCCGTCGTGGCGCCTTGTGACGGGCCTGACCCTCGGCTTCCTGGGCATCGTCATGGCGGCCTCCACCATCGCGTACGCCATGGTGGAGCTGCCGGACCCGCAGAAGGTCGCCACGGCGCAGAACAACGTCTACTACTGGGACGACGGCACGCAGATGGCCGCCACCGGTGGTGAGATCAACCGGCAGATCATCGGGATCCACCAGATCCCCGAGAACATGCAGAACGCCGTGATCTCGGCGGAGAACAAGACGTTCCGCACGGACTCGGGCATCGACCCGATGGGTATCGGCCGCGCGCTGTTCAACATGGCCCGGGGCGAGCAGACGCAGGGTGGCTCGACCATCACCCAGCAGTACGTCAAGAACGCCATGCTCAACGACCAGTCGCAGACGCTGAGCCGTAAGTTCAAGGAACTGTTCATCTCGATCAAGGTGGGCAACGAGGTCGACAAGCCCCAGGTCATGGCGGGCTATCTGAACACCTCGTACTACGGGCGGGGTGCCTACGGCATCCAAGCGGCGGCGCGCACCTACTTCGACAGGGACGCCAGCAAGCTCGACGCCAGCCAGTGCGCCTTCCTCGCCACGCTGCTCAAGGGGTCCACGTACTACGACCCCGCCGGCGCGACCGAGATCGACCCGGACGCCACGCGCGAAGCCAACACCGAGAGAGCCACCAAGCGGTGGGCGTGGATCCTCGACGAGATGGTCAAGGACGGCCACCTCCCGGCCGCCGAGCGCGCCCAGTACACGGGGCTCCCCGAAATCCAGGAGCCGCGCAAGAGCGCCACGCTGAGCGGGCAGATCGGTTACCTGGTCGACCTCGCCAAGGCCTACTTCATCAACAACAACGACCAGGGCATCACCACGAAGGACCTGGCGCGGGGCGGCTACGAGATCCACACCACCTTCAACAAGCAGAAGGTCGAGAAGCTGGAGAAGGCCGTCAAGGCGGTCTACGACGAGCACATCGACCCCAAGAAGCGGCCGGAGGAGGACACCCACGTCCAGTTCGGCGGCGCCTCGGTCGACCCCGGGACCGGCGCGATCGTCGCCATCTACGGTGGTGAGGACGCCACCAAGCACTTCACCAACAACGCCGACCAGACCGGCGCCCAGGTCGGCTCGACCTTCAAGCCGTTCGTGCTGGCCGCCGCGATGCGGGACGGCGTCCGCAACCCCGAGCTCGGGCCCGAGCAGGGCCCCGACGAGCGCCGGATCATCGACCCGGACACGGCCGTCTACAACGGCGACAACAAGGTCAAGATCAGGAACTACAACCGCACCGTCTGGCAGAACGAGGACGGCAAGGAGTGGCTGCAGGTCAACGACGGTGATCAGAGCTACGGCGACATCAACCTCCGCAAGGCGATGATCCACTCCGCCAACTCGCCGTTCGTGCAGCTCGGCATGGACGTCGGCATCCCGACCGTGCGGCAGGCCGCGGTGGACGCGGGTCTGCGCGAGAGCAGCCTCGCGAAGGGCAACGTTCCGTCCTTCTCGATCGGTATCTCCGACCCGAGCGCCATCCGCATGGCGGGCGCGTACGCGACGTTCGCGGCCAACGGCGAGCAGCGCGATCCGTACTCCGTCACGGAGGTCAAGAAGCAGGGGCGGACCGTCTACAAGCACGAGGACAAGGCGAGGAAGGCCTTCTCCAGCGCTGTGGCGAGCAACGTGACCGATGTGCTGAGGGACGTCGTCGAGCACCCGGACGGCACCGGCAACAACGCCGCCATCCCGGGCCGGCAGGTCGCCGGCAAGACCGGTACCACCGACGGCAACAAGTCCGCCTGGTTCGTGGGCTACACGCCGCAGCTGGCGACCGCCATCGACATGTACCGGATGGACGACAACGCGGCCAACAAGAACCGCAGGTTCCTGGAGATGTACGGCACCGGCGACCAGAAGAAGATCCACGGCTCGTCGTTCCCGTCCGAGATCTTCCAGAAGTACATGTCGGACGCCCTCAAGGGTGAGAAGGTCGAGAGGTTCCCCGAGCCCGAGGACCTCGGAGCCGAGCCCATGTGGGGCGGCGGCGCCAAGAGCCCGGAGCCGACGCCGTCCGACACACCGTCCGCGAGCCCGTCCGACACGCCTTCGGCGAGCCCGTCGCAGACGCCGCCCTCGAAGAGCCCCGAGCCGGGCAAGTCCTGTGCCCCGCTCGAGTGGGACTGCGAGGACACCGGCGGTGGCGGCCAGACCGGCGGCGGTGGCGACACCGGCGGTACCACGGACACCGGCGGTACCACCGAGGGCGAAACCACCACCGGGGGCGGCCTGACGCCCACACCGACCGCTCCGACCGGAGGCGGCGGCAACGGCAACAACAACGGTGGCAACGGCGGTGACCCGGGTGGGGGCTGGTTCGGCGGCACGGACGGCTAGCGCTCCGCCCGCCCCCTGAGCCGGAGGACCGGCCGCCGGGAGGTCCGCCGACCGGGCCACCGGCGCCCGAGGCCGATGCGAGGGCCGTCGCACCCGCTGCGTACATGACGTACGGAGGCGGGCGCGGCGGCCCTCGCCGTCGTTCGGCACGGTTGTCCGCAGGCCGCTCCGTGCGGCTGCCGCACGGCTCCCCGGACGTTGTCCACAGGCCGCACGGATCCACAGCCCGGTACGGCAGGATGTCCCCATGCCGAGCCCAGAGAAGACCAGCGCGCACCAGGACCGGCCCGTCGTGCGGCCCACGTGGCGGGACGAGGTCGCGGCCGCGGGCAGCGAGCTGATCGGCGGGCCGTCCGGCCGGTGGGCGCGGCTCGGCAGCAGTCCCTTCAGTCCCGTCCGGGTCGTCGCACTCGTCGCCATCGGCATGTTCGCGCTGGGCATGGTGCAGAAGCTGCCCTGCTACAACTGGGCCTGGTTCCGCGGCACCAACTCGCAGTACACCCACGCCTGCTACTCCGACATCCCGCACCTGTTCCTGGGCCGTGGGTTCGCCGACGGTCTGATCCCGTACTTCGACCGGCTCGGCGGGGACATGGAGTACCTCGAGTACCCGGTGCTGACCGGACTGTTCATGCAGGTGGCGGCGTGGGCGGTGGCTCCGTTCGACGGTGATGTCCAGTCGCGCGAGCAGGTGTACTGGATGGTCAACGCCGGCATGCTGATGGCCTGCGCGGCCGTCCTCGCCGTGTGCGTCGCCCGTACGCACCGCAACCGGCCGTGGGACGCCCTGCTGGTCGCGCTGGCGCCCGCTCTCGCGCTCACCGCGACGATCAACTGGGACCTGCTCGCCGTGGCGCTGACGGCCGCCGCCATGCTGATGTGGTCGCGCGGGCGGGCGCTCGCCTTCGGGATCCTGCTGGGGCTGGCCACGGCCGCCAAGTTCTACCCGTTCCTCCTGCTGGGCCCCCTGCTGCTGCTGTGCTGGCGGGCCTGGAAGTGGCGCGAGTTCGGGGTGGCGCTGCTGGGGACAGCGGGCTCCTGGCTGGTGGTCAACCTGCCGGTGATGCTGCTGGCGCCCGAGGGATGGAAGAAGTTCTACACCTTCAGCAGCGAGCGGAGCATCGACTTCGGCTCGTTCTGGCTGATCATCACCCAGCGCACCGGTGAGGCCATCGAGGTCGAGGCGGTCAACACGTACGCCATCCTGCTGATGCTGCTGGCCTGCGCCGGGATCGCCGTGCTGACGTTCACCGCGCCGCGGAGACCGCGGTTCGCCCAGCTGGCGTTCCTGGTGGTCGCCGCGTTCATCCTCACCAACAAGGTCTACTCGCCGCAGTACGTGCTGTGGCTCATCCCGCTCGCGGCCCTCGCCCGCCCGCGCTGGCGGGACTTCCTGATCTGGCAGGCGTGCGAGGTCATGTACTTCCTCGGGATCTGGATGTACCTCGCCTACACGACGAGCGGCAACAAGCAGGGGCTGCCGACCGATGGGTACCAGTTCGCGATCGCCCTGCACCTGGCCGGGACGCTGTTCGTCTGCGCCATGGTCGTCCGCGACATCCTGCTGCCCGAGCGGGACGCCGTACGGCGGGACGGGGAGGACGACCCGTCCGGCGGGGTGCTGGACGGGGCGCAGGACGTCTTCGTGCTCGGCCAGGCGGCACACCCGCCGGAGCACGCGGCCCACGCGGTGCGGGGGCCGCGGGTGGAGTGGGGCGTCGTACGGGAATGAGCTTCCCGCCGCGGACGCCGGCCGGACCTAGGGGTCGTCTTGCCGATCATGCCGGGCTCGACGACACCCCCTAGCGGTCCACGAGGCGGTCGAACTGGGTGGTGGTGTGCCGCAGGTGCGCCACCAGTTCGTCGCCGACCTTCGGCTCCTGGGCGTCCGCGGGGACGAAGAGGATGGACACCTGCATGTGCGGCGGCTCCGCGAACCAGCGCTGCTTGCCCGACCAGACGAACGGCGAGAGGTTGCGGTTGACCGTCGCCAGACCGGCGCGGGCCACGCCCTTGGCCCGCGGCATCACGCCGTGCATGGCCTTGGGCGCCTCGAGGCCCACTCCGTGGGACGTGCCGCCGGCGACGACGACCAGCCAGCCGTCCGACGCCGCCTTCTGCTGCCGGTAGCCGAAACGATCACCCTTGGCGACCCGGGTGACGTCCAGGACCGCGCCGCGGTACTGCGTCGCCTCGTGGTCGCCCAGCCAGAGGCGGGTGCCGATGCGGGCGCGGAAGCGGGTCTGCGGGAACTGCTGCTGGAGCCGGGCCTGTTCCTCCGCCTTCAGGTGGCTGACGAACATGGTGTGCAGCGGCAGCCGGGCCGCGCGCAGCCGGTCCATCCAGCCGATGACCTCCTCGACGGCGTCGGTGCCGTCCGTGCGGTCCAGCGGCAGGTGCAGCGCGAAGCCCTCCAGGCGGACGTCCTCGATGGCGGCGTGCAGCCGGCCCAGGTCGTGCTCGCCGATGCCGTGCCGCTTCATCGAGCTCATGCACTCGATGACGACACGGGCGCCGACCAGCGCGTGGACGCCGTCGACGGACGACACCGAACGGATCACCCGGTCCGGCAGCGGCACGGGCTCCTCGCCGCGCCGGAAGGGCGTGAGGACCAGCAGGTCACCGCTGAACCAGTCCTTGATCCGTGCGGCCTCGTACGTGGTGCCCACGGCCAGCATGTCGGCGCCGAAACGTGCCGCCTCCTCCGACAGCCGCTCGTGTCCGAAGCCGTAGCCGTTGCCCTTGCAGACCGGGACGAGGCCCGGGAACTGGTCGATCACGGTCTTCTGGTGCGCCCGCCAGCGAGCGGTGTCGACGTAGAGGGAGAGCGCCATGGCCGGCACGGAACCTTTCTGATGGCTGCGGGGGATCGAACGTGGGTACGAGACTGCGGGGGCGTCAGCGACGCGACATGTAGATGTCCAGCGCCTTGTGCAGCAGCTTGTTGAGCGGGAAGTCCCACTCGCCGATGTACTCGACGGCCTCGCCGCCCGTGCCCACCTTGAACTGGATCAGGCCGAAGAGGTGGTCCGTCTCGTCGAGCGAGTCGGAGATGCCGCGCAGGTCGTAGACGGTCGCGCCCATCGCGTACGCGTCGCGCAGCATGCGCCACTGCATCGCGTTCGAGGGCCGGACCTCGCGGCCGATGTTGTCGGAGGCGCCGTAGGAGTACCAGACGTGGCCGCCGACGACGAGCATGGTGGCCGCCGACAGGTTCACGCCGTTGTGGCGCGCGAAGTACAGCCGCATGCGGTTCGGGTCCTCGTTGTTGAGGACGGTCCACATGCGCTGGAAGTAGGAGAGGGGGCGCGGCCGGAAGCGGTCGCGCACGGCGGTGATCTCGTACAGGCGCTGCCACTCGGCCAGGTCCTCGTAGCCGCCCTGGACGACCTCTACGCCGGCCTTCTCGGCCTTCTTGATGTTGCGCCGCCACAGCTGGTTGAAGCCCTTGAGGACGTCGTCGAGCGAACGGTTCGCCAGCGGCACCTGGAAGACGTAGCGGGGCTGGACGTCACCGAAGCCGGCGCCGCCGTCCTCGCCCTGCTGCCAGCCCATCTTGCGCAGCCGGTCCGACACCTCGAAGGCGCGCGGCTCGATGTGGCTCGCCTCGACGTCGCGCAGGCGCTTGACGTCCGGGTCCTGGATGCCGGACTTGATCGCGGCCGCGTCCCAGCGGCGGATGACGACCGGCGGGCCCATCTTCACCGAGAAGGCACCCTGGTTCTTCAGGTGCGCCAGCATCGGCTGCAGCCAGTCGTCGAGGTTCGGCGCGTACCAGTTGATCACCGGGCCCTCGGGCAGATAGGCGAGGTACCGCTTGATCTTCGGAAGCTGGCGGTAGAGGACCAGACCGGCGCCGACGAGCTGGCCGCTCTTGTCGAACCAGCCCAGGTTCTCCGAGCGCCACTCGGTCTTCACGTCCGCCCACGCCGGGACCTGGCAGTGACTCGCCGCAGGCAGGCTCTGGATGTACGCCAGATGCTGCTCTCGGCTGATGGTCCTCAGGGTCAGGCTCATGCGGGGCGCTCCTCGGCAGGTGTGTCCCCATTGGTCAGGGGCTCCGGCTCTCGCGCCGAAGCCTACTGGCACCGGGGAGCGCCCCGTCTGGCTGTGGGCCATCTACGGGCCGTACCGGCCCTGTCAGCTCACGGCGCGGGCCCGCGCCGTGTGAGTGGGGTGGCCGCGGCGGCTAGCCGAGGACGCCGCCGAAGAGGCCTCCGTGCGCCATCCCGAGGAAGAAGCCGACCGCGGATGCGCCGAGACCGATGATCAGCAGCGTCCGCTCGCGGGTGGTCTCCGAGATGAACTGTCCGTACGCGCCCGTGAGGATGCCCGCCAGCCCCGCCCAGGAACTCAGCAGGTGGAGGCTGTGGAACTGCGCGGTGATGAAGGCAAGCACGCCCAGCACCAGGGTCACTGCCATCAGCGTGTCCGGGAGGGGGTGGGGCTTGCCGTCCGTGGCGAAGAGGGACGAAGTGGGATGACGATGGAATGCCTGGGCCATGAGGCACCTCCTGGCTGTGCCGGAAGGCGGCGCATCGTAGCGCCGCACGCACCCGATGTGTACAGATTGCGTCCCCTCACCACGGGATTTCAACCGGAAGCCGGTGTGCGGGTACTCTGTACGGTCTGCACCGGTGTCTGCCCATGCCCATCGTCAGGTGCTCTCGTCGGCCCGGCCGACCGGGGTGGTTGTCAGTGGCGGCCGATACCGTTGCGCACGCATCACGACCCTCCTGCCACGGAACGACCGTGGCCGCTGAGTCCAAAGGAGGTGGGTTCCACATGCGTCACTACGAGGTGATGGTCATCCTCGACCCCGATCTGGAGGAGCGCGCTGTCGCCCCCCTGATCGAGAACTTCCTCTCCGTCGTCCGTGAGGGCAACGGGAAGGTGGAGAAGGTCGACACCTGGGGCCGTCGTCGTCTCGCTTACGAGATCAAGAAGAAGCCCGAGGGCATCTACTCGGTCATCGACCTGCAGGCCGAGCCTGCGGTCGTCAAGGAGCTCGACCGCCAGATGAACCTGAACGAGTCGGTCCTCCGGACCAAGGTCCTCCGTCCCGAGACCCACTGAGCACTCGCTCAGAGGTCATCGGGTTCGAGTAGCAGCAGCAAGCAGCCAGAAGCAATCCCGCCGAGAGGTTCCCCATGGCAGGCGAGACCGTCATCACGGTCGTCGGCAATCTTGTCGACGACCCCGAGCTGCGCTTCACCCCGTCCGGTGCGGCGGTCGCGAAGTTCCGTGTCGCGTCCACTCCCCGTACCTTCGACCGCCAGACCAATGAGTGGAAGGACGGCGAGAGCCTGTTCCTGACCTGCTCGGTCTGGCGCCAGGCGGCGGAGAACGTCGCCGAGTCGCTCCAGCGCGGCATGCGTGTCGTCGTGCAGGGCCGACTGAAGCAGCGGTCCTACGAGGACCGCGAGGGCGTCAAGCGCACGGTCTTCGAGCTGGACGTCGAGGAAGTCGGCCCCAGCCTCAAGAACGCCACGGCCAAGGTCACCAAGACCACCGGTCGCGGCGGCCAGGGTGGCTACGGTGGCGGCCAGCAGGGCGGCGGCAACTGGGGCGGAGCCCCGGGTGGTGCCCCGCAGGGTGGCGGCGGTGCTCCCGCCGACGACCCGTGGGCGACCAGCGCGCCGGCCGGTGGCGGCCAGCAGGCCGGCGGAGGCAGCTGGGGCGGAAGCTCCGGCGGCGGCTACTCGGACGAGCCTCCCTTCTAGGCCCTCACGGCCTCGGGGGTGGGGGCTCGCACCCACACTTCTTGATCACACAGGAGATACACCATGGCGAAGCCGCCTGTGCGCAAGCCGAAGAAGAAGGTCTGCGCTTTCTGCAAGGACAAGACCGCTTACGTGGACTACAAGGACACGAACATGCTGCGGAAGTTCATTTCCGACCGCGGCAAGATCCGTGCCCGTCGCGTGACCGGCAACTGCACGCAGCACCAGCGTGACGTCGCCACGGCCGTCAAGAACAGCCGTGAGATGGCGCTGCTGCCCTACACGTCCACCGCGCGATAAGGAGAGGGTGACCGAATCATGAAGATCATCCTCAAGCACGAGGTCTCCGGCCTCGGCACCGCCGGCGACGTCGTCGAGGTCAAGGACGGTTACGCGCGCAACTACCTGGTTCCGCGTGGTTTCGCGATCCGCTGGACCAAGGGTGGCGAGAAGGACGTGGCGCAGATCCGCCGCGCCCGCAAGATCCACGAGATCGCGACCATCGAGCAGGCCAACGAGGTCAAGGCCCAGCTCGAGGGCGTGAAGGTGCGTCACGCGGTCCGTGCCGGTGACTCCGGCCGTCTCTTCGGCTCCGTGACCCCGGCCGACATCGCTTCGGCGATCAAGGCTGCGGGTGGCCCCGACGTCGACAAGCGTCGTGTGGAGCTCGGCTCCCCGATCAAGACGCTCGGCGCGCACCAGGTCTCCGTGCGTCTGCACGCTGACGTTGTTGCGAAGCTGAACGTCGAGATCGTCGCTGCCTAAGCGTCGCGCTCAGCAGTAACAGAAGGGCCGCACCCAGCCGGGTGCGGCCCTTCTGCTGTTTCACGTGAAACAGCCGCCGTGCCTGGATCAGCGGGTGGCTTCACAGCTTCAGCGCGTGGCGCCGGTGACCACCCAGCGGCCGGAGCGGGCGCGCCACCACAGCGTCAGCATCCTGACGGCCATCATCAGGGTCATGGCCCACCAGAGAGCGGTCAGCCCACCGCCCAGGACCGGGACCAGCAGTGCGACCGGCGCGAAGACGGCAAGCGTCAGCACCATCGCTGCGGCCAGGTAGGGGCCGTCGCCGGCACCCATCAGCACGCCGTCCAGGACGAAGACCACGCCTGCGATCGGCTGGGAGAGGGCTACGACGAGCAGCGCCGGCAGCAAGGTGTCCTGAACGGTCGGGTCGGCCGTGAACAGCGGGATGAAGAGCGGCCGCGCCAGGACGATCAACGCCCCGAGAACCACGCCGGAGGCGATGCCCCACTGGACCATGCGCCGGCACACCTGGCGGGCCCCGTCGGCGTCATCGGCACCGAGGTAGCGGCCTATGATCGCTTGCCCCGCGATGGCGATCGCGTCCAGCGCGAAGGCCGTCAGGCTCCACAGGGAGAGGATGATCTGATGGGCGGCGACGTCGACGTCCCCGAGCCGGGCCGCGACAGCCGTGGCGATCATCAGGATGGCGCGGAGTGAGAGCGTACGGACGAGGAGGGGGACTCCTGCCTGCGCGCTGGCTCGTATGCCCGCGGCGTCCGGCCGCAGGGAGGCGCCGTGTCGGCGAGCTCCTCGCACCACGACGAACAGGTAGGCGGCGGCCATGCCGCACTGGGCGATGACCGTGCCCCAGGCGGAGCCCGCGATGCCGAGATCCGCGCCGTAGACCAGACCGACGTTGAGGGCGGCATTGGCCGCGAAGCCGGCGATGGCGACGTACAGCGGCGTCCTGGTGTCCTGAAGGCCGCGCAGGACTCCGGTGGCGGCGAGCACGATGAGCATCGCCGGTATCCCCAGGCTGGAGATACGCAGATACGTGATGGCGTACGGTGCGGCAGTGTCGGACGCGCCGAAGATATCGACCAGCCAGGGTGCTGTCGGCAGCGTGACGGCGATGACGGCGACGCCCAGGATGAGCGCGAGCCAGATGCCGTCCATGCCCTGGCGGATGGCCGCGGGGAGGTCCCCGGCACCGACCCGGCGGGCCACCGCGGCCGTGGTGGCGTAAGCGAGGAAGACGAACACGCTGACGGCGGTCGAGAGGAGAGCGGCCGCGATGCCGAGGCCGGCGAGTTGGGGGGTGCCGAGGTGGCCGACGATGGCGCTGTCGACCATCAGGAAGAGCGGTTCGGCGACCAGCGCTCCGAAGGCGGGAACGGCGAGCGCGATGATCTCGCGGTCATGTCGGCGGTGGGCGCTTCCGGGCGGCGCGGGGGCCTGGCTCATGGTCTCAATCTAATCTTCCACAGGTAAGAGATGTAAAGGGTTTGTGATCCTTACCAAAGAGCGAGACGCCGGTTCTTGTGTGCGCCGTTTGTTCTGATCTTGGCCCTGGCGGGAAAGTTTTTCTCCCCCACAGCCGGTGGATGGAAAAAGCGCAGGTCAGGAGCGGTGTGGTGGCGTGGGTATGAGTTTGTCCACACGGCTGTCCCCTGCTCCGTGCACAGGTTCTGCGGGGTTCTCCACAGCATCTGGTCCTTCACCCACAGGCCCTGTGGATAACCAGATTGGCTGACGGTGCCCGCGGGCCTACCGTGGTCCGGCGCTCGACGCGCCAGAAGCGGAGTTGAGCCTCTCGTTTTGTCAGTGTCGTGCCGTAGAAAGAGTGGCACGGCGAGGTCCGCGGAGCGGACGGGAGGAGGTGGCCGGTGAGCATCCCCGAGCCTTTGGACGACCCGTGGGCGGACACCGGTCCCAGTGATCGTCTGCCCGTCACCCGCCAGCGCGGCAGTGACAGCCGGGGCCGCGGCCGGGGCCGTGACGAGCAGCACGAGCGCGGCAGCGACGACGGCCCGTGGGACAGCGGTGCCGGAGGGTTCGAGCGGGTGCCGCCGCAGGACCTGGACGCCGAGCAGTCGGTGCTCGGCGGCATGCTGCTCTCCAAGGACGCGATCGCGGACGTCGTGGAGATCATCAAGGGCCATGACTTCTACAAGCCCGCCCACGAGACCATCTACACCGCGATCCTCGACCTCTACGCCAAGGGCGAGCCGGCCGACCCCATCACGGTCGGCGCCGAGCTGACCAAGCGCGGTGAGATCAACCGCGTCGGCGGCACCCCCTATCTCCACACGCTGGTCCAGTCGGTTCCGACCGCGGCCAACGCCTCGTACTACGCGGAGATCGTCCACGAGCGGGCGGTGCTGCGCCGTCTGGTGCAGGCGGGCACCAAGATCACGCAGATGGGATACGCCGCGGACGGCGACGTCGACGAGATCGTCAACCAGGCCCAGGCCGAGATCTACGCCGTCACCGAGCAGCGCACGAGCGAGGACTACCTTCCGCTGGGCGACATCATGGAGGGCGCGCTCGACGAGATCGAGGCGATCGGTTCGCGCAGCGGCGAGATGACGGGCGTGCCCACCGGCTTCACGGACTTCGACTCGCTGACGAACGGCCTGCACCCCGGCCAGATGATCGTCATCGCGGCCCGTCCCGCGATGGGTAAGTCCACGCTCGCGCTGGACTTCGCACGCGCCTGCTCGATCAAGCACAACCTGCCGAGCGTGATCTTCTCCCTCGAAATGGGCCGCAACGAGATCGCGATGCGTCTGCTTTCCGCGGAGGCCCGGGTGGCGCTGCACCACATGCGCTCCGGAACGATGACGGATGAAGACTGGACCCGCCTGGCCCGGCGCATGCCGGACGTCTCGCAGGCGCCGCTGTACATCGACGACTCACCGAACCTGTCGATGATGGAGATCCGCGCGAAGTGCCGTCGGCTGAAGCAGCGGAACAATCTGAAGCTCGTCGTCATCGACTACCTGCAGCTGATGCAGTCCGGCGGGTCGAAGCGTGCGGAGAGCCGCCAGCAAGAGGTCTCGGACATGTCGCGAAACCTGAAGCTGCTGGCGAAGGAGCTGGAGCTTCCCGTCATCGCGCTCTCGCAGCTGAACCGTGGACCCGAGCAGCGTACGGACAAGAAGCCCATGGTCTCGGACCTGCGTGAGTCCGGCTCGATCGAGCAGGACGCGGACATGGTGATCCTGCTGCACCGTGAGGACGCGTACGAGAAGGAGTCGCCGCGTGCCGGCGAGGCGGATCTGATCGTGGCCAAGCACCGTAATGGTCCCACCGCGACCATCACGGTGGCGTTCCAGGGCCACTACTCCCGCTTCGTCGACATGGCACAGACGTGATCCGGTGTGCTGTAGGGTCTCAGATTTCGCGGCACAATCTCATCTCCGATGGCACATCGACGGCACTTATGCCGCCGTTGTGAGACTCGCCGGTGAAGGCGTTCACCCTTTCGGGTGAGGGGTTTCCGGCTCGTACCGCGCGTTGAAGTTCCGCTGACACCCTTGACTGCACGGGCCATCGCCCTTTTACAAGCGCCATGGCGCCATCGAACGGGACTGGCTCATCGAGCAGTACGTCCACCGTCGGCGAACTCTGCCGGACCTCGCCCGCGAAACCGGCATGAGCACCGCGAATATGGCCCGCTGGGCCCACACCCACAGCATCCCCCTTCGGCCACGCGGTGGAGCCAGCCACGACACCGCCCTTCGCACCCTCGAGCAGGCGGCAGAGGCCCCCGCCATCCTGCGTGACGCCTTGACTAGCCCAAATGCCTGGCAGCGACTCGAACGCTTCGCTGCCGCCCTGCCCTACCCCACCGTCACCGACGCTGCCCGAGCCCTCGGCATTCATCAATCGACACTGACAACCCAGATCAACCGGCTCGAAGGGGACCTGGGCCGACCCCTGATCGAACGTGCTGAACGGGGCCGCAGGATGCGGCCCACGCCCTTCGGCAGAAAGGTGGCAGCGGCCGGCCATCAAACGTCTCACCGGCCCAGGCTGACTGCCGCAACAACACAGGCAGTCGCGGGCCGAGAGTCTTTCCTCGGCGAGTGATGAGAAGAGGGCTATGGAGAGTCAAGGTCACGAGATGATCGCGTCATGAATGAGATCGTCTTGATGTCCGACGCGAGGGTCGCAGCCGTACCTGTTCAGGAGTGTGGTGAACGGCTCGTCGATGTCCGCCGGGGCAACTCTCTGCTTGTCGATGAGCGAAAGTGGCAGGACTCCGCGGGCGCCTTCGCCCACCTGCGGCAAGGAGTAGTCGATCGACTACTCAAGGCCCAGGCGCAGCTGCCTCAAGGGATACGGTTGCTGTTCGTCGAGGGGTATCGCCCGCCGTCCCTGCAACGTCACTACTTCGACGAATACGGAGATGAACTGCGGGCCGATCATCCGGACTGGTCCGCTGAGCAGGTCCGCTCGGCAGCCAGCCGCTACGTGTCCCCGCCTGAGATCGCACCCCACAGTGCCGGCGCAGCCGTTGACTTGACGCTCGCAGACCCAGACGGTCGTGAACTCGACATGGGGACCCGCATGAACGCGACTCCTGAGGAGAGCGCGGGCGCCTGTTACACGCAGGCCGACAACATCAGCGACCAGGCCCGCTCCAATCGAGACATCTTGGGCACGGCGCTTACCGCTGCTGGCCTGGTCAACTACCCCACAGAGTGGTGGCACTGGTCATACGGAGACCGTTACTGGGCCTTGATGACAGGAGCGGATGCGGCCCACTACGGGCCCAAGGAACTGGGTTCGGCATGAACCGGGATCGTGTAGTTGAAGCGTTTCGTCTCGAGGCCGGGCAACTCGCGCGGGCGATGACTGACGTCTCGGAGGCTGAGTGGCGTCTGCCGACCAGGTGTGAACCGTGGAAAGTGTGCGACTTGCTGGCGCATGTTCGGGTGGTGATTGCCTGGCTTCCCGACATGCTGACCGCACCGGCGCCGATCCGTGCCGAGGTCTCGGCAACGGAGTACTACCGGCCCGACGACCGTTTCGCTCCGGAAACCAACGCGGCGCGGATCGTCCTGGCCCAGGCTCATGCGGCTGAGCAACTGAGTGGCACCGCGCTCGTCGAGGACTTCGAAGCCACTTGGCAGCGTGTGGACCGCCTATGCCGGGCTGAGCCAGAAGGGCGTTTGGTTCGCACCAGGCATGGCGATCCGATGCTCCTGTCGGAGTTCCTGCTGACGCGGGTGGTTGAGGTCGCCCTGCACGGCCTGGACCTGGCCGACGCCCTGGGACGAGAGTCGTGGTTGACTTCCCAGGCCGCAGATCTGGTGCAGGACCTTCTGCTCGGCCCGGCGGATGGCGTGGCGGCACTGGAGAAGCTGGGTTGGGGCCAGCTTCGCTTCCTGCGCAAGGCGACCGGGCGTGAGCCGATCACAAGGGAAGAAGCGCTTGACGTCGACCGCCTGGGCATCCGGTGGCTCGCGCTGGGGTGAGAACGTCTTTGGGAGTGGATCTATAGAGGGCGTCGGGCCGGGAGGACCGAGGCCGACGCCCGAGGAAATGACACGTCCGTGAGACGGAAGCCAGGCCGTCCAGCGTGAGACACCGCGCGAAGCATCAGGTCAGAGCGGTGGGCCGTGACACGGAACTTGAGACCCTACATGTGCTCGACCCTGAAGGTCGTGCCGCTGGTTAACCGGTCGACGGCGTGATCTCCGGGCGCTAGACCTGAGCCATGACGTCATCCTTCGAAGCACTGCTCCCCACGACCGAACGGGCACTCGTCCACCGGATCGCCACTGCCCAGGCCGAGGGGCGTACACCGTCCCTCGTCGGGGCCCTCGTCAGGGACGGCGAGGTGGTGTGGACGGGTGCTCGCAGTTGTGTGGACGGGCATGCCCCGGACGCCGATACGCAGTACCGGATCGGGTCCATCACGAAGCCGTTCACGGCCGTTCTGGTCATGCGCCTGCGGGACGAAGGGCTGCTCGACCTGGCCGACCCGTTGGAGAAGCACCTGCCGGGTACGGGGGTGGGCGAGGTCACCGTCGCCCAGCTGCTGAGTCACAGCTCCGGCCTGATCGCCGAATCACCGGCGCCCTGGTGGGAGCGGACGCCGGGGGACCTGCGCCCGGGGCTCACCGATGTGCTCGGTGAACGTCCGCTGCTGCACCCGGCCGGGCGCCGCCATCACTACTCCAACACCGGCTACACCCTGCTCGGTTCTCTCGTCGAAGCGGTGCGCGGGGTGCCCTGGGAGGAGGCGCTGCGGACCGAGGTCCTCGCACCGCTGGGGCTGGACCGCACGACCACGCAGCCCGTCCCACCCCATGCCGGTGGCTGGGCGGTTCATCCCTGGGCCGATGTGATGCTGCCCGAACCTGCCGAGGATCTGGGGCTGATGGCACCGGCGGGTCAACTGTGGTCCACGACCGCGGACCTGTGCCGGTTCGCTTCCTTCCTCGCCCACGGTGATGACCGCGTGCTCCGTGCGGAGACGGTCCAGGAGATGCGTTCGCCGGCCGTGGCGCCGGAAGAGGGTGACTGGGACGGCGGATACGGCCTGGGCCTCCAGCTGGTCCGCAGAAACGGCCGCACACTCATCGGCCACAGCGGCTCCCTGCCGGGCTTCCTTGCCGGGCTGTGGATCGACGTGTCGGAGGGGCTCGCCGCTGTCGTGCTGGCCAACGCCACATCGGGGCCCGTGCCCGGCGTGGTGGCTGCCGATCTGATCCGTATCGTGGCGGAGGCCGAGCCGCGCATCCCCGCGCCGTGGCGGCCGCTGCCCGAGGTCGATCCGGCCCTGCTGGCCCTGACCGGTCCCTGGTACTGGGGGACGTACGCCTACGGCCTGGCGCTCGTGGCCGACAGCGGCGTGGAGCTGCGTCCCCTGCGGGGGCCGGGACGGGCCTCCCGCTTCCGGGCCGGGGGCGACGGGACCTGGACCGGCCTGGACGGCTATTTCGCCGGGGAGACCCTGCGGGTGGTGCGTCGGGACGATGGATCGGTGAGCCATCTGGACCTGGGCTCGTTCGTCTTCACACGAGAGCCGTACGCGCCCGGTGACGCTGTGCCGGGCGGAGTGGACGAGGGCGGATGGCGCGGCCTGTGAGACCACAGCGCTGTTTCACGTGAAACGTGGGACAGCGCCGGTCCGCACCGCCGCAGGAGGGCCGTCACACGGCCGGAGCGTGCAGCTCTTCGACCACTCTGACCAGCGGGGCGAGCGCCGGGTTCTTGGCGGCTTCGTCGAGCGCCTCGCGCAGGGCGGCGTCATTGGTGGGCCTGGCTTCCTCGAGGAGGGCCAGGCCCGCCTCTGTCACATCCGTGTAGATGCCGCGCCGGTCGGTGTCGCACAGGTACCGCGTGAGGAGTCCGCGGTCCTCCAGCCGGCTGACCAGGCGGGTGGTCGCGCTCTGGCTGAGGACGACGGCGTCGGCGACCTGCTTCATCTGCAGATGGCCGCCCGGTCCGTTGTGCTGGCGGCTGAGAACGTCGAGCAGGGAGTACTCGCGCATGCTCAGGCCGTGTCCCGCCTCCAGCGCGCGCTCGATGTGGGCCTCGATCTTCCCGTGCAGCAGAGAGAGGGCGCACCACCCCTGGGAGAGGGCGGTGAGGGCCGGGTCTGTCGCTGTCATGGGGGTCTCCTCCGTCCCGGAGCGGCTTCACCTCAGCATAGATGACGGCTGCAATAGCCAGCGCTTGCAAATAACCCGCGTCTGCAATTATTGTGGACGCTCGTAAGGCGCAGACGCAACATCTTTGGAAGGTAGAACCCATGCCGCTCGCGCTCCTCGCCCTGGCCATCGGGGCCTTCGGTATCGGAACAACCGAGTTCGTGATCATGGGTCTGCTGCCCCAGGTCGCCGGTGACTACGGAGTCTCGATCCCGACCGCCGGTTACCTCGTCACCGGCTACGCACTCGGCGTCGTGCTCGGCGCGCCCCTGATGACCGTCCTGGGCACCAAGGTCTCCCGCAAGCGCATGCTGATGCTGCTGATGGGGCTCTTCATCGCCGGCAACATCGTGTCGGCCGTGGCACCGGTCTTCGGGCTGATGCTGCTGGGCCGTGTCGTGGCATCACTCGCGCACGGGGCGTTCTTCGGCATCGGCTCCGTGGTCGCGGCCGACCTGGTCGCCCCGGAGAAGAAGGCCGGCGCGATCGCCATGATGTTCACCGGTCTGACCGTCGCCAACGTCGTCGGTGTGCCGGCCGGAACGTTCATCGGCCAGACCGCGGGCTGGCGGGCGACCTTCTTCATCGTTGCCGTGCTGGGCGTCCTCGGCCTGCTCGGCGTGGCCAAGCTGGTGCCCGAGCAGCCCCGGCCCGAAGGCGTACGGCTGCGCCATGAGCTCGCCGCGTTCCGCAATGTGCAGGTACTGCTCGCCATGGCGATGACGGTGCTGGGCTTCGGGGGCGTGTTCGCCGCGATCACCTACATCACGCCGATGATGACCGAGGCGGCCGGCTTCGCGGAGTCCTCCGTCACCTGGCTGCTCGTTCTGTTCGGCCTCGGGATGGTCGGCGGCAACCTGATCGGCGGCAAGTTCGCCGACCGTGCGCTGATGCCGCTGCTCTACGTCTCGCTGGGAGCCCTCGCCCTCGTGCTGGCGCTCTTCACCTTCACCGCGCACCACCAGGTGGCGGCCGCTGTCACGATCACACTGATCGGTGCGCTCGGCTTCGCGACCGTACCGCCGCTGCAGAAGAGGGTTCTGGACCAGGCAGCCGGAGCGCCGACCCTCGCCTCGGCCGTCAACATCGGTGCCTTCAACCTCGGTAACGCGCTGTCCGCATGGCTCGGCGGCATCGTCATCTCGGCCGGGCTGGGCATCACCGCCCCGAACTGGGTCGGTGCCGTGCTCGCCGCCTCGGCCCTCGCCCTGGCCGTTCTCTCCAGTGCCCTCGAGCGCCGGGACGGCCGCCGCGGTAGCCGGGTCGTCGCCGGGGCCACTCCTGAGCCGACGGTGGTGCCCGCCGCGACGGCGCGCCACTGACCAGCCGCCCCGAGCACGTCCTGACCGGGGCGCGTCGCCCGGAACGAGAGGCCGTGCCCCCGTCCCGCCATCACAACCCCTCAGAAGAACCCCCGCACCAAGGAGCACCCTCATGAGCACCGCCTCCACCATCGCCGTCGCCCCGCTCACCACTCAGGACGCGGAGACGCTCCTCGACACCGCCCGCCGCGCCGCCGAGGCGGCCGGGGTCACGGTCGCTGTCAGCGTTCTCGATGCCGGCGGCCACCTGCTGGCCTTCCGCCGCGATGACCGTGCCGTCCTCATCGCCGGTGAAACGAGCACGCGCAAGGCGTTCACCGCCCTCCAGCTGAACGCCCCCACGGCCGAGCTGGTTGACGCCGTCCAGCCGGGTGGCCCGTTCCACACGCTGCCGACAGCGCTGGACCGCCCGCTGCTGTTCATCGCGGGCGGCGTCCCGATTCACCGCGACGGCCGCCTTATCGGCGCCATCGGTGTGGGCGGCGGCGCCCCCGCCCAGGACCACGAGTTCGCTTCCGCAGCCGTGCAGGCGCTCGCCTGAGGACGTCACGGTTTCACGTGAAACACACCTGTGCTCCCGCCGTCAGCGACATCCGACGGCGGGAGCACACGCATGAACGCCAGGCATGCGGGCAACTGCCGAAGTGAAGATCAGGGACCGGCTCTGTGCAGAGTTGGAGGTACGGCTGGACGAGTGCGCTGCATCCGGTGATTCCATGTCCGACGCGGAGACCGGGTCCGCACGGCATGCGGATGTGCGGGAGGTGCTTCTCCGAGGGGCCCACGACCGGTGCGGTCGCCGCTGGTTCCCAGGGCATGGAGGCAAGGCAGCCTAACGGGAAACGCATGGGAAAACGCGGGCTTTCCGCACTCGGTCCGACGGACCGGAAGGCGCTGGCATGCTGCGACGACGGCCACTCCCGCCCGTGTCGCGCAGAGGTGACGGTCATCCCGATTCATGGCGCGCCGCGGTGACGGGGGGCCAGTGAGCGGATGACGGGGCAGCGCGGGGAATCGAGTCATGTTCCGGATGGTCGGAAGTCCGGACACCGACCGCTAGACGTTCGAGGCGAGGCACTCTATGGACGCTCCGACCACCACGTCGGCCGACAACGGAACTTCCGGTGACAGCGGCAGTGGCGGAGGCTGGTTCACGCCGCGCCGGCCCGTGTCGGACCGGCCTGCCGCGCCGGACCAGGAAACCGGCGGGGATGCCGGAGCGGGCCGAGAGCGCATGGAGGGCCCACGCCGTCTTCTGACCTCCATACGGCTGGGGGGGGGGGGGGGGGGGGGGGGGGGGGGCGGGGGGCGCCCCCCGCCCGGGGGGGGGGCGGGGGCGCCCCGCCCCCCCCCCCCCCCCCCCCCGCCCCCCCCCCCGCCCCCCCCCCCCCCCCCCCCCCCCCCCCCCCCCCCCCCCCCCCGCGGGGGCCGGCCGGGGGGGGGGGGGGGGGCCCCCGCGGGGGGGGGGGGCGGCGCCCCCCCCCCGGCAGCAGCTCGTCACCGGAGCGGCACTCCTGGCCCCGCGGCCGGATGTCCTGCCCCGGCAGCACCTCGCGCTCGGCGTGCAACCG
>NZ_JBITEO010000012.1:0-157245 GCF_044455245.1 Streptomyces sp. NPDC051310
AGGTCGGCGTCCTGTGCCTCGCCCCCGAAGAGGGCCTCGGCGTCCGCGACCAGGAGAAGCGCGCGCAGCACATCGACGCCATCAACCGCTTCCGGCCGACGCACCCTTGACGATCGCGTGAGGTGATCATTTAATCGCTGTAGGCCAGTATGTAAAGTTCCTTACTGTTGTTGTCGCTCCGGAGACCGAACCAGATCACCGGTGGGGCAGGGAGTGCAGGATGGGCATGACCCCGACCAGTCATGCCCGCACCGGCGCTCCTCCGACGTAAGGCGACGGCGCCGGGATCGCCGGATCCCGGCGCGGGTCAACCAGCAACAACCGGGGGCGTTGATGGGAGACGAGAGCTTAAAGGGCGCGGCCGGGGCGCTGCGCTTCCTGGAACTCCTCACCGCCGACGCTCCTGCCTGGCGGTACGAGGAGCTGGTGCAGCGGGCCGGCGCCGACGGGGCCGACCCGGAGACCATCGAGTACCTCGGACGGGCCAAGCGTCTCGCGCTCCAGATCGAGGACCGCGTCAGCCGCGGCCGGCGGCGCGAGGCGGAGCTCACCGGCCTCATCGACGTGGTGCGCGAGCTGACCCGGTCCCCGCACCCGGGAGCGGCGCTCGACCAGATCGTCCGGCGTACCCGGATGCTGATGCACAGCGACCTCGCCTGCGTCGCCCTTCTCGACGAGCCGGGCGGCGACGCCGTGATCAGCGCCGTCGACGGCGCCGTCACCACCCGCTTCCTCGGCCTGCGGGTGCCCGTCATGCGGGGACTCGGCGGGGCCGTCGTCCGGCATCAGGGGCCGTTCTGGGCGGCCGACTACCTCACCGAGGAGCACATCGCCCACGATCCGGTCGTCGACCACACCGTGCAGGCCGAAGGGCTGCGTGCCGTGCTGTCCGTCCCCCTGCGGTCGGACAGCGAGCAGCTGGGCGTCCTGTACGTGGCGGACCGCAGCGCGCACGACTTCCTGCCGGACGATGTGGCGCTGCTGCAGTCGCTCGCCGACATCGCCGCCGTCGCCGTCACCTCGGGCCGGCTCCTCGCCCGGCTGGAAGGGCAGGACGGCGCCCCGCGGCCCGCCGGACCCGCCGAGCCCGGCCCGCCGGGGCCGGCCCGCGCCCAGCAGCGCCTGCTGCAACTGGCGCTCGACGGCGCCGGGCTGGACGAGGTGCTGGACCACTGCGCCCGTGAGCTCGGGGGAGCGCTCGCGGTCTACGACCGGTACGGCGACGCCGTCGGCGCCTCGGGACACGTACGCCGGCCGCACGAGGCCGAGCTGGAACGGGCGTACCTCGACGTCCACGCCTCCGGGGTGCCCGTCGAGCTGGCCGACGGCACCTGGATGGCGACGCTGACCGCGCGCTCCGACCCCGGCTGGCTCCTGCACCGCCCGGACGGGGCCGGGGACCCCGGCCCGCCGGAGCTGCTGCTCGCCGTGGCCAACGTTGTCAGCATGGTGCTGGAACTGCGGCGCTCCGCCCCCGCCGACCACCAGTGGCGGGACGACCTGCTGGAGGACCTGATCGGCATCGACCACCCCGCCGAGGTGGCGGTGGCCCGGGCCCGCAGGCTCCAGGTGCGGCTGGACCGTCCGCACATCGTGGTCATCGCCCGCCCGGACGGCCCGGTCGCCGAACAGGCCACCGCCTGGGCCACCTCCTGGGTGCAGCGGCGGCAGGGATTGAAGATGACCCGGGAGGACTACGTGGTGCTGCTGCTGCCCGGGGACGACCCGGCGGCCATGGCGCACGAGGTGTCGGCCCGGCTCAGCGCGGCGCTCGAGGTGCCGGTGACGGTCGGGGCCGCCGGTCCAGCCGACGGCCCCGAGTCCATCCAGCGCTTCTACCAGGAGGCGATGCGCTGCGTGGAGGCCCTCATCGCCATGGGCGGCGAGGGGCGGGCGGCCTGTGCGCGGGACCTCGGTTTCCTCGGTCTGCTGTTCGCCGAGGACTACGACGTCACCGAGTTCGTCAACAAGATCATCGGCCCGGTCATCGAGTACGACACCCAGCGGTTCACCGTGCTCGTCGAGACGCTGGAGGCGTACTTCCAGGCGGCGTGCAGCCCGACCCGCGCGGCCGAGCTGCTGTACGTCCACCCCAACACCGTCTCCCGGCGCCTGGAACGCATCACCCAGCTGCTGGGCCGCGACTGGCAGGAGCCGGACCACGCCCTGGAACTGCAGCTCGCGCTGCGGCTGCACCGCACGCGCTACGCGTCACAGGTGCCGGACACGGGCCACTTCGCCTCCCGGGACCGCTGACGCTTCACCCGGACCGCTCGAGCTCCTCGCACGCGCGGTTCTCCCGCGACAGCACCCGGACCGCGTGCGCGAGGGAAACCATCGTCATGTGGCGGTGCCACCCGTGGTACGAACGCCCTTCGAAGTCCTGGGCGCCGACGTCCATGCAGATGCGGGCGAAGTCGGTGTCGGCCCGCCGGGTGAGCTTGCTCAGCCGCAGCAGGGTGCCGCGGCCCGCGCGGGTCATGTTGGTGAGCCACAGCTCGGCCACGCGCCGTCGGTTCGGCTGCCACTCGCCCATCAGCAGCAGCTCCGCCCCGCCGGACCGCCGCGGGTCGACCACCCGCACACCGGCCGGGCGCGGCCGGCGGGGCACGGTGATCCCCGGCCACAGCACCGGCAGCAGCGCGACCAGACCGGTGCGCAGCACCCGCGGCATGGCGGGGTCCACCCACTCGACGGGCCGCTGCTGCGACCTGGCGAGCGTGGTGAGGTGCTCCGCGGACGCCGACAGCACCCGGCGCTGCCCGCCCGACAGGTCCGGTGCCAGCAAGGGGGTGTTGCCCCCCACACGCAGGAGGAACGGCAGGTCGGCGGCGGTGAACGCCTCGATCAGCGGTGCCGGCGGCACATCCCGCGCGTCGATCACCACGGGCCGCGGCGTGAGCCCCCAGGAAGCCGCCTGCAGGACGACCGAGATCGCCGTGTCGTCACCGGACCACCCGCCGCCCGTGGTCTCGGGCACACCGTCGCGCCCACCGGGCGCCGGACCGCCGGGCCGGTCCTCGCCCACGGACAGCTGCCAGTTGACCGGAGCCGCGGCGCTCTGTCCGGCGAGCCACAGCCCATGGCTGTGCTGACTGGTGACAGCCTGGCCCAGGTGGCGGATGAAACGCCGCTGGACCCCCACCGAGTGCACACCGCTCTTCGGCGTCACCATGGGCTGCACCACCCAGGCGTGCGGCGTCATCAACCGCTCCATCCGGCGGGCGAGCGAGGCTCGCACCTCGGACCAGTCCCAGGTCGAGACGCTGATGAAGTGGTGCAGGCTCTGGGCGGCGGCGGGTTCGCGCGTGCTGGTGGCGAGGTTCCGCATCGTCTTGCGGCCCTGCGCGGTCAGCAGTCCGTTCACGTACAGCTGTCCTTTGTGCCGCTGGTCGCGGCGGCGCAGTGAGGCCAGTACCGAGGCACACACCTCTTCGGTGAGGTGCCCTTCAGGGGAGTGGGCCGGATCGTGGTGCGTCGTCGGGGCAGTCGTCAGCGTCCCCATGAAGCTCCTCAGAGTCGGGTTTCCGCAGTGCTTGCCGGTCGGGCTCGTCGGGTCCTCAGCCTTGTCCGCCGCCCCCGGAGGCCACAGGTCCGCAGGCGACCCACTTGCCCCGTGGCCGCGGTGGCCGGTTCACAGCGGTGGCCGCGGACGCCCCCATACAGCCGGGGAGGGGGTGGCCGGACCACCACGGTCACCCCCGCACACGGCGTCCGGGGCGGCCCGGGCGGTGGTCCGGGAACCGTGGTGCCGTGGCGCGCGGTGCGTCCGGGGCCCCCGGGACCGCCTGCGGACGGGAGGGGTGTGCCGACATGACACACCTTCATCAAATCGCCCCTGTGCAGGCCGAATTGGCACGTCAACCCTCGTACGGGCGATCACCCCTCTGATAGGTTCGGGCTCACGGGGGATGGGCGGATGAGGAGGCATGTGAAGCTCGCTGCCGAGGTGCTCAACCAGTCGCGGAACACCCGCGGACCACTGATCGTCGTACTCGGCGCGTCCGGGTTCCTCGGGCCCGCCGTCATCGACCGGCTCGCCGGCCTGCCGGTGCGGGTCCGCGCGGTGGCACGGGGCGCCAGTCCCGTACCCCCGGGGGCCGTGGCCGAGATCGAGGGGTGCCGGACGGACCTTTCCCGGCCGGGTGCGGTCGCCCGCGCCGTCGAGGGAGCCGACGCGGTCGTCCACCTCGCCGCCCACGTCGGCGGCGACCGTTCCTGGCGCGCCGCCGGTGACGACTCCGAGCGGGTGAACGTCGGCCTGATGCGCGACCTCGTCGCGGCGTTCGAAGGCCGTGACGCGCCCGCGCCCGCAGTGGTCTTCGCGAGCACCGCGCAGGCCGGCGGGGCCGGGGACCATCCCCGCGCCGCCTACGCCAGACAGAAGATGGCCGCCGAGGAGCTGCTGCGGGAGGCGACCGCACGGGGCGCCGTCCGCGGTGTCGTGCTGCGGCTGTCGACCGTCTACGGCCGTGCCCCGCTGACGGGTTCACCCGGGCGCGGTGTGCTCGCCGCGATGGCCCGGCGCGCCCTCGACGGCGCTCCGCTCACCATGTGGCACGACGGAACAGTCGAACGCGACTTCCTCCACGTGCGTGACGCCGCCCGCGCCTTCGTCACCGCGCTGGACCACCTGCCGGGCCTCCGGGGCGGCGACTGGTCCGTCGGCAGCGGCATCCGCGTCCGCCTCGGCGACGTGTTCCGCTCCCTCGCGGACGCCGTGGCCGCACGGACCGGACGCCCGCCCGTCCCGGTCCTCTCCGTGGAACCGCCCGACTTCGCCGAAGCGGGCGACTTCCGCACTCCGGACTGCGACCCCGCGGCGTTCGGCGCCGTGACGGGGTGGTCCCCTGCCGTACCCCTGCACGAGGGGCTGGACGAACTGGTGGCCGCACTGGTCGCCGCGGAGGCGAGCACGTCGCGCGAGCGGTGACCGGACACCGGCTCCGCGAGCCCCCATGGTCGAGTTGAAGGGAAGAATCCGAGCGTGAGCGAGGATCGGAAGCGGACACCGTACGTACGGCTCGGACGCAGCGCGACTCTGGTGAGCCGGCTCTGGCTGGGCACGGTGAACTTCAGCGGACGGGTCGAGGACGCCGACGCCTCGCGGCTGCTGAGCGCGGCGCTCGACCGCGGCATCAACTGCGTCGACATGGCGAACATCTACGGCTGGCGCGTCCACAAGGGACACACCGAGGAACTCGTGGGCCGCTGGCTGTCGAAGAGCGGTGTCCGGCGGGAGGACGTCCTGCTGGCCACCAAGGTCGGCGAGGACATGAGCGACCGCGTCAACGACGGGGGACTGTCGGCCCGGCACATCGTCGCCGCCTGCGAGCAGTCGCTGCGCCGCCTCGACGTCGACCACATCGACCTCTACCAGATGCACCGCCTGGACAGCGCCGCTCCCTGGGACGAGATCTGGCAGGCCATGGACCGCCTCGTGACCAGCGGGAAGGTCTGCTACGTCGGCTCGTCGAACTTCGCCGGCTGGAACATCGCCGCTGCCCAGGAGACGGCCATGCGCCGCAACGCCATGGGGCTGGTCTCCGAGCAGAGCATCTACAACCTGGCGGTGCGCCGGGCCGACGCGGAGCTGATCCCCGCCGCCCGGGCGTACGGTGTCGGGGTGTTCGCCTGGTCACCGCTGCACGGCGGACTGCTGAGCGGGGCACTGCGCAAGCTGGCGGAGGGCACCGCCGTGAAGTCGGCCCAGGGCCGCGCGCAGGAGCTCCTGCCGGCCCTGCGGGCCAACATCGAGGCGTACGAGCGGTTCTGCGAGCGCATCGGGGAGCATCCGGCGGAGGTCGGCCTGTCCTGGGTGCTGTCCCGGCCGGGCATCAGCGGCGCGGTGATCGGGCCGCGCACCCTCGAGCAGCTCGACTCGGCGCTGCGCGCCCTCGACCTGCACCTGGGCGATGCGGAACTGGCCGAGCTGGACGCGCTGTTCCCCGTGCCGGGCGACGCCGCACGGCCCCCGGTCACCGGCGCGGGGGTGAGCGGCGCGGGCTGAGCGGCGCGGTGAGCGGCGCCGGCTGAGGGGCGCGGGCTGAGCGGCGCGTGGTGAGTGGGCGGGCGGGTGCATCGGCCAGGGTGCGTGCGCCGGCCCACGGAGCCGGCCCACGGAGCCGGCCGATACCGCCGTCCGGACGGCGGTATCGGCCGGCTCCGGACGGCGACCCTCCTCAGACGACGCTGAGCGCCGGCAGCGGGAAGACCAGCTTGCCGCCGCCGGCCAGGAACCGCTGTTCCCGCTCGACGAAGCCGTCCCGGTAGATCCACGGCAGGACCAGCAACTGGTCGGGCTTCCCCGCCTTGGCGTCCTCCTCGGACACGATCGGGATCCGCGTGCCGGGCGTGAAGCGGCCCGCCTTCTCCGGGGAGACCTCACCGATGCAGGGCAGGTCCCGCTCCGTCAGCCCGCAGTACTGGAGGATCACGTTCCCCTTGGTCGAGGCGCCGTACCCGAAGGTCACCTTCCCGGCCTCCCGGGACCGGGCGAGGAACTCCAGCAGGACCTCCCGCTGCCGCTCGACCCGCAGGGCGAACGCCTCGAACGGAGCGGTCGTGTCGAGCCCGGCCTCCGCCTCCCGCGCGCGGATCCGCGCGAGCCCCGCCTCGTCGCGCGCGTACCGGTTGGGGCTCCTGGCCAGCGTGACGGACAGGCTGCCACCGTAGACCTCGGTCAGTTCCGCCCTGATCACGGTCAGCCCGACCCGCTCCGCCATCCACTCGATCTGCCGCAGGGCGTAGTACTCCAGGTGCTCGTGGCACACCACGTCGTACGCGTCCGCGCCCAGCATGGAGGGCATGTAGCTCTGCTCCATGACCCAGATGCCGTCGTCGGCGAGGATGTCGTGGACGTCCTGCATGAAACGCATCGGATCCGGCAGGTCGTAGAACATGGCGATGGACGTGACGACCTTCGCCCGCTCCCCGCCGAAACGGTCCTCGAACGTCTTCCGGGAGAAGTAGTCCACGATGAGTTCCGCGTTCGCCGGATACCTGTCGCGGAACTTACCGCCGGTCGGGTCGATACCGACCAGCCGGGGCCCGTCCTCGGGATAGCCGCGCAGCAGAGTGGCGTCATTGCTGCCGATGTCCAGGACCAGGTCCTCCGGTCCCAGTTCCACCAGCTCGCGAATGGCCGCCACCTTGTCGTGGAGATGGTGGATCATGAAGGGCCGGATACCGGAGCGGTAGCCGTAATCGTCGCCGTACATGAGATCGGCGTCGGGGGTGTGGCGCAGCTGCACCAGCCCGCATCCCGCGGGGGAGCAGACGACCAGCTCCAGCGGCACCGAGGGGACCTCCTGGTCGCGGCGCGTCGGGAACACACCGGTCAGCGCCTGTTCCCCGAGATCCAGCACCGGGAGCAGCTCGCGATTGCCGCAGATACGGCACGCAGTGATGATCATTACCGGATTCTCCCGCCGCGGTGACGGGCGTTCGACGAATCGGGCGGCACTTTGTCACATGACGCCGGTGAACGAGCGAACCGCACTATGTCATCTCGGTATTGCCTCCACCGGACGGCTCTTTTACTGTGTGGCGCCGTACCGCCGGAAGGCGCATCTCATTCCGCCCGTCGCGGCTCCGTTCGTGCGACCGAAAACACCCAGTGAAGGGTTCCGCGTGGCTCACATCGCATTCTTCGTCCTCCCCGTGCCCGGGCATCTGAATCCGACCCTGGGAGTGGCCGAGGAGCTCGTGGCACGCGGTCACCGGGTCACCTACGCACTGCCCGAGGACATCGCGGGGCGCGCGCGGCGCGTCGGCGCGGAGGTCGTCACCTATCCCATGGACCAGGAGCGGTTCCGCACCCACATGGTGCCGCAGCAGAATTCCGACGAGTACACCGACAAGGGCGAGATACTCCGGGTCCTGCAATGGCTGCTGGAGATGACGGACCGGACCGTGGAGCCGCTGGAGCGGCATTTCCGGGACGACCGCCCCGATGTGATCGTCAACGACCCCTCGTCGTTCTGGACGGGACGCATCCTCGCCGACCGGTGGGGCATCCCGGCCATCCGGAGCACCCCGACGTACGCGGCCAACGAGCACTGGTCCATGCACCCCGACGCGGAGGCGGCCGGGCCTCCCGACGATCCCGCCCTCCTCGAACTCGTCGGCGGGATCGACCGGCTGCTGCGCGCGCAGGGCATCGACGACGACGCGGGCACCTTCACCGGGCGCATCCACAGCGGCCCCGCCCTGCTCTACATGCCCCGCCCCTTCCAGTACGCCGGGGAGACCTTCGACGACCAGCACCACTTCGTCGGGCCGTGCGCGCCCCGCGCCTCCTTCCACGGCACCTGGGAGCCGCCGCACGACGGCAGGCCGCTCGTCATGGTCAGCATGGGCACCCTCTACAACCGGCGGCCCGACTTCTTCCGCGCCTGCGTCGAGGCGTTCCGCGACGAGCCCTGGAACGTCCTGCTGGTCCTGGGCGGCGGCCTGGCCCCCGAGGACCTGGGCCCGCTGCCGGACAACGTCCGGGTACGGGACTTCGTCCCGCTCGCCGACGTCTTCCCCCACACGGCCCTGGTCGTGAACCACGGCGGGATGAGCACGGCGATGGAGGCCTTCTCGCACGGCGTCCCCGTGGTGGCCGTACCGGTGATGACGGAACCTCGGGCCACCGCGCGCCGGATCGCCGAACTCGGCCTGGGCGCCCAGCTGCCCGGCCCCGGGGTGACCGCGGCGGAGCTGCGCGCCACCGCGCGGCGCGTGCTCGCCGACGACGGGATCCGCGAGCGGCTGCGGTGGATGCGCGAACGGATCCGGGCGGCCGGAGGCGCCACCGCGGCGGCCACCGTCATCGAACAGCTGCTGCCGGCGCACCGCTGATCCCCTCCGTCCGCGCGTGAGCGCCCGTCCTCCGACCAGTGGGAAACCGACCATGCTCATCACCGAAACGGCCGTGCCCGACGCCTACCGCATCCAGCCGGAGCTCCTCCCGGACCACCGCGGCCGGTTCTACGAGGGCCTGCGGCACGAGACGCTGCGGGCGGCCACCGGGCACGCCTTCGAGCTCCGGCAGGTCAACTTCACGGTGTCCCACCGCAACGTGCTGCGCGGCATCCACGGCACCACGATGCCCCCCGGCCAAGGCAAGATCATCACCTGTGTACGGGGCGCCGCCCTCACCATGGTGGTCGACCTCAGGGTGGGCTCACCGGCCTTCGGCCACCATGACGTCCTCCGGCTGGACCCCCACAGCGCCACCGCCCTCTACGTGCCCGACGGACTGGGCCTGGCCTACGTCGCCCTCACCGACGACACCTGCATGAACTACCTGTGCGACCGGGAGTACGTCCACGGCACCATCATCGACGTCGACGCCCTCGACCCCGCCCTGGCCCTTCCGTGGGACCTGGACGAACCCCCGGTGCGGTCGGCCCGGGACGCCGCCGCCCCCACCCTCGCCGAGGCCCTCGCCGGCGGAACCCTGCCCACCTACGAGCAATGCCGGCGCAGCTACCGGACCCTCCCCGCCCCCACCCGCTGACCGCGCGGGCCCAGGACATGACTCACCGGAGCCGACAGGGCGTCAGACTCGCGGCCGAAGGCGTCTGCCTGCGCATGGAGGGCCTGACCCGCGAGCTGCAGCGCGCCGGCCGCCTGGCGCGGCTGCTGGGCGAACTCGGCGCGTGCGCCACCGCCGCCCAGCCCGCCGCGGTCTGCGAGGCCGTCCGCCGCGGCGACGCCTACCGCGACCACCTGTCCGACCTGGCGTGCCGCCGCG
The DNA here is from genome assembly GCF_044455245.1 of Streptomyces sp. NPDC051310. NCBI lineage: Bacteria > Bacillati > Actinomycetota > Actinomycetes > Kitasatosporales > Streptomycetaceae > Streptomyces > Streptomyces sp. NPDC051310. The sequence continues at coordinate 9,746 of NZ_JBITEO010000012.1, forward strand.
TGCCGACCGCCGAGGCGGTGCTCAGCCTGCTCTGCGAGGACGCGCGCACCGCCTGCGACACCCTGCTGCCGCAGTACCGGCGCGGCGCCGGCCTGTGCGCCAGCGTCTTCGTACCGCTGAACCCCTACGCCGACGGGCGCCGGGCCGTCGCGGAAGCCGCCGCGCTGCGGTGGACGGTCGACCGCCCCAACGCGGTGGTGTCGGTGCACCTGGCGCGCGGCGGGGTGTCGCTCGTCGGCGACCTGCTGGCACGGGGCATCAGTGTCGACGTCCGGTCGCTGTTCACGCTCCAGCAGTTCGACCCGCTCTTCGAGGAGTTTCTCAGCGGCCTGGAGCGGGCCCGTGACGCCGGGTGCGACCTGTCGGGCATCCACTTCGCCGCCTCTGTCCCGCTGCGGCTGCTGGACGAGACGATCGCCGCCCGGCTGGGCGCGACGGCGTGCCGCGAGGAGTGGGCCGTCGCCGTCGCCCGGCTGCTGCACCACCGCCGCGAACAGCTGATGGACGGCGCCCGCTGGCGGGCGCTGGTCCGCGCGGGCGCCCGCCCGCCGCACTTCGTCTGGTCCTCCCGCGAGGCGCCCGTCCGGGAAGCGGTGCGCTACCTGGAGGAACTGGTGGGCTGGAACAGCGTCTTCTCGGCGGGGCCCGCCACCCTGCGGGCCGTGCGCGCCCGGGCCGAGCTGAGGGGCGACACGGTCAGCGGTACGGAGGCGTCCTCCCGGCGGGTGCTGTCGGCCCTGCACTGCCGGGAGGTCGACCTGCGGGAGATGGGCCTCGAACTGCAGCAGGCTCAGCTCGAGGCCGCACGCGCCGAGTGGACGGAGCTGTGCGGGGCGGTCGGCGCCACCCTCAGGCGCGTCTGATCCGCCTCACCGGACCTGTGAGGGGCCGTCCCCGGCAGGTGCCGGGCAGTTCGTCGCGAACGCGGCGACCCGCCCGCCGTGCAGCCGCAGCCGGGCCCCGGCGAACCGCTGCCGCATCCGCCGGTCGTGGGTCACGACCACCACCGCTCCCCGGTAGTCCGTCAGCGCCTGCTCCAGCTCCTCCACGAGCGCGGGCGACAGGTGGTTGGTGGGCTCGTCCAGCAGCAGCAGGTCCACCGGGTCGCTCACCAGCCGGGCGAGCTCGATCCTGCGCCGCTGCCCGTAGGACAGCTCGCCGACCCGCCGCCGCAGGTCGTCCGGGCCGAACAGCCCGAGGGAGAGCAACTCCTCGACGTGCTCGTCGGGATGCCCGCCCCGGCCCTGGGCGAAGGCCTGCGGCACGGTCATGCCGGACGGCCACGGTGTGGGGTCCTGCCGCAGGTGGCCCACGCGGCCGGTCACGGTGACCGAGCCGTCGTCGGCCGCCAGCTCACCGGCCAGCACGCGCAGCAGCGTCGTCTTCCCCGCGCCGTTGGGGCCCGTGACCAGCAACCGCTCACCGCGGCCGATGCGCAGCGACCCGACCCGCAGCCGGTCGCCCACCCGTACGTCGAGCAGCTCCGCCACCGTGTCCGCCGCGGCTTCCGGCGCCGTCCCGGGCGCAGTCTCCGCCGCCGGCCGTTCGGTGGTGGTGGAGAGCACGGCCGTGAAGGCGAGCGGGTCCGCGGGCCGGGCGACGGCGTTCTCGGTGAGCCGCGCCACCCGCTCCTTGGCGTTGCGGATGCGGGACGTCGCGCCGTGCACGCGTCCCCGGGCCCGAAACTGGCCGGCCCCGAAGCCGGCGAGCGGGAGCTTGCGCGGGATGCCGTCCATCCGCGACACGTGGGTGGACACCAGCTCGCGATTGCGCTCCAGCTCGGCGCGCCACTGCTCGTACTCCCGCAGCCGGCGGCGGCGCTCCGCGGCCTTGGCGGACAGGTAGCCCTCGTAGCCGTCGCCGTAGCGGGTGACCCGGCCGGAGTCGACCTCCAGGACGGTGGTGGTCAGCCGTTCCAGGAACACCCGGTCGTGGGTCACCGCGACGACGGTGCCCCGGTGCCGGCGCAGATGCTCCTCGAGCCAGATCACCGCGCGTTCGTCGAGGTCGTTGGTCGGCTCGTCCAGCAGAAGCAGTTCCGGGGCGGAGGCCAGTGTGCCGGCCAGGGCCAGGCGCGACCGCTCACCGCCGGACAGGGTCGCCAGCGGCCGGCCGCGCTCCAGACCCGGCAGGCCCAGGTGGTGCAGCGCGATGTCGACCCGGGCGTCCGCTTCGTGCCCGCCCCGGACGGTGTGGCGCTCCAGCAGCTCCGCGTACTCCTCGAACAGCCTGGCCATCTCCTCGTCCGACCGGGCCTCGTCCGCCTGGACGGCCAGTTCGGCCTCGGCCCGGTGCATGCGCGCCTCCAGCTCGCGCAGGTCGGACAGGGCGAGGTCGACGGCGTCCTGGACGACGGCGTCCTCCGGCAGCTCCAGCGACTGCGGCAGATACCCCACCCCGCCGGGCGCCACCACGGTGACCGTCCCGTTGTCGGGCGTGTCCCGTCCCGCGATCAGCCTGAGCAGTGTCGACTTGCCCGACCCGTTGTCGCCGACGATGCCGATCCTCTCGCCGGGCTTGACGGTGAAGTCCACGCGGTCCAGGACCACGTGGTCGGCGAAGCGCTTGGTGATGTCGTGCAGGGCGAATTGAGCAACACGCATGGAAGGTCCTCCTGAGCACAGCCGATACGGGGATGCCGTGTCCGCGTACGCCACAGCCGCAAGGGGGTACCACAAGGGGAACACGCCCGGACGGCCGTACTCATCGGCCGGAGGCGGTGCGGAGGCACGCGGGAGGTGTGACGTCGGAGCAGTGCTCGACGCGTTCACACACTCGGATCGGCTATCACAGGGAACCCATGCTGGTGATCTTATCACGCCGCGCGGGGCGCCGCAGCCTCAACTGCCGCCCTGGGGCAGGAGGATGAGGCTCAGGCGGCGGTACGGGCGAGGTGGGCGTCGAGGGCGGCGCGCAGCCAGTCGTGGGCGGACCCGGGCGTGGGCTCCCGCGGGCCGGACGGCGGCGAGACGATCTCGGCGGTGAGGTCCCAGTAGTGGTCGATCCGCGGGTCCGCGGCGAGCTGGCCGCTCAGCCGCCGCCGGAAGGCGGGCGTGTCGCGCGTGCCGCCGGAGCGGGCGTACGCGGCGACGAAGCAGTCGAGCGCCTCCCCCTCCCGCGGCGCCCGCCGGTCCCGCAGCTGCGCCGAGGCCAGGTCGTAGGCCTCGCCGAGGCCCTCGTACAGCACGGCCGGGCGGTAGCCCTCGTCGGGACGGTGCACGGCCGGCTGCCAGTGCGCGGTCGTGGTGGTCCGCGGACACGGGCCGGAGACGAAGGCGTGCAGCCGGGCGAAGGCCAGCACCTGGCCGGGAGCCGGGTCCGCGGGCGGCTCCGGCACCGCCCGGTCGAGGAAGGAGCGCAGGACGGGGGCGGGGATCCGCGGGGGCAGCCACCGCCGCCAGAACCGGGCGAGCGTATCCGTACTGGGCGGCGTGGTCATCGAGCCGATCAGGCGCAGCCGGTCGGGGCGTTCCTCCGGGGTGCAGTCCTGGAGCAGGCGCAGGGCGGCCTCGCGCCAGCGCAGGGCGGCCATCCGGCTGCCGAGCTCCCGCAGCCGGCCCGCGACGACCTCCTCCAGCGCCTCCCCCAGCGCCTCCTCGCGGTCGAGGACACGGCTCACCTCGGGGACCGGCAGGTCCAGGGAGCGCAGCGAACGGATAAGCCGCAGCCGGTCGAGCGCCTCGGGGCCGTACCGCCGGTGGCCGCCGGCGCTGCGGGACCCCTCGGGCAGCAGACCGCGGTCCGAGTAGAAACGCACGGTCTTGACGGTGACGCCCGCGCGCTCGGCGAGCTCCCCGATGCTCCACATGTCGTCACGGGACACGGCTTGAACCTCCCTCAGGGGGAGTTCCTACCGTACCGGCGAGCCCGGCCGGCCCGAACGGCCGCCCGGGCGGACCACTGTCGTACGAGGAGGCGTTCATGACGGCATTCGTCCTGGTGTCGGAGATGTTCACCGGCGGATGGATCTGGCGGGAGGCGGCCGCCCGGCTGCGGGAGGCGGGCGCGGAGGTGCACCCCGTCACGCTCACGGGCATGGGCGACCGGCGCCATCTGGCAGGCCCCGGTACGGACCTGGAGACCCACGTCCGGGATGTGACGCGGCTGCTCGACCACCTGGACGCGCCGGAGGTGGTCCTGGTCGGCCACGGATACGGCATCCACCCCGTGCTCGGCGCCGCCGGCCGGCGCCCCGGCCGGATCGCCCGGATCGTCCACCTGGACGCGGGCATGCCCCGCGACGGCGATCCCGCCCTCGCGCTGGTGCCCGACGGGGAGGTGAAGGAACAGCTGCTGCGGCAGGCGGAGCAGGGGGACCGGGAGGCACGGACCGGCGGCGGCGAGGGGGACTGGCTCGTCCCGCCGCCGTCGCAGGACCGGTGGGACCGCTGGGGGAGTCTCGCCGGGGTGTCCGCGGACGCCCTGGCCCGGCTGACCCGCCTCGCCGCGCCGCAGCCGACGGGCACGCTCACGCAGCCGCTCCGGCTCGCGGACGGGGCCTCCGGTCTGCCGGTCACCGGCGTCCTGTGCACCGCCAACGGGACGAGCATCGCGATGGTGCAGACCGTCGTGGGGCTCGGTGACCCCGCCCTCCAGGCGCTCACCGACCCGCGGGTGACCTTCTTCGAACTCGCCACCGGCCACTGGCCGATGCTGTCCGTCCCCGACGAACTCGCCGCGGTCCTGCTGCGCGCCGCGGCGGGGGAGGGACACCGCCTGACCCCGGCGACGGACGAACCGCCCGCGCACCTGCGCCCGTTCCTCCTGGACGTGCCGGCGCGGCCCCGCGAGCGGACCGGGCGGGTGGACCTCCACCTGCCCGACGCCGACGGACCCCGCCCGGCGGTGGTGTTCGTCCACGGCGGCCCGGTACCGGCCGGAGTGGAGCCGACACCACGCGACTGGCCCGCCTTCGTCGGCTACGGGCAGTACGTGGCGAACCTGGGAGCGGTCGGAGCGACGGTCGACCACCGGCTGCACGGCCTGGACGACTTCGGCCGTGCGGCCCTGGACGTCGCCGAAGCGGTCGAACACGTACGGGCGGACCCGCGCGTCGACGGCGACCGCGTCGCGCTGTGGTTCTTCTCCGGCGGCGGTCCGCTGTCGGCGGACTGGCTCGCGGCACCGCCGCCGTGGCTGCGGTGCGTGGCGGCGACCTACCCCATCCTCGCGCCCCTGCCGCACTGGGGGATCACCGGCCCCGGCTTCCGCCCCGCGGCCGCCGTGAGCTCCGCGGGGACGCTGCCGATCGTGCTGACCCGGGTGGGGCTGGAGCTCCCGGAGATCGCGGCGACGGTCGAGGAGTTCCTCACCGCCGCGCGGGACTGCGGAGCCGATGTCGACGTGATCGACGTACCGCTGGGCCACCACGGCTTCGAGACGATCGACCACACCGACGAGGCCCGGGCCGCCGTGGAGCGCGCGGCGCGGACCGTGCTGCGCCATCTCGGCGGCTGAACCGCGCGAGCCGAGCGACGGCCCCCGGTGACCGCGACCCGGTCGAGCAGGGCGTGAACATGACGCCTGCGCACTGCGTACTACGGGCTACCTGCGCCCTGCCAGGTGCGGCGACACGTCTCTGCCTCGACGACAGGAGCGACATGACCCAACGCAGTGAACCGATGATGCAAGGTCTCCCCGGTGGCGGCGCCGAGCTCTCCGTGGTGCTCACCCTCGGCTGGGACGACATGGCGGCCCTGGGCCGGGAGGCCAGCCGGCTCGCCGAACAGCGCGGGGGCCCCGTGACGCTCGACGAGGCCGCGAGCCACCGGCTGCGCACCTGGTCGTCGGTGGCCAACGGGCCCGACGAGCGCCACCGCACGGTCCCGGCACCCCCTGCGCCCCCGGCGCCCGCCCAGGCCGTCGAGACGGCCGCGCTCAACCCGCCCCCCGGCGCGGACCGGACCGGACCGCAGGTGACGCGGCTGAGCGACACCGCTCCGGTCGCCACCCTCCCTTCGACGGCCGCCCAGCACACCCAGGTCCGCCGCACCGGCTGACGGGCGGCGCGGGCGTCACGGCGGTCGCCGGCGCACGCGTACGACCCCGCTGCGGCGGACGCGACGGAGCCGGAGCCGCGTGAACGGGCGTACCCCTGCGGCCGCCCTGCTGCCGGACGGGGTGACCCCCGTGCGCCGCACCTGAGAACCGGCCCCCGGCGAGGCCGGCGTCCGCCCCCACGGACGCCGGCCTCTTCGCCGTCCCCGCCCCCTACTGGATGGTCGTCATGTACGAGGACCACACCCGCAGCGGCAGCACGTCGCCGCCGCCCCGCTCCGTACCGGAGCCGCCGCCCACCCCCCTCATGGACAGCAGGCCGTCCTTGCCGGGCTTGTTGCGGAAGACGGTCACCGCGGTCGACAACTGCCGGGTCGAGCCGACGAACCAGGCCGCGGGCTGAGGGTCCGCGGCGCCGGTGCGGCCCGCCGCGACCGGGCCGAGGGCCCGCAGCGTCTCCGGGGCGAGCGCGTCGACGGCCTCGCTGCGCATCGCCTCCACGACCTCTCCGGCGACCTCCCGGTTCAGCACCTGCCGGCCGCCGGGTCGGCCCAGGCCCTTCAGCGGCCTGCCCTGGTGCGTGACCGCGGTCACCGCGTACAGGTCGGTGTGCCGGCCGCCGGTGGCGAACGTCGCGTACGCGTCGGCCATCCGCACGGCACTCGGCGTTGACGTGCCGGACGTGAAGGACGCGTCCAGTTCGGCCATGCTCTGCGGCAGCAGGCCGGCGTCCACGGCCACGTCGCGTACGGTCTCCAGATCCGCGTCACGGCCGTCCCGCAACGCCGCCGCCAGGACGAACGGCCGGAACGCCGAGCCGACCGGAACCCCCGAGGTGTCGGCGTTGTTGGCGAAGTGCTTCGTCGCGTCGGGCCCGCCGTACAGCGCCAGCACCGCCCCGTCCTCCGGCCGCACGGACGCGGCACCGACCTGCACGTCCCGGTCGGCGGCCCGCCCCGCGGGATCCAGCGTCCGCGCGGTGACGTCCTCCACGGTGCGCTCCAGCTGCTCCACCAGGGCCCGATCGAAGGTGGTGCGGATGCGGTAGCCGCCGCGTCCCAGCTCCTCCGCGGTCAGCCCGGTCCGCCGCTGGATGTACTTGTTGGCCACGTCCACCAGGTAACCGGTCTGCCCGGACAGGCTGGTGGACAGCGAGGCCGACCGGGGGCGCGGCTCGGGGAAGACCGTGTACCGCGCCCGCTCCTCCTCCGACATGAACCCCAGCTCCACCTGCCGGTCCAGGACGTACCGCCAGCGCACCTCCGCCCTGCGGTGGTGCGCCTCGCTCAGCGACGGGTCGTACAGGTCGCCGCCCTTGAGGAGCGCCGCCAGCAACGCGCTGCGGGGCGCGTCGAGTTCCTTGGCGTCGACGCCGTAGTACGCGACCGCCGCCGCCTGCACCCCGTAGGCGTTGCGCCCGAACCAGCTGGTGTTGAAGTACCCCTGGAGGATCTGCTGCTTCGACAGGTTCCGCGACAGCTTCACCGACAGGCACAGCTCCCGCAGCTTGCGGTCCAGCGTCTGCTCCTGCGTCAGGTAGGTGTTCTTGACGTACTGCTGCGTGATGGTGGAGCCGCCCTGCACCTCCTCGCCCTTCGCCATGTTCACCACGGCGCGGGCCAGCCCGCGCAGCGAGAACCCCGGGTCGGTGTAGAAGGTGGCGTTCTCGGTCGCGATCACGGCGTTCTGGAGGGCCGGCGGGATGTCGGACAGCGGCACGTTCTGCCGGTTGATGTCCCCGACGCTGACCATCTGCGTCCCGTCGGCCCAGTAGTAGACGTTCGCCTCCGTGCGGGCGGTGGCGTTCACGTCCGTGATCCGCACCGTGGAGTAGACGTAGCCGACCAGCACGGCGAGCGCCCCGCAGCCGAGCAGCGCCAGGCACAGGAGCTGGCGCCAGGACGGCACGTACCGCCGCAGTCCGCCGCGGCCCCGGCGCGGGTAGTCGACGCGGAACCGGCGCGCCCTGCCCGCCGTTCGTCGCAGGCGAGGGATCACGGGTGATCGCCCCCTTTCGTACGGTCGCCTTCGTCCCGTACTACGCGGGGTGACGGCGCCCCGTTCAGGCCGTGCGGACCACCACGCCCCCGAGGGCGAGGGTCCCGGCCACCGTGCCGGGCGTGTCGGCGGACTCGCCGACGGGCCGCGGCCTCAGGTCAGTCCCTTCCGCCGGGCGGAACGGTGTCGCGCCCGTGGTGCCCGCAGCCGCCCACGGTCGAGCGCGAAAGAAGCAGGGCAGCCGGAGGACGGGTCTAAGTCGTGTCCGGAAAGTCATGGGAGCCAGAGTTGGAGGCAGGCGAGGGTGACCATGGCTTGGCAGTGGGTGGCTCGTTTGTCGTAGCGGGTGGCCAGGGCCCGGTTCTGCTTGAGCCGGTTGAAGCAGCGCTCGATGACGTTGCGCCGCCGGTAGGCGGCCCGGTCGAGGCGGCAGAGGGTCTCGCCTCGCCGGATGCGACCGTTGATCTGGTCGATCCGCTCCGGGATCGTCGCGGCGATGCCGCGTCTGCGGAGGTAGGCGCGGATCCTGCGGGCCGAGTAGCCCTTGTCCGCGACGACGCGGTCGGGCCGGGTCCGGGGCCTGCCCGGCCCCGGCCGGGCGATCCGGACCTTGGTCATGACGGGTTCGAACTGCGTGCAGTCGTTCACGTTCCCGCCGGTCAGGGTGAAGGCGAGTGGCCGGCCACGGCCGTCGCAGGCGAGATGGATCTTGCTGGTCAGCCCGCCGCGGGAGCGGCCGAGTGCTTCGCCTTCCCAGGTCCCCCTTTTCGGGCCCCGGCCGCGTGCTGATGGGCCCGGACCGTGGTCGAGTCGACGCAGACGATCGTCCAGTCGACCTGCCCGACAGCGTCGGAGTGCTGCTGGACATGGGCCAGGAGGCGGTCCCAGGTGCCGTCGGCGGACCAGTGCCGGAAGCGGTCGTAGACCGTCTTCCACGGCCCGTAACGCTCCGGCAGGTCACGCCAGGCAGCCCCGGTGGACAGCTTCCACAAGATCCCGTTGACGACCTGGCGCCGGTCCCGCACGGGCCGGCCCATCCGGCCCGGCGCCAGCAACGGAGCAATCAACGCCCACGACTCATCCGTCAGTTCATGTCGACGCACCACGAACAGAGCAACGAGCGATCGACTTTCCGGACACGGCCTAGTACTGCAACGGTCTTTCCCGTGGTTGCTGGCCAGCTCGGTCGTTGGTGTGGTTATGGGTGGGGACCTTGCTGACGTCAAATTGTGGGCCGGGGAACTGGAAGCGGTACATGAGCGGTTCGTGCACCGCTTCAACCGGGAGGAGCCGCGTCAGTCGGCGCTGGCGTATATGCGGGGACTGATCGCTTTGCTGGAGCGGAAGAACGGCTGGACGCTGGCGGAGGAGGTCGGTCATGCGGGTCCTGACCGCATCCAGCGGTTGCTGAACCGGATCGAGTGGGACGCCGACTCGGTCCTTGACGACGTACCTGACTATGTCGTCAAACACCTCGGCGACAGGGATGCCGTTCTGATCGTCGATGACACCGGCTTCCTGAAGAAGGGCGTCGGTTCGGCCGGGGTGCAAAGGCAGTACTCCGGCACTGCGGGACGCACCGAACATTGCCGGATCGGTGTGTTCCTCGCCTATGCAACCGGCCGGGGCCGCACGTTGATCGACCGCAGGCTGTATCTGCCCACGTCCTAAACGGACGACCGCGAACGCTGCCGGCGGGCCGGCATCGACGACCAGGTCGGATTCGAGACGAAGGTGGCGATGGCCAAGGCGATGGTCCGCCGGGCCATCGCCGAGAAGGTCCCGTTCAGCTGGGTGACGGCGGACGCCGCCTACGGCTTCAGCAAGGGCTGGCGGTTCGAGCTGGAGCAGGCCGACGTCTTCCACGTCATGGCCACCACCCGGCACCCCGGCCGCGTCGTGCTTGTCATAGCCGAGATGGTAGGTGATCTCGCCCTCTAGGGCGGACTCCAGCAGGCGCTTCGTCAACTGCTGCAGCATGCCCGCCCTCACCAGTCAGCTGCAGGCCCTCGGCCTGAGCCCGGCCCACCGGCTCGTCAATCAGACGGTCATCCACAGACTTCGACAGCGTCTGCCCAGTCGGCTCGACACACTCGTCCTCGGTCACGTTCTTGCTGGTCATCGATGCATCTTCCATGATCGGGAGTTACACCGAAAGTCTTACAGTCCCACTCTTGGCACACCGTTCAAGCGGGCTGCGACCCCGGGTCGAGCGTGCCGGGTCGTTACAGGATGCCGGGCAGAAGGCCCGTGGCGGTGGAAACGAGGTCGCTGGGGAGGCCGCCTGGTGTGGCGGAGGCGTCAATCAGGCCGAGCCGTGATCAATCCCAGCGCTACTCACGTACCGCAACTACTCACACCCGCGGTCTACGCGTCGGGGCCTGCACTGGTCCAACCGGTGCAGGCCCTCCCGGACCAAAGCCCGGCGCGGCTGTTGTCGATGACCGTTCACCGACGGATTTCAGAGGAAGAGGCGTCAGTATGAAATGACGACGTAGGAGTCGCCGCCCGGCTCTCCAGAGCCGCCGGGGGCGCCGGGGCCAATTCCGGCGTTGCCTCCGTCGCCGCCAGCGGCACGGCCGTCAGGTGCGGGCTGGGCGGGCAGGCCGCCCTGGCCGCCGGCGTCCAAGATGCCGGGGGCACCGTCGCCGCCATTCTGGATCGTGCCGGCTCCTGAGCACGTTCCGGTGCCGCCCTCGCCGCCGGCCCCGGGGATGATTCCCCCAGGACCACCACCTGCGCCGCCGCCGCCTCCCTGCCCGCCGGTGGCGACAGCCAGGGCGGTGGCATCGGGTGCGAGCAGGGCAGCAGCTTCTCCCGGCTCGCCGTCACCGCCGGGCGTGCCGACGGGACCAGCTGCACCGCCTTCGCCGCCGGCTCCGCCTTCGCCGGTGTCGACCGTGTAGACGGTTCCTGGCGTCACCGGCACGGTGCACGAGACGTAGCCGCCGGCGCCGCCTCCGCCGCCTCCACCGCCGACTCCGGGGCCGGAGCCGCCGGCTCCGCCGCCTCCGCCTCCCGCACCCCAGACCCGGGCGGTCACGGACGTGACACCCGCGGGCGCGGTGAAGGTTCCGTCGGAGGTGAATACCACTTCACCGCTGGGCGAGGGGGTGGGGATGGTTCCGACGCCGGGACCCGACTGGGCGGCGGCACCGTTCAAACCGATGCTGTCCCTCCCGCTGCAGATCTGCTGGACAGACGTTGCGGTTGCCGGGCCGCTGCCCAGGAGCAGGCCGTTGATGAGGCCGTTCTGGAATGCCACCTTTGTGACCTCGGAGCGCTGATCGCACTCGACCACGTTCGCGCCCCCATCCGCATCCCCGCCGCCATGGGCGTGGACGAAGGCACCACCAACCCCGAACATGGTGCTCCCGACCAGGGCAGCTACCAATGCCGCCCGGTGAAACTTGCGCACACCATCTCCCTGTCGTCCGATTCGTCGCCATCCCCGATGGACACAACGTCAGATTGTGGACATTAAGCGAGATCTGTAGCCCTTTGACCGCAACACGCCTGAGGCCGCCAAGAAGTGGCGCGAGCCGACGGGTGACCGGCCCCGTAAGCCCGCCCTACCTCAGAGCGCCATCGGCTATAACCCCACCGTGCCCCGCACACCACGGGCCCCGGGCAATCAGCCTCGACCTCCCCGAAACCCGGTACTTGGATCCGCACCCCTCAACCAGGCGTATCGAGTGACATACCGCGAGCGGCGGACGGAACGCAGCGCCGCATGAGCTCGTATCACGTGTCGATGTTGATGGCGGCGAATATCGCGGTGCCTTCGGCGTTGGTGACTATGGCAGGGCCGGCATTGCGGGACCCTGGGTAGGTCAGGGCTTTTCTGCGGCCGGGACTGTTGAACCAGGCTTCGGTGATCCGCTTGGGTGGGGTGCCGATCCCTCCCGTGAAGAGGACCTCATGGTCGCAGTGTTCGAGGTTCGCCTGCTGCGCGTTCTTCTGCACGCAGGTACGGGCGGCCCGGGCCAGGCTGTCGCTCGGCTCGACCTCGGGCAGCCCGAGCTCACGGCGTCGTTCATTGAGCAGCGTCAGCAAACGGCCCTCCGCCGACTGATCGGCCGCCGACCGGGGAGGCGCCGGGGCCGCCAACGGGGAAGGCGCGGGCGCCACCCTCGTCGGAGGTCGGGTGGGTGAAGGCTTCGGGTGGCGATCGAGCGGCCGTCGGCGAAGGCGGCGTACTGGTGAAGAGGCGGTGTTCCAACCCTGCGCAATCCGGCGTGCGTGGGGCACCGGGTGATGTCTGCCTCGCCCAGCGCTGCCCCGGCCCCCCTGCGCATGCGGCTGCCGTGAAAGGGCGGAAATAGCAGTGCTGTGACGTCGCTGTGTTGCTACGCTCGGACACATGATCACGCTTTCGCCTCAGCACCGGATGATGCCCCGTCAACGGGGTTGCTGAGGACGGACGCGTACCGAATCCGAGGCCCCGGGACGGGGCCTCGATTGTTGTGCGACCAGGCCTCGCTACCCGGTAGGAGGACCGATGACCGCACCACGCCGCTACATCACCACGACCATTCCTTACGTCAACGCCCGCCCGCATCTGGGCTTTGCCCTGGAGCTCGTCCAAGCGGACACGTTGGCCCGGCACCACCGCCTGCGGGGTGAGCGGGTCCGGCTGCTCAGCGGAACCGACGACAACTCTCTGAAGAACGTCCTGGCCGCCGAAGCGGCCGGCGTCGACGTGCAGTCGTTCGTCGACCGCAACGCCGACGCGTTCGCCGCATTGCGTGGTCCGCTGGCGCTGTCGTTCGACGACTTCATCCGTACCAGCAGCGACCCGCGGCACCGCGTCGGGGTGGAACGGCTGTGGCGCCAGTGCGCCGCGTCAGGCGACCTCTATCGCAAAGAGTACGAAGGCCTGTACTGCGTGGGCTGCGAGCAGTTCTACACCCCTGACGAACTGGTCGATGGACGGTGTGGCGAGCACGGCACCGAACCTCAGCTCGTCAGGGAAGAGAACTGGTTCTTCCGGCTGTCCCGTTACGCCGACCGCCTCCATCATCTGATCTCGAGCGGCGTACTGCGCATCGAGCCTGCCGCTCGCTGCAACGAAGTCCTCGCCCTCATCGAAGGAGGCCTGCACGACTTTTCCGTCTCCCGCTCCCACAGTCGCGCCCGCGGCTGGGGCATCCCCGTGCCCGACGACCCGAGCCAGGTCGTCTACGTGTGGTGGGACGCACTCGGAAACTACGTCACCAGCCTCGGATACGGCACCGATGACACCGCCTACGACCAGTGGTGGGCCACCAGCGAACGCCGCATCCACCTGGTCGGCAAGGGAGTGGTGCGCTTCCACGCCGTGTACTGGCCGGCCATGCTGCTGTCGGCCGGGCTCCCGCTGCCCACCGACATCCTGGTCCACGACTACCTCACCGTCGACGGCCGCAAGATCAGCAAGTCGGCTGGAACCACCGTCGACCCGGTTGCGCTGGCCGCGACCTATGGCACCGACGCGGTGCGCTGGTGGCTGCTGCGCGAGGTACCCCGGGTCGGGGACGCCGACTTCACTCCGGACCGCCTGGTCGCCCGGGCGGATGCGGACTTCGCCGGAGGACTGGGCAACCTCGTCCACCGCGTCGTGACCATGGTGCACCGCTTCCGGGGCGGAACGGTCCCCGCCTCTGCGCCTGACAATTCCAGTGGGATGGCGCTGGTGGACGTTTACCGGAAGACGCCTGACCTCGTCGATGCCGCCTTGGCCAGCTTCGACTTCCGGCGTGCCACCCGCGCTGTCTGGGGCATCGTGGAGGAAGCCAACCGATGCATTGACGCCACCAGGCCATGGGAACTGGCTCGGGAAGAGCGGCAGGGCGACGCTGAAGGAGCGAAGCAGCTCGACTCCGTCCTCGTCACACTGGTCACCGCATGCCGCGTACTGGCTGATGAACTACGTCCTTTCATCCCGGATGCCGCTACACGGATCACCGGACAGCTGACGCCGGTCGAGGGGCGGCTGCCTGCAGCACAGCCGCTCTTCCCTCGCCTTCAAGAGGACACGAGGCCCACGTGACCTCCGGTGCTCCGTGAACCTGGTCGCCCACCTCTCGATCTTCGTTCAGCTTCGAGAGAGGGGCGCTCAGGGCGCTGGCAGGACAGGGATCGGTTCGCTACTCGCTCTCGCCACCGGACCCGCTGTTCAGCCTCAGGGCCGCGAGGTAGCCGGCCCAGCTGTCCTGGGCGAACGCCGCCCACTGAGTGGCGGTGTTTCCGTGGAGTCCGAACAGGTCGCACATGAAGATCGGCGCAAATTCACCGGCCATGCCAAACAGGGCCGTGTCACGGGCCGCGAGGATGGACAGACCGTGCTTCGCGAGCTGTGCCGCCAGGCCACCAGGGCATCGCGGGCGGCCGGCGAGACGGCTCGGGAGAAGTAGCTCCTGGTGCTCGCTGTCGGGCAGGGATCCCACAGCAGAGCGTCTCCGGCACGATCTTCGTGAGGCAGATCGACGACGCCTGGCGCCGCATCACCAGCTGGCTTCAGCATCATGCCCCGGACTCCTACGCTGCCCTCCGCGCCGGCGCGAGCTCCTCGGCAATCACAGCCGTCGACCACGCCCTGCACCTACAAATCCCCGCCGACCTGCGCGCCCTGTGATCGCTGACCGCGGGCGACGACGGGTCGACGGTGCGGGATGCCTGCCCGGCAACCAGGCCCTGATGACCCTGGACGCCGTGACCGCCTTCTACCAGCAGCAGATGGAATCCCAGTCCCACCAGGACGCCCTCCACGCCCGCCGCCCCGAATATGACCGGATCACCGTGGAAAGCATCCTGGATCCCGGTTGCCTCGTACGGCGCAGCTGACCGCACCTCGGGTCTGTACCTGGATACGGCGACCGGCTACCTGGGCCGCTGGTCCCGCTACAACGAAGTTTCCGGCGACGAGTTGGAGACGCTGGCCCCTGCCTGGAAGACGTCGCCGACATGCTCGACGCCCCGGCCCTGGCCACGCGGGACAGGCCCGGCCTGGTCGGCGGGGCGCTGGTATGGGGCAGACTCACCCTCGCGCAGGAAGACCGGTGCCAGCCTCTGATCGGCTGTATGCACACGACGAGGGGGCCGGTCCTCTGACCGACTCCCTCCCTGCCCTGACGTTCAGCTACGTCAGCCGATCTTGCGCCACGTGCAGGTCGTCGCGGCCGACGTGTAGTGCTCGAGACCCTGAAGGGTCACGAAATATCCGTCAGCGTCCAGCATCCACACAAGGGATCCGGGAACCCGGTGAACGCGCGCTGGTTCTGGATGCTCGACCACGATGGGCCGCTGCCCATCCTCGAGGACACCGTCATCCGCCTGAACGTCGAGCGTCTGCCTTTCCGGAGGCGAAACGTGTGCTCCACGTCGAAGAGGCGCAAGAACGCTTGCCGGCAGCGGTCCACATCCGCCGTGGTCGCGTCGGTGCGGGACCACCACAGCCAGCCCGGCTTGTTGTCCCCCGCGCGTCCTGGCTACAGGCGAGGCTTACGCGCGCCCTCGCACGGCAAGAAGGGAACCGCACCCCGACGCGCGGGGTGAACCACGCAGCGATCCTCAGGCCCCCGCTGTCATCGCTCGTCGATCACAGGCATTGGTCCTCCATCGCTATGCCACTTCTGAAGGAAGCTCGGTTGCCGTGTCACATCCACCAGCTCGACGCGGCCGCCAATGCTGTCCAAGCGGTGGTAGGCGAAGGGCCGGCCATAGGGGCAGCCGGAGAAGTCGGTGGCGAAACCATCGTTCTCCAGCCGCTGAGAACCCCGCTGGACAGAGCTGGTCCAGTAGCCCAGATGGTCAAACCGAGCTCCTTGCGACGCATCCCAAGGACTCCCAGCAGGCCCCTCGATCAGCTCTATGAACGGTGGTCCGCCGCGGGTGAAGGCGATGCGATAGTCCCACTCGCCCAGTCGATCAGCTACAGGAGTACTCCAGCCGGCTCCCACGGACCTCCCAAAATCTTCCATAGCCCTCTCGATATCCGGCACGACGAAGCACACATGGTAGAAGGCAGTCATCAGATCATGATCGAGCAGAGGGTGAAGCCGTGTCTGCTGATTTCCTGGCCGGACGTTGAAGGAAAAGCTCAGGCCCGCTCGGCCCGTTCGTTGCCGTGCGGGTGTCCGCGAGGATGCCGAACTTCGCCGATGCCGTCAGCGCGGACCCCGTCGCCGAGCGCCTGCCCCCTACTGCTGTGTCGACCGGGGCGTGCCGTGCCAGCGCCATGTGGTGAGACGGGGATGGCCGGGCAGCTCGGCGCGCCCGGTGGCCCACAGCAGGGTGGGCCAGGGGTCCGTGGTGGAGGGGGCGTCCGGAAACAGCCGGGCGAGCACGCGCGAGCACAGATCGGCGGGCGGGGTCCAGACGAGCCCGAGCCCCTCGGCCAGGTCATGGGTGTGCACCAGGATCTCCACGATCCCCATCGCGGCGAAGCCCTCGGGGTCCGAAACCCCGAAGACGTGATAGGCGCGCACCCGTGACGGCGTCGTACGCACCATGGCGACCAGCAGCGCACCGCTCGCCTCCAGTACCTGCAACAGCCCGGCGGGTCCCGCCGCGCGGTGGGCGTGCACCACGTTCGCAGGGCCACCGGGCCTTCGGCTCTCCCACACGAAGGGCACCTCGCCCTCCAGAGGCGGCGTCCGGGGACCCAGTTGCGCTGCATAGGCGAAGAGGTCGTCGCTGAGGTGCTCGACGGTCTCCCAGCAGTCCCACTCCAGCGAGCCGGCCTTGCCGTCCCAGGCTGTCGGAGGAGCCTCCCGGAGGGTGGTGACGGCACGTCGGATCGCCTGCTCGAGGTCGTCGGCGGTGACAGGCAGCGGTTCGGTGATTGATCGAGACATGGCAGGAACCGTAACGCGGCCGCCCACGAGCGGCCCGTGCGCCGTCACCCGCGCTGCATCCGGGCCGCCCGGGCGCTGATGTCGGGCAGCCTGGCGTACAGCGCGGCGCCCGGGCAGCGTGTGGCGTAGCCGTCCGCGTGCCCGCCGACCACCGGGAGCAGGGCCGCCGTGCCCTTCGGGTAGCGGGCCTCGTCGTGAGTGGAGACCAGCGCCACGCTGGCGCGCGGGTCCGGGCCGCGCGGGTCGAGCTTCCAGGCCACCAGCCGCGCGATGGCGTCCAGCATCGGTTCCGGCACGCGCTCACCGGAGTCGAAGGTGCCGATCGCCGCGATGCCGACCGTGCCCTCGTTGAACCCCTTGGTGTGCGCACCGATGACCGGCCGGTCGACCCCGCCCGCCCGGCCCTCGTAGATGGTGCCGCAGGCGTCGACGAGGAAGTTGTAGCCGATGTCGTCCCAGTGGCGCCCGTAGGCGTGCCCGGCGTACAGGTCGCGCAGCGTGGCCGGCACGCTCGCGCAGTCGTAGCCGTTGGGGGTGCTGGTGTGGTGGATGACGGCTGCCTTCACGGCCGGGGCGTACCGCACGCCGGGCGGGGTGGTGCCGATGGTCCCGGCCCGCCATGCGGTCCGCGGGACGATGGCGGGCCGTGCCCCCCGGTGGCGGCCGTTCCCGCCCGGCGCCCGCGCCTGCGCGACGTCCGTGCCGGGCGGCGGGGCGGCAGCGGGTACGAGCCACAGCGAGGCCGCGGCGAGGAGCGCGAGCACCGTGACGGAGACGGCGGTGCGTGACCGGCGTCTCCTGGCGTGCCGCATGCTCCTCCCTCCGGTCGCCCCCGCCCGCCCATCGTCACCGCGCCCACGCCCGGCGCGCCCGCCGGACTGCTCCGACCGTGGCCCGCGGCGGTACCCGCGACCCGTTCTCCAGCCACTGGCCACCGGGCTCCAGCACCGGCACCACCCCTTCGCCCGTGGGGCGAGGTCGCTGTGGCTCCCGCGTACGGCGGCCGCCCCCAGCAGGTCCGGAAGTCCCCGGCCCGGTCGAGAAGCGCCTGTCTCAGGTGAGGCCGTCGACATCCAGGCGCATCAGCAGCACGTGGTACGGGTCCCACCGCGACATGGTGAAGCTGACCTCCGCCCCCCTGGTGGCCGGATGGAGGAAGGCACCGTAGAGCCCGGGGTGTTCGGCGCCGTCCACGACGACCTGCCCGGCACTCCACGGCCCGGCCGGGTGGGTCGCGGTGCGCGCCACGATCGCGGCGCGCGTCTCGTCGAGGTGGAGCGCCAGCCACTTGTCCAGGTGCGTGTTGTACTGCACCGACAGCTCGCCCACCGGGCCCGGCATGACCGCAACGGCGTCGTTCTGCACGCCCGTACGCCAGCCGGACGCGGTCCAGTACTCGTACGCCGCCGGTTCCAGGAGCCGTTCGGGCAGGACGCGCGCGAGATGGGCGTCCCCGAACCGGCCGCTGGGCGTACCGAAGAGGTGGACGTACCCCTCCCGCCGGACGAGCGCCCCCATCTGGAACCTGCTCCCGCCGCCCTGGTCCGGCCATCGTGCCGTGGAGGGCTTCGTCCAGCTCCGGCCGCCGTCGTCGGAGAAGGCCAGTCCCGCGTAGTTGGTCTCCCAGCGGCCGGGCGGCCCCCACTCCCGTACGGACATGTAGAAGAGGAAGTCGCGGCCGAGCGCGCTGATGCCGGCGGTCGGGATGACGGTGACCTCCCGGGCCGACGCGTCCCCGTGCAGGACCTGCACGGCGTGTCCGGGCCGGTCGGTGACCATGGAGTCGATGTGCATGCCGTCCCGGAGGTCGGGGTCGGCGGAGTGCGCCAAGGTGTTGAAGCGCCAGTCCGCCGTGGCCGGTCCGGCCCCCGCGCCTCCCCAGCCCTCCCCGAAGGTGTCGCCGAAGGCGATCGCGACCCGGCCGAGGCTGTCGTGCCACATCACCCCGAGGTCGGTGGCGTGAACGGCGAAGCGGTCCCGGGTGCGGTTGATGTCGCCGTCGCCCTGGCCCGCCACCAGCGCTACCACCTCCGCCCGCGGTGCGGGGGAGGGCCGGGGCGGTTCCTGCGCCCGTGCGCGGTCGGCGGGGCGGGCGCGGGCCGGCGCCCAAGCCGCCACGGCCACCAGACCGACGCACGCGGCCAGGAGGATGCCCCATGCGGCGCGCCGCCGTCGGCCACCGGAAGCAGACAGGATGGTCACCTCTTTGTGCTCCCGCTCCGCGTTTCCGCTCCGTACTTCCCGCACCGCGCGGGATCCTCCGCACGCGGCCGTTCCGGGCCCGGCTCCCGCTCCGGGCCGGTGCGAGGCTCCGGCCTCGGGCTCGTCCTCGGGCCCGGTTCGCGGGTCCGGTACGCGGGTCCGGTACGCGGGTCCGGTACGTGGCTCCGGCCGCAGACTAACGCGGTGCCGCGCGTTCCGTGGCCCGACACCCGGTGCCGGAGACGGTGCGGAACCGGTGCCGGAACCGGTTGTCAGTGGCGTGTGCCAAGGTGACCGGCATGATGGCGATCACGGTGAGCACCGGGGACGGCGAAGAGCCCGTCCGCGCGCGTGCGCGGCAACGCGGCGGGGACGAGCGCGGCGGGGACACGGATCCCGTACCGCCGCCGGACCTGGACGAGGACGAGCACGAAGAACTCCACGAGTACCTGGAGACGGTGCTGGCCGGGGGGTACGCCACGCGCGACCAACTGGCCGAACTGGCCGAGGACTGCCTGGTGTCGGGCGATTACCGGCCCGTCTCTCCCGCGCAGGCACGGCAGTTGGTCGACCGGATGTGGCGCGAGCGCGTGGCGCAGCAGGCCGCGTGGGAGGGCGAGACCGACCCCGAGCGTCTGAGCAGGGCGTTCGCGGCCCTGGAAGCGGCGGGGATCACCGCCCGGGAGAACTTCACCTGCTGCCGCACCTGCGGCACCGCGGAGATACGCGACGCGGGGGCCGCGGACGCCCGTGGCTTCGTCTACTTCCACTCGCAGGGCACGGAATCGGCAGCGGCGGGCCACGGGCTGATGCTGCTGTACGGCGGCTTCGACGGTACGCCCGGGACGACGGCGGCCGTCGGCAGGGAGGTCGTCGCGGCCCTGACGGAAGCAGGACTGTCCACCGTGTGGGACGGGGACCCGGCCCGCGCGATCCTGGTCACACCGCTCGACTGGCGCAAGCGGCTCACCGGCTGACCCGCGTCCCACCGCGTGTCCTGGCCCGGGAGGGGGTGGCCAGGGCACGGGGAGGGGCGCGGGTGGGGGCGCCCCCGCGGGCGGACGAGGCTCAGCCCACGGTGCCCTGGAGGTACTCGACGAGCGCCTGGCCGGGGCGCAGGGTGGCCGTGCCGTCCTCGGGGTGGAAGCTGCCGAAGCCCAGCAGGGTGACCGTCCGGCCGTCCTTGAGGGCGTCGGCGATGGCACCCGACTGCTCCACCGTGCCGAACAGCGCGTCGATGACGCGTCCGGCCTCCTCGACCGTCGTGGTGCTCCCGTGCTGCGCGACCTTGCGCGTGACGGCTTCTGCCAGCGCCGACCTGTCCATGCTCGTGCCCCTCCTGCCTCTCCTGGTGCGCCGGCCCCCGGCGCACGTCGCTCCGTCCGTCGGACGCTACCCAGAGGCAGGAGCGGCGCATCCGCGCCACGCTGCGAAGCAGCCCGTTCGGCACGGCAACGGCAACCAGTTCCCGCAACGGCAACGGCAACGGCAACGTGGACCGCAACCGCAACCGCAACCGCAACCGCAACCGCAACCGCAACAGCGACGGCGACAGCGGAACGCGGCGCCGCCCTCCGGGACACCGCCCACCCCCCACACCCCGGCCCGCCGCCCTTCGCCCGCCCTGGCGCGTCGCCGCTCGGCGCAGGTGGGATGATCCCGGCCATGCGGGATGTGGGGAACGTGCGCCTGGACGCCGTACTGCTGGGTGCGGCGCCCCCGGTACGGGGAGCGGCCGAGGCGCTGACCGGTGGGCGGCTCGCCGTGCGGAGGCCGGGCAGGATCGAGGTGCACGCACAGGAGGGCTTCCTCGCCGGTGCGACGGATGCCGTCCTCGCGTCGCTGGACCTGCACCCGCACGAGTGCGCGGCGGTGGCACCCGACGGTGGGTTCATCGTGGCCGGGTCCGCCGGACTTCGCGCGGTGACGGACCGGGGCGCCGTGCGGTGGGAACTGCCCCACGACCCCTGGCACAGCGGCCACCGGCCGCCCCGGCCGCCGGGCGCTCCGGCCGTGAGCCCGTGCGGGCGCCATGTGGCGGCCGTGGTCCCCACGCTCCTCGCAGACGGCGACCCCGGAGAGGTGGCCGTGTACGACGGTCCGCCGCGGCTGCGGTACGGGCAGGACCACCTGCTGCTGCTCGACGCGGCGACAGGCCGGATCCGGGCGCGCCGGCCGGTCGCCGCCGTGTCCGACCGGGTGGCCCTGCTCTGGCGGGCCGACGCCGAGGTGTTCGCGGTGTCGTGCTGGACCGCCTGGTACAGCTGGACCAGCTACTGGGTGCGGCCGGGCGCCGCAGGCGTGGAGGTGGCCGGCGGCACGGCCTTCCACGAGGTCGTCGGCTTCCTGCCCGCGTCGTCACGGCTGCTGACGATGCGCCGGGCCGAGCACCTGACCCTCGACGACGACCGCTACCAACTGGCGTGGCACGACGTGTCGGACCCGTCCCTGACGGAGACGTACGACCTCGACCGGCTCTCCTGGGACCCGGACGAGGACGACTTCGGCGACGCCCATGTCCTCGACGCCTCGCGCATCCTGGTCACCGCCGACCAGGTGCCCCCCGAGGGACCACTGGAGCACACCCACTGGCTGCTGGACGCCTCGTCGCTGCGCCCGCTCGGGCGGCTGCGCTACCCCCTACCGGTGCGGGGCGACGTCGTACCCCTCGGCGACGGCACCTGGCTCACCTGCGACGACGCGGCGACGCACCACTGGTCGGCCGGCTGATCCACACCTGCGCGGCGGTCGACGGTCGATTGTCAGTGGGGCCTTCTACTGTTCGGGAAGTGGGACCCGCGGAACACACCGCAGGGCCTGAACCGGGGAGAGGTCTGTCATGTCGAAGACGTATCTGGAGCTGTCGCAGGACGGCGGCGGTGCGCACAAGTTCTACGAAGTCACCGTCCAGGGACAGGTGGTGACCGTGCGGTACGGGCGGATCGGCGCCGCCGGGCAGACGCAGACGTCGACCTTCCCCACCGTCGAGAAGGCCCAGGCGGCGGCTGCCAAGAAGATAGGGGAGAAGGTCCGCAAGGGGTACGCGCCCGCCGTGCAGGGGCAGCGCGCGCCGCGCGCGGTGACCCGGCGTCAGGTGGCGTCCGCGCCGTCGACCGCGCGGGCCGTCGCCCCCGTGCTGTGGCGGTTCCGCACGGGCTCCTCGGCCTTCGGCATCCACATCGACGACGAGCGCTGCTGGGTGGGCAACCAGGCGGGAGACGTCTACACCCTCGGACACGGCGGCGAGGTCCTCGCCCGCTACCAGCTCCCGGACGGCGTCAAGTGCCTGGTCGCCGACGACTTCTGGATCTACGCGGGCTGCGACGACGGCCGCGTCTACGACCTGTCGTCGAAGCTCCCCTTCGCGGCGTACGACATCGCGGCCGACGTCGACATCTTCTGGCTCGACATCCACGAAGGCGTGCTGAACGTCGCGGACCGCGCGGGCCGGCTCACCGTCATCGACCACGAGGACGAGCACCAGTGGGCGCGCGGCGGCCGCGGGGAGCACGCCTGGATGGTCCGGGCCGACGACCGCGCCGTCTACCACGGGCACAACAGGGGCGTGACGGCCCACACCCCGGACGGGAGTGCCGAGCTGTGGCACACGCCCACCCAGGGCGGCGTGCTCTTCGGCTGGCAGGAGGACGACGCCGTGTACGCCGGCACGGCGCACCGGGTGGTCCAGCGGCTGTCGAAGGCGACGGGCAGGATCGAGGCGACGTACGGCTGCGACAGCGCGGTGTACTCGTGCGCCACGTCCCCGGGCGGGCAGTACGTGTTCGCCGGTGACTCCTCGTCGTCGGTGTACTGCTTCGACCGGCACGGCACGCGGTTGTGGAAGCTCGGCACGGGTGGCGGTTCGGCGCTGTCGATGCAGTACCGCGACGAGCGGCTGTACCTGGTCACCACGGACGGCTCCCTGGTGTGCGTGGACGCGAGCGAGGCGGCGATCGCGGCGGCCCAGCAGGGGACGGTGCCCGTCGCCCGCGACGTGAAGCTCGCCGCCACCCTGCCCACGTACGCGCCGGCGACCGCGGTCGCCTCGGTGACGACCGTGACGACGGCGCCCGCGGGCTCGGTGGTCGTGGAGTGCGTGCAGGAGGGCGGCCGGACGCGGGTCCACGTGGTGTCGGACGGCTACGACCGGTCGTGGAACGTGCAGTTCCCGCGGGCGATACGCGAGCCGGGCGTGCGGTACGTCGTCGACGCGCTGCACCCCGCGTCGGGCGGCTTCTACCGGGTCCGCGGTGACATCAGGAGGCTTCAGTGACCGGCGGGGGGTTCGAGGCCGCCACGGGGGACGGCCCGCCGCCCCCGCCGGGGACCGAGGCGCGCCGCGCCGCCGAAGTGCGCGTGGCCTGGGACGGGATGCTGCAGATCCGGCGGCTGACCTCCGCCGGCACAGGCACCGGCACGGGTGCAGACACAGGCACCGGCACCGGTCCCGGCGGCGACTCACGGGCCGTGCCCGCCGCATGGGAGGTGAACCGGCCCGTGCGCGCGGTCGCACTGGCGCTGGAGGCGGCGGGTATCGCACCATCGGCCGTCGACGCGGACGGCCGGCGCGTCGCCACGGGGTACCGGGTCGCGCCGGGGGAGCGGCCCGGGACGGTGCGGGTCGAGTGGCTCGGCCCGCCCGGCGGCGGAGCCGCGCAGGAAGAGGAGGGCCGGCTGTCCGAGTGCGCCCGGGTGCTGGAGGGACTGGGCTGGGAGGCGCTGTTGTACCGCGGACCGCGCAAGCGGCGCTTCCTGGAGGTCGAGGCGGTCCGCGGTACCGGATGAAGCCGTCGGCCGGCTCAGGGGCCTCAGGCGATGGACGCCGAAATGATGGCCGACACCGCGATGTTGCAGGACGCCGTCACCCACACGGCCGGGTGCGGCTCGGGCTCCACCAGCGTCGCGCCCAGCTTGCCCGGGGTCACCAGGTCCACCACGAGGAACGCCACGGCCATCATCACCAGGCCCAGCAGCCCGAACGCCGCGGTGGACACCAGCCCCTTGGCGAAGTCGTCGTACGTCGTCCAGATGGAGGTGAACACGATGCCGCCGATACCCAGCAGGGCCGAGCTCAGCAGCACGGCGGCATTGCGATTGCGCTGTTCCCAGATCTGCCGGCCGAGCTTCCCCGGCGTCAGGACGTCCACCAGGACGATGCCGAGGATCAGCAGGACCACGCCCAGGGCGCCGTAGGCAGTGGCGCGGCCGAGTCCGTTGACGATGTCGCTCATGGGGGTGCCGGCTCCGTATCGTGAAGAGATCGGGTGATCGAGGTCGAGGAGAAGCCAAAATCTAGCGCACCAGTTCGGCCCCGTGACCCGTACGGCCCAGCAAAGCCGTCCCTTCGAGGTACCCCGCGCACACAGTAAAGACGTAGGTCTCCGCCGCACGCCTCCGGGAGCACCCATGGACCGCACCGCACGACGTGACCTCGGCCTGCTCCTCCTGAGGGTGGGCACCGGATCCGTACTCGCCGCGCACGGCGCCCAGAAGCTGTTCGGCTGGTTCGGCGGCGGAGGCATCGAGGGTACGTCCAAGGCCATGGAGGCCATGGGCTTCCGCCCCGGCAAACACAGCGCAGTCGCCGCCGGGCTCGGCGAGGCCGGCGGCGGAACGCTGCTGATGCTGGGACTCGCCACGCCCGCCGCCGGGGCCGTCGCGGCCGGAGCGATGGCCGGGGCCGTCGCGGTGCACGCACCGGCCGGGTTCTTCAATCAGTCCGGCGGGTTCGAGTACCCGGCCTTCCTCGGCTTCACCGCCGCCGCCATCGGCCTGGCCGGCGCCGGGCGCTACTCCCTCGACCAGGCCACCGGCCACCGCGTCGACCAGCCCTGGACCCTCGCGGCAGCCTTCCTCGGCAGTGCGCTGGCCGCGGCGGCCGTCATCGGCAAACGCGTCATCGACCAGGCGAGCGAGGACGGCGAGGACGGCGGGGACGGCGGGGACGGTGGCGACGGCGGCGGGGACGGTGGCGACGGCGGCGGCGACGGTTCCGAGGGCGGCGGCGGAGATGTCCGGTGAACGGGGCAGCGCCGCGACCGGCCGGCCGGACCCCCGGTCAGGGCTTCCGGCCCACCCCGCAGTAGCCGTCGACGTCCGGCACGGTGCCGGCGTCCGGTACGGCGCCGGCGTCCGGTACGCCGTCCGGTGCACCGGCGGTCGGACGCCACCGCGTCACCGGGACGATGCCCGGTTCCACCAGGTCCAGCCCCTCGAAGAACCCGGCGATCTCCTCCACGCTGCGGACGTGGTACGGGACGGCCCCACTGGCGTTGTACGCCTCCGAAGCCGCCACCATGCCCTCGCTGGTGGCCGTGCTGTCGCCGATCACCAGGTGGCTGCCGGACGGCAGGGCGGCCATCAGCCGCGACACCAGCCGCCGCGCCTCCGCGTGATCCGCCACGTGGCCCAGGGTGTTGAGGATCACGAGACCGACCGGCCGGGAGAGGTCCAGGGTCGCCGCGGCGGCCTCCACGACGGCGTCCGGCCGGTACAGGTCGGCGTCGACGTACGCCGTCCGCCCCTGCGGCGTGCTCGTCAGCAGCGCGCGGGCGTGGGCGAGCACCAGAGGGTCGTTGTCGACGTACACGATCCGCGCGTCCGGTGCCACGCGCTGGGCCACCTCGTGGGTGTTGTCGGCGGTCGGCAGACCGGTCCCGATGTCCAGGAACTGCCGGATGCCGCGCTCCTCGGCGAGGTGGCGGACCGCGCGGCCCAGGAAGCGCCGGCTCGCCCTCGCCACGTCGACGAGCCCCGGGAAGATCTCCTTGATGTGGTCACCGAGCTCCCGGTCCACCTCGTAGTGGTCCTTCCCGCCGACGAAGTAGTTCCAGAACCGTGCCGAGTGCGGCTTGCTCGTGTCGATCCGGGCGCGTAGGTCGGCAGCGGCCATGAACGGGGCATCGAGGTCTGACACGGGAAGCGATCTCCTGAGAAGGGCGTACGGCTGACGGACCATCAATCTAGATCAACCGGCAGCGCTCCACGCGTTCCGGTGCTCCCACCACCCCCCGCCGCCCCGACCACGGCCGGAGTCCGCCGGCCGCGAGGCGACGGCGGGCGTGCATGGACGGCGCCGGAGCGGGCAACCGGTTTCCCTCGGACTGGGAGGCGCCATGACCATGACGGAGCAGTCGGCCGAGTCGAAGACGGAGCACCGGGAGAAGGTGCGCGTCGCGTGCGACTCATGCGCGGGGAGAGCCGGGGCCGGTCCCGACGAGGAACGGCCCGAAACCCCACGGGAGCGGGTCAACCGCCGGTGGAACGAGATCCTCCAGGAAACCCGGGTCGCGCAGACCGGCGTGCAGATCCTCTTCGGCTTCCTGCTCAGCGTGGCGTTCACCCCGCTCTTCCGGGACCTGGGCACCTTCGACCGGGTCGTCTACGTCCTCACCGTGGTCCTGGGCGCGTCGGCCACGGGATCGCTGATAGCGCCCGTCTCCATCCACCGGTTCCTCTCCGGCCAGCGCATGAAGGCCGATCTGGTGGCGGCCGCCGGCCGCCTCATGGTGTGCGGCATGGTGCTCCTGGCCCTGACCATCGGCTGCACCCTCCTGCTCATCCTGCACGTGGTCGTGCCGGGCCTGCTGGCCGAGGCGCTCGTCGGCGGCGTGATGCTGTGGTTCGCCCTGTGCTGGTACGCGCTGCCGCTGTGGCTGCGCCGCCGCGCCGCCCGCCGCTCCGGCCCCAAGCCGGGCCCGGATCCCGACGAGGCGTAAACCACTCTCAGCCGGGCACTCGCCGACCGTCCGACGCCTCCGCACGGATGAGGAGCCCCGATGACGGTCGTCGCAGGGCACGCGGCGGATGAGGTGCGTGCGCCGCGACGACGTGCCGGCGGGCCCCGGGGCAGTCGGCGGCCCGGACGGGCGGCTGCGGGCGGAACTCGCCCGCGTCCCTCCGCGCGCAGCTCGGTGCCGCTGTCCGATACGCCGGACGGCGTCCGGACGGTCCTGCCTCCCGGCCTCCGTCCCCGCGGGTGCTGCGGCGCGCGCCGTGCCGGGGGCCGGCCGGACGAAGGCGGCGCTCGGCCCCGGCTGCTACCGGGCCGTCGCGCCCGGCACGGGCGGGGCCCCCGGTCCGGGAGCCGCCCGCACAGCGGGCACCGACGAGCGCCCCGACCAGCCGTAGGGGCAGAGAGAAACGGAGTACCGATGGCCAGCATGAAGGTGTCCGACTACGTCCTGCAGCGGCTGCGTGAGTGGGATGTGGAGCACGTCTTCGCCTACGCGGGCGACGGGATCAACGGGCTGCTCGCCGCGTGGGGCCGCGCCGACAACCGGCCCAAATTCATCCAGGCCCGCCACGAGGAGATGTCCGCTTTCCAGGCGGTGGGGTACGCCAAGTTCTCCGGCAAGGTCGGCGTATGCGCGGCCACCTCCGGGCCGGGCGCGATCCACCTGCTCAACGGGTTGTACGACGCGAAGCTGGACCACGTCCCGGTCGTCGCGCTGGTGGGCCAGACCGACCGCAGCGCCATGGGCGGCTCGTACCAGCAGGAAGTGGACCTGCAGAACCTGTACAAGGACGTCGCCTCCGACTTCTGCGAGACGGCGACGGTGCCCGAGCAGCTGCCCAACCTCATCGACCGGGCCATCCGCACCGCCTGTGCCAAGCGCACGGTCACGGCGGTCATCCTCCCCGCCGACGTTCAGGAACTCGACTACAGCCCGCCGACGCACGCGTTCAAGATGGTGCCCTCCAGCCTGGGGCTCGGGCAGTACGCCCCGGTGCCGGCCGACGCGGACCTCGAACGTGCCGCGGAGGTGCTCAACGCGGGCGAGAAGGTCGCCGTCCTGATCGGCCAGGGCGCCCGCGGCGCCCGGGCGGAGGTCGAACGGCTGGCGGACGTGCTGGGAGCCGGCGTGGCGAAGGCCCTGCTGGGCAAGGACGCCCTTCCCGACGACCTGCCCTATGTGACCGGCTCGATCGGGCTGCTCGGCACCCGCCCGTCCTGGGAACTCATGCAGGAGTGCGACACCCTGCTGGTGATCGGATCCAGTTTCCCGTACACGCAGTTCCTGCCCGAACTGGACCAGGCGCGGGCCGTGCAGATCGACATCGACCCGCACATGATCGGGCTGCGCTACCCCTTCGAGGTCAACCTGGTCGGCGACGCCCGGGAGACCCTGCAACGCCTCCTGCCGCGCCTGCACCGCAAGGAGAGCCGCGCCTGGCGGGAGAAGGTCGAGAAGGACGTCGTGCGCTGGTGGGAGGTCATGGAGCGGCGAGCCGCCGTGGACGCCGACCCCATCAACCCCGAGTACGTGGTGCACAGTCTGGACGCCCTGCTCCCCGACGACGCCGTCATCACCGCCGACTCCGGCTCCGCCGCCAACTGGTACGCCCGCCACCTGCGTCTGCGCGGCCGGATGCGCGGCTCCCTGTCGGGCACGCTGGCGACGATGGGACCGGGCGTGCCGTACGCGATCGGCGCGAAGTTCGCCCACCCCGACCGCCCGGCGATCGCCCTGGTCGGCGACGGCGCGATGCAGATGAACGGCATGATGGAGATGGTCACCGCGGCGAAGTACTGGCGCGAGTGGTCCGATCCGCGGCTGATCGTGGCCGTCCTCAACAACCGTGACCTCAACCAGGTCACCTGGGAGATGCGGGCGATGACCGGCGCCCCGCAGTTCGAGGAGTCGCAGCACCTGCCCGACGTGCCGTACGCGGACATCGCCGAGCGCATCGGCCTGGAGGGCGTACGGGTCGAGAAGCCCAAGCACGTGGAGTCGGCGTGGAAGCAGGCCCTCGCCGCCGGACGCCCCTTCGTGATCGACTTCCGTACCGACCCGGCCGTGCCTCCCATCCCGCCGCACGCCTCGCTGGACCAGATCCAGGCGGCGGCCTCCGCGATCGCGCACGGCGACAGCGACCGCGGCGCGATGATCAAGCAGGGGCTCAAGGCGAAGGTGCAGGAGTTCCTGCCGGGCGGCAGGCGCCGCGGCGGCGACCACTCCTGACGCGCCCTGCCCTCCCGCTCCCTCGGAACGGCGACTTCCGCTCTCTCGGAAGGGCAGGCGCTCCACGACTCCCGCTCCCTCCCTCGGAACGGCCGAAGCGGCAGGCGCTCCACGACAGCATGTCGTGGAGCGCCTGTTCTCAGGGGTCCGCCGGTCGGTGGGATCGGTCCTCCGGGCGGTGACGTCCGGTCAGGACGCCTTCCCGCGCCCCGTCAGAGCGTCCCTCAGCCGGTCGACCAGGCCCGTGCCCGGCGCCACCAGCTTGTTGGCCGGCGGGGTGTCGGGAGCCGCCGGATGCGGACGCGTCGGAGCGGTCTTCTTCGCCCTGCGGATCTTCTCGCCGAGCTCCATCAGCGCCTCCTCGGTCGCGGCGGCACGCAGCCGCGGGAAGAGGTGGTCCTCCTCGTCGCGGACGTGGGAGCGGACCTCCGTCATCAGCGCACCGATGAGCCGGTCGAACTCGGGATCGTCCGCCTCGGCCTTCTCCAGCTGGTTCATGGTCCGCTCGGCCGCGGAGTGGTCCTCGATCTCCTTGTCGGCGATCGCGTCGCCGTCGGGCAGGTACGCGCGCACGGCGGGGTAGAGGTGCTCCTCCTCGGCGACCGCGTGCCGCACCAGTTCGATGACGGCCTGCTCGGCGTACACCTTGCGCTGCTTGTCACCGGAGGGCAGCGCCTCGATGCGGCCGAAGAGCTCCTCGACCTCCTTGTGGTCGGCGGTCAGTTCCGCGATGACGTCGCCACCATGGCCCATGGCATGTCCTTCCATGATTCGGGGGGTGAGGAAAATGCTCTGCTCGTGTAACCGGGCCGGTTCGTCACAAACGACCTTGCCCGGCATCCCCCGCCCCGCCCGGCAGGAAGCACCCAGCCGCCGCCCCCGCCGCGGCCCGTGTCACCCGCGCCGGCGCGGCCGTCCGCGACGAGGGGAGGACCTGCCCGGCGGCGGCACCGGAGCGTGCGCGTCAAGACCCTCGTTTGCGTAATGACAATCATATTCATATGGTGTCCCGAGCCCGGTCGGCCCACCGGCCATGGAAAGACAGAACGAGGACCATGAGATCTCCCCGCCTTCGGCTGACAGCAGGCCTCCTGCTCGCCCCGCTTCTCTCCGGCTGCTTCTCCTCCTCCGGCGGTGACTCCTCCTCGGACTCCACCGGCTCCGGCCACGGCGGGCGTCTGCGCGTCGCGCTCGCCTTCCCGCCCTCGGAGAACTACTCGCCGTACGGCCAGGACGCCTTCGCCCTGGCGCGCCTCGGCGTCGCCGAAGGGCTGACCCGGCTGGACGCCAACGGCACCGCCGTCCCCGCCCTCGCCACATCGTGGAGCAGCGAGCAAGGCGGCAGGAGCTGGGTGTTCACCCTCCGGGACGCGACCTTCCAGGACGGCGCCGAGGTCACCCCGCACGCCGTCGCCTCCGCCCTCCGGCACGCCGCCGGGGCCGCCCCGGCTCCCGCCGCCCTGTCCGGCGTGCGGCTGACCGCCGAGGCCGTCGGCGCCGACCGGGTCAGGGTCACCACCGCCGAGGCCGACCCGGTGCTGCCGCTGCGGATGACCAGCCCCAGCCTCGCGGTGTTCTCCCCCGGGGCGTACGGGAAGGACGGCAAGGTGACCCCGGTCGGCACCGCCACCGGCCCCTTCGAGCTCACGAAGATCACCGGGGACACGGCGGCCGCCCTGGACCGCTTCGACGACCACTGGGGCGGACGCGCCCAGGCGCCCGGCATCGACGCGACGTTCGTCTCCGACGGCACCGCCCGCGCCAACGCCCTGCGCACCGGCGCCGTGGACATCGCCGAGGCACTCCCCGTCGCCCAGGTCGCCTCCCTGGAGAAGGGAACCGTCCACGAGGTCGACACCGCCCGCAACGCGAGCCTCCACCTCAACACCCGGGCCGGGGTCTTCCGGGACGCCAGGCTGCGGGCCGCGGCACGACAGGCGATCGACACCTCCGCCGTCGCCGAGGGCGTGTACGAGGGGAGCGCCGAGGCCGCCCGCGGTCTGTACGGGCCCGCCGTGACCTGGGCCGCCGGCAAGCGCTCCGAGCCGACCGGACGGGCCGGGGCCGCCGACCCCCGGGGCAAGAGCATCACCATCGCCACCTACAACGACCGGCCCGAGCTGCCCGAGACCGCCCAAGTGCTCCAGCAGCAGCTGGAGAAGGCCGGGTTCGCGGTGGCCCTGGAGGTGCGCACGTACGCGCTGCTCGAAAGCGACCTGCTCGCCGGGAAGTTCGACGCGGCCGTCGTCACACGCAGCATGATGCTCGACACCGGCGACCCGGTCACCGTCCTGGCCAGCGACTTCACCTGTGACGGCTCGTACAGCATGTCGGGACTGTGCGACAAGGACGTCGACAGGCTCGTCGCCGCCGCCGGGGCCGAGACCGACCCCGCCCGGCGGCAGGACGCGGTGATGAAGGCGGAGGCGGCGATCCTCGGCACCGACGCGGTGATCCCCCTCGTGCACCTGAAGGCCGTCACGGGCATCGCCCCGTCCGTGAAGGGCGCCGTCCTCGACCCGTACGACCGGCAGTTCGTCGGCACCGGGACCCGGCGCTGAACACCGCGGCCACCCCCGTGACGACCGGAGTCACCGCCGTCCTGCGCACGCTCGCGCGGGGCGGCGGCCCCACACTGCTGTGGCGGGCCGTGCTCACGGCCGCCCTGGTGTGCGCGATCGGCCTGCTGCCGTGGCTGTCGCGCACCGACCCCGCGCTGACCGTGCTCAGGGCCCGCTCCGCCGAGCGGGACCCGGACCCCGCGACACTGCACGCCATCCGGGACCGGCTCGGTCTGGACGACGGCCCGCTGACCCTGCTCGGACGCTGGTCGGCCGGACTGCTGCGCGGGGACGCGGGCCGGTCCTGGGTGTCGGACACGGAGGTGCTGCCCGCCGCCGTCCAGGCCCTCGGGGTGTCCCTCCTGCTGATGGCCGGGGCCCTGGTCGTCGCCGTGGCCACCGCCACGGGCGTGTGCGCCCGTACCCTCCGGCGCGGCTCACGACGCCAGGGTGTGCGCGGCCGGGGCGGTACGGGCCCGGCGGTGCTGGCCGCGCTGCCCGAGTTCCTCGTCGCCTCCGTGCTCGCCTCCGTCGTCGGCGTACAGCTGGGCTGGCTGCCGGCTCTCGGCTGGTACGGGCCGCCCTGGATGGTGCTGCCCTCGCTCGCTCTCGGTCTGCCCGCCGGGGCGGTCCTCGGACGGATGCTGGACGACCTGCTGCCCGCCGCGCTCGCCGAGCCGTGGGCGCCGGCCGCCGCCGCCCGCGGCGTCCCGCCCGGTTCGATCGCACGGCAGGCGGTGCGGCGGTGCGCGCCCGGACTCCTGCCCAGCCTCGGTCTGTTCGCCGTCGGCCTGACCGGCGGTTCGGTCGCCGTCGAGCAGGTCTTCGACATCCCGGGGATCGGGCGGCTCACGCTGCGCGCCGCCCTCGCCCAGGACCTGCCCGTCCTGCAGACCGGCACCCTCGCGCTCGTCCTGCTCGGCGCCCTCGCCGGCGGCCTGGCCCGGCTGGGCGTGCGGTGGACGACCGGGCCCGCGCTGCGCGACGGTGCCCTGCACTCCCTGCACCGGCCCGGCCTGCCCGGGCCCCGCACGCCGCCCCTGCTGTACGGGATGCTGCTCGCCGCCGTCATCGGCTTCGGCCTGCCCCGCGACCCGCTCGCCCTGGACACCCCGGCCCGCCTCCAGGCGCCCTCCTGGGCCCACCCGTTCGGCACCGACGCGCTCGGCCGCGACCTCCTCGCCCGCGTCGCCCACGGCGCGCTGAGCACCCTCGGTACCGCCCTCGCGGTGAGCGCCGCCGCCCTGGTGGCCGGCGTGCTGCTCGGGCTGCTGCCCCGGCTGTCCGGGCCGATGGCCGACACCGTCAACGCCCTGCCGCCCGTGCCGGCCGCCCTCCTCGTGACCGGCATCGCCGGCAGCGGCCCGTGGACCCCCGCGCTCGCCGTGGCGGTCGTCGCCTGGTCACCCCTGGCCACTCACACCTCGGCGCTCCTGCGGCAGGAGCGCGCGACCGTGCACCTGACCGCGACCCGCGCGCTCGGCGCCGGGCGCCGGTACCTGCTCACGCGTACGCTGCTGCCGGCCGTCCTGCCGCCCGTCGTCCGGCACGCCCTCCTCCGGCTGCCCGGCATCGCCCTGGGCCTCGCCGCGCTCGGCTTCCTCGGGCTGGGTGCCCGGCCGCCCTTCCCCGAGTGGGGCCTGCTGCTCTCCGAGAACCAGCCCTACGCCGAGCGCGCCCCGTGGGCGGTCCTCGCCCCCGCCGCCGTCCTCGCCCTTCTCGGCGCCCTCGCGGTCACGGCGGCGAACGCGGCGGGAGGGGGGTCGCCCCGGCCGAAGGCCTGGGGAGGGGTGCGGCTGCCCCGGCCGAGGCGCTGGAACGGGCGACCGGCGGCTGTACCCCCTGCGGGGCGGGCACCGGCGGCCCGCACGGCCGACCCGGACCCGACTGCCTCGCCGGACCCGGTTGTCGTGCCGGTCTCCACCTCGCCCGCCGTGCCGGAGCCGTCTGCCGTACCGGACCCGGTTGTCGTGCCGGTCTCCACCTCGCCCGCCGTGCCGGAGCCGTCTGCCGTACCGGCCTCCACCTCACCCGCCGACACCCTCCGACGGACCTGATCCCCTGATGACCGACCTGTTCCCCCGCTTCCTCACCCGCTGGGCGCCCGGCACCCCCAGGGCCGCCCGCCGCCGTGAGCGCACCTGGGCCCGCCTCTCCCCACTGCTGCGGCTGCTGATCCTGACCCAACTGGCCTTCAACGTGGGGTTCTTCGCCGTCCTGCCGTTCCTCGCCGAGCACCTCGGCACGGCGGTCGGCATGGCCGGGTGGACGGTGGGGTTCGTCCTGGGCCTCAGGACCTTCAGCCAGCAGGGGCTCTTCGTGGTCGGAGGCTGGCTCGTCGACCGGTACGGCGTCCGGCCGGTCGTCCTGGCGGGCTGCGCGCTGCGGATCGCCGGGTTCGCGTGGCTGGGGTACGCGGAGGCGGCGTGGACCGTGACCGGCGCGGTCCTCCTGATCGGCTTCGCCGCCGCGCTGTTCTCCCCGGCCGTGGAGTCCGAGGTGGCGCGGCAGGCGGTGGTGTGGGAGGAGGAGGGGCACGGCTCGCGCACCCGCGTGCTGGCGCTGTTCTCCACGGCGGGCCAGGCCGGGGCCTTCGCCGGCCCGTTGCTCGGCGGTCTGCTGCTCGCCGTGGACTTCAGGGCCGTCTGCCTGGCCGGCGCCGGGGTCTTCGTCCTCGTCCTCGCCGGGCACGCACGGCTGATGCCGCAGCACCTGCCCGGCCGGGTGCGTACCCGTGAGCGGGGCGGCGCGCGCGTGCTGCTCCGCAACCGCCGCTTCCTCGCCCTGTGCTGCGCCTACGGCACCTACCTCCTCGCCTACAACCAGCTGTACCTCGCTCTGCCGGAGGAGGTGGAGCGGGCCACGGGCTCACAGGCGCCGCTGTCCTGGCTGTTCGCCCTGTCGTCGCTGCTGGTCGTGTGCGCGCAGCTGCCGGTCGGCCGATGGGCGGGCGACCGGCTCGACCTGCACCGCTCCATGACCGCCGGGCTGCTGCTGGTCGCCGCCGGGTGCGCGGTCGTGGCGGCGGCGCGCCCGGCGGGCTGGACGGGCCTCGCGGGACTGCTGCCCGCCACCGCGTACGTCGTCCTGCTCACCCTGGGACAGATGCTGATCGTGCCCGCCGCCCGCGCCTGGGTGCCCGACCTCGCCGAGAGCGGGCGGCTCGGCCTCTACACCGGCGCCCTGTCCTCCGTCTCCGGCCTGATGGTCCTGGCCGGCAGCTCGGCGACCGGCTCCCTGCTCGACCTCGGGCTCCCGCCCGCCCTGCCGTGGCTGCTCCTTGCCGCTCCACCGGCGCTGGCGGTGGCACTGCTGCCGCACGGGCCGGAGCGTGCCGCCGGACGGGCGCGGGGTGCCGCCGGAGCGTAGGAGGCGGCGCGTACCGAGGCGGGCGTCCCGGCGGGCACCGGCGTGAGCGCCTTCGTACCGGCAGGCCGGCCCTGCCGACGCCCGTGCGCCTCCTCGCCCGGGCGGGCCGTCACCGCATCATGCGGTGACGGCCGTTCAGACCGAGGCGATCCGAACGAGTTCGCGGCGCGAGGCAACCCTTTGCGGGGCCTGTGACCACAAGGAGCTGGATCCGGCCGTTGTGGAGCCTGGATCCGCCTCTTGTCCGGTGAACGGCACGCAAGGAGAACACCCCCCATGAACCACCCCTCGAACGGCGGGCGCCGCGGGCGCCACCGCCGCCGCTGGAGCGCCACCGCCCTGCTGCTCGGCGTGCCCGCCACCGTCGTGCCGTACCTCCTGTTCACCCAGGACGACTCGAAGGCCGCGACGGTCGACGGCGACGCCTACTACCGGTTGGTCTCCGTGCGCAGCGGCAAGGTGCTGGACGTCAACGGTTTCTCCACCGCCGACGGCACCCGCATCCAGCAGTGGACCGACCAGAACACCGTCAACCAGCAGTGGCGGCTGCGGCCCACCGGGAACGGCTACTACGAGCTGGTGAACCGCAACAGCGGCAAAGTGCTGGGCATAGCGGGTGATTCGACCGCCCAGGGGGCCGCCGCGGAGCAGCAGACCGACAGCTCCTCCACCTCCCAGGAGTGGCGGATCGACACGGTGAGCGGTACCGACGCCGTCACCTTCACCTCCCGCAGGAGCGGCCGGGTCCTGGACGTCTCCGGAGGCTCCACGGCCGACGGCGCGGCAGTCGTCCAGTACCACGGCAAGGGCAGCACCAACCAGCAGTGGAAGCTGGTGAGAACGGCCGAGTCCACGGGGACCGGGAGCGGCGGAGGCCGGACCACGGCCGCGGCCGGACCGTACGTGTGGAACAACGCCCAGGTGGTGGGCGGCGGTTACGTCACCGGGCTGGTGTTCAACCCCCGCGAGAAGGGCCTGCTGTACGCCCGCACCGACATGGGCGGCGCCTACCGCTGGGACACCGCGGCCGAGCAGTGGATCCCGCTGACGGACTGGGTCGGTGAGAAGGACTGGAACCTGCTCGGCATCGACGCGCTGGCCACCGACCCCGTCGACCCGAACCGTCTCTACCTCGCGGCGGGCACCTACACCAACGACTGGGCGGGCAACGGCGCGATCCTGCGCTCCACCGACCGGGGCCGCACCTTCCAGCGCACCGACCTGCCGTTCAAGCTGGGCGGCAACGAGGACGGCCGCGGGGCGGGCGAGCGGCTCGTGATCGACCCCGCGGACCACCGCACCCTGCTGCTCGGCACGCGCAAGAACGGCCTGTGGCGCAGCACCGACCACGGCGTGACATGGAGCCAGGTCTCCTCGTTCCCCGTCAAGGGCGGGGCGAGCAGCGGCGCGGGCATCTCCTTCGTGACCTACGGCCCGGCCGGCAGCAGGACGATCTACGTCGGCGTCGCCGACAAGTCGACGTCCCTGTACCGCTCCACCGACGGCGGCAGCACCTGGCAGGCCGTCCCCGGGCAGCCCACCGGTCAGCTGCCGCAGCACGGGGTGCTCTCCGGTGACGGCTCGCTGTACCTGACGTACACCAACGCCCTCGGACCCAACGGCGTGACGGCGGGTTCGGTCCGGAAGTACACGCCGGCCGGCGGGGCCTGGAAGGACATCTCCCCGTCCCGGGGCGGCTACGGGTTCTCCGGCCTGGCCGTCGACCCGCGCAAGCCGTCCACGGTGATGGTCACCACCCTCGACCGCTGGTGGCCCGAGGACGAGATCTACCGGACCACCGACGGCGGCACCACCTGGAAGGCACTGGCCGGGAAATCGGTACGGAACGCCTCGGCCGCTCCGTACGTCGGCACCCACGCCGGGCACTGGATGACCGCCCTGGCCATCGACCCCTTCGACTCCGGGCACGTGCTGTACGGCACCGGCAACGGCATCTGGCGCAGCAAGGACGCCACCGCCACCGACCATGGCGGCACCAGCCACTGGGTCGTGGGAGCGCGGGGGCTGGAGGAGACCGCGCTGATGGACGCGATCGCCCCGCCCGGCGGTGCCACCGTCATCACCGCCATGGGTGACCAAGGCGGTTTCCGCCACGACGACCTGACCAAGGTGCCCGCCGGTCGGCTGAGCAACCCGATGATGACCAACAGCACCGACATCGACTTCGCCCAGGCCAACCCCTCGGTGATGGTGCGCGTCGGCCGTGGCGGCGCGCAGGACGGCGCCTACTCCACCGACGGCGGCAGCAGCTGGCACGGCTTCACGGCCGAGCCGGTGGCCGGCGCCCAGGACGGGCGTGTCGCGCTCTCGGCGGACGGCTCCACCATCGTCTGGACCCAGGCCGGCCAGGCCCCGTACCGCTCGACCGACAAGGGGGCGAGCTGGTCGAAGGTCAGCGGCCTGGGCACCGGCGCCGTGGTCGTCGCCGACCGCTCCTCGGCCAGGACGTTCTACTCACTGTCCGGCGGCACGCTCCACGCCAGCACCGACGGCGGCGCGACCTTCACCGCCCGCGCCACCCGCCTTCCCGCCGATGGCCGGCTCACGGCCGTCCCCGGCGTCGCGGGGGACCTGTGGATCGCCGGCGGTGGTCAGGGGCTGCTGCACTCCACCGACGGCGGCCGCACCTTCACCAGGCTCACCACGGTGAAGTCCGCCTCCGCCCTCGGCTTCGGCAGGGCCGCACCCGGCGCCACCTACCAGGCCCTGTACATGATCGGCACGGTCAAGGACGTCACCGGCGTCTTCCGCTCCACCGACAAGGGCGCCACCTGGCTCCGCGTCAACGACGACGCCCACCAGTGGGGCAGCATCGGCGGCGTCGGCGTCATCACCGGTGACCCCGACACCTACGGGCGCGTGTACGTCGGCACCAACGGACGCGGCCTCCAGTACGGCGACCCGTCCTGACCCCGGCGCCCGAGCGGGGCCGCGGGCACAACGCCCCGCGGCCCCGCGCTCCCTGAGCCCGCCTCGCTCCGTCCGCACGAAGCTCCTGACGCCGGAGCGCGGCCCGCGCTCCGGCACGCCGCCGGCCCGCGCCCGCCGGGCCGGCGGCGACGCCACCGGGGGATCCGCAGTGACGGTGATCACGGCGAGCCTTCGAGGGCGGTTGCGTACGCTGGCATCGTCGTCACGGCGGGGGAGCGGAGGGGATCGACGCGGCTCTCTCCGCCCATGCCGGACGGCGTCGCGGAAAGTCGGCACATGGTCAGCATGAGTCCTGGAGAACCTGGGAATGCTGCCCGGACCTTGCAGCGAGTGTCCACTCACTGGTGCTGCGCTGAAGGCTGCGCACGCACAGCCGCCCGAAAACGCGCGGCGGGCATTTTGGCCTGAACAGGGTAGGAGGGTGGAGCGAGCGATCCCCGTGGGCGCTGTCGTGGACGAGCGCCCGTGCACCGCCTGCCCCCACTGCACGATGCACACTCCACGTGGTCGACCGGGTCTCACGTCGGTGGAGCCGGCCGGACCGCGACCCGTGCGTCGAACGCCCCGGTGCGCACGAAGGCGGGATACCTTTCCGATCCACCGGACAGACCGAGTACCCCTTGGCTAAAGTCGGTTCGCTTCTGGCGAGTGCCCAGCAGGGCGCGTACACGACGTGCCTCTGCGGCCGCGCGGGATTTGGGGGGCTTCATGAACATCGAACTCGGGGACGCCGTCACCGCCTTGCGAGACAGCCTCATGGAGGCCGCTTTGAGAGGCGAGGGCCGGGACATCACCTTCGATGTCGGCCCGATCGAGCTGGAGTTCAACGTCGAGATTCGCCAGGAGGCCCGGGGCAAAGCCAGCTTCCGCGCATGGGTCGTCACCGCGGATGCGGAGGGATCCGCGGCGCGCAGCCGCAGCCACCGTGTGCTGGTGACCCTCACGCCGCGTCGCGGGGGCGGCCCGGTGCAGATTTCCGCAGACGGGCGGGGTTCGGCAGCCGGCGGCGAGGCTCCGGACGACCGGGTGCGCGCTCGGCGGCCGCGGTGACAGGGCACGTTTCCCTCCTGCCGTGGCAGGACCGATCGGAGCGGGGGATGTCTGTTGAGCGGTAAGCGCGTCGTGCGAGTGGCGGCGGCAGGTGGCTGGGCGGCCGGTTACGAGATCGCCCCGGGTCTGATCCTCACGGCTGCGCACGCCGTGGCAGCCTTGGGCTCGCCGGTCGCGGTCTCCCCGCTCGGGGAGGAAACCGACTACCTGGGGCACGTGGTGTGGCGGGGGTTGCCGAAGGACGCCACCAAAGACGATGCGCACGAAGTGGACGCCGCGCTGGTGCACATCGCCGCCGATAATTGGAAGCCTGCCTCCCCCACCCAGGTGCTGTGGGGCCGGATCGCCGGGGACAGCACGTCCGTAGAGTGGCGTGCCACCGGCTTCCCTCATTCCGAGCGGCGGTCCCGGGAGTCGGAGCAGGCAGAGGGAAAGATCAGCCCCCTCAGCGGGCTCGTCGGCGGCATGTACGTGCTGGACTGCACGACCTACCGTGGCCGAGGCACCAGCGACTCGTCCTGGAGGGGGATGTCAGGGGCGGCCGTGCTGTGCCGCGACCTCGTCGTGGGCGTCGTCGTCAACGACGTGCCCGACCGCATCCCGGCGCGGCTGGAGGCGGAGCGGGCCGTCACCCTTCTGCATGACGATACTTTCCTCGCCGCCCTGGAGGAGTTCGGGGCTCACGGACCACACGTCCCCCAGCCGGTCGAATACGCCACTCTCGCCCACCCCGACCACCACGCCGCGACGCAGCGCGCTGCCCGCTCGGTCGTGGAACTGCTGCATCCGGCCCGGGCGGTCGTCCCCTTCCACGGCCGGGAGGAGGAACTGCGCGCACTGACCGCGTGGACGGAGCAGTCCGACGGCGAGGTCGCGGTGGTCCACGCCCCCGGTGGCCGCGGCAAGACCCGGCTCGTGGTGGAACTCGCCCACCGCCTCCAACCGGAGTGGTCCGTCGTCTGGCTGCGGCCCGGTGCGCGGATGGAACCCGGCACCTCCGCGCCCGGCCTGCCCTTGCTCTTGGTGGTCGACGGTGCCGACGGCCGCATCGAGGAGACGCGTTCCGTCCTGGAGTTCACCGCACAGTATCGGGATACGCCGGTCAAGACCGTCCTCCTCGCCCGATCCGCCGGCCACTGGCTCGAGGAAGTCACCGGGGATTCACTGCAGCTCGGATCGATGCTGTCGGCCGCGTTGGTCCGCGAGCTTCCCGCACTGCCGCTGGACGGCCTCGACGGTTACTTCACCGCTGCCCGCGCCTTTGCCGCAGCGCTCAAGGAACTCTCCGGAGAGGAAGGGCCCGACTGGGCCGAGTCCGAGTACGCCGACCGCACCCCGCCCGACCTGACCGAAAGCGCGCTCGGCTCCCCTCTGACTCTGCACATGGCCGCCCTGGTGCACCTCTTGGACGCGGCGCAGGGGGTGGCGCCCACCGCGGGTGACACCCCGGCCATCGAGAACGCTCTCCTGGTACATGAGCGCGTGCACTGGCGCGGCACCGCCGGGGCACATCGGATCTATCCCTCTTTGCTGTGGGACACGCTGGAGGACGCGGTGACCGCCGTCGTGGCCCTGGGGCCGCGCGGGCCGCGCGAGACCACCGCCGTGCTCACCGCAGTGCTCGGCGACGGCAACGGCGGCGGGGTGCCCGGCGGAGTCCGTGCCGTGTACGCCTGGCTCCTGTCCGTGCTGCCCACCGATACGGGCACCGTCGGGCACCTGCAACCCGACCGGCTGGCCGAACGACTGGTGGGCGGGCGTTTCCGCGACCGCCCGAGCCTGGTGGACGCACTGCTGCCGGCCGTGACACCCGACCAGGCCGCCAGATTCCTCACCCTCGTCACCCGGGCGTCCGTACGGGGAGCCGGCCCCAGCATCGAACAACTGACCGACTGGTGCCTGCGCCACCCGGCCGTGCTCGGCCCAGCGGCCATCGCCCTGGCCTCCCGACTGGAGGAGCCCGCCCCCCTGCTGGCCGCACTGCAGGCCCTTGCCGATCACCCCGGCGCCACACTCGACGAGCTTGGGGAACTGGCCGCAGCCGTCCCGGCCCATACGCACCTGCTGGCCCCCTGGGCACTGCACCTGCACCGGCGCATCGTCCGCGCCCACCGGCTGCAGGCCGCCGTCGATCCCGCGGCACGCCCGGGCCTCGCCATCGCACTGCGGGAAGTGTCCAAGCGCCTGTCGTCCATGGGCGAGCGGGAGGAATGTCTCAGCACGGTGCAGGAGGCCCACGACCTGTGGCAGGAGATCCCGGCGGACCACCCGCGCCACCAGGCCGAACGGGGAGCCTGCCGCGTCAACGCGTCCATCTTCCTCAGCAATGTGGAACGCCGACGGGATGCGTATCAGGCCGCGGAGGAGGGCGTGGACCTCCTGCGCGCCGCCCTGCGCCCCGGCGACCCCGCGAGCCAGGTGAACCTGGTGAAAGCCCTCGATACGCTCGCGGTGGCCGCAGGCGCCAACGGAGACCACGACACCGCGTGGCGCGTGGCTGAGGAGTGCAGGCAACTGTGCGAGGCCCTCCACGACAGCGACCCGATGGCGCATACCCCTCTCCTGGTCAACCACCTGAACAACCACGCCATCGTCGCGCTGGAATCGGGCCGCCGCGACAGCGCCCTGGAGTCCACCCGTAGAGCGGTCGAACTCCAACGACGGCTCGCCGACGACGATCCCGACACCCAGCTGGCAGGTCTCGCCCTGGTCCTCGCCACCGCCTCCTCCGCCGCACAGGGCGCCGGACTTCACCGCGACGCGCTGGACCACATGCGTGAGTCCGTGACCATCCGCCGACGCCTCGCGAAGGCGCGCCCCCAGGCGTACGAAGCCGACCTCGCCAACGCCCTCAACAGCCTCGCCATCGACCTCGACAACCTCGGACACCTCGACGAGGCACTCGACGCCGCTGAGGAATCGGTGCGGCGCTACCGCGACTTGGTCGACGAACAACCGCACATCTACAGGCCCCGTCTGGCACTGGCACTCAATACCCTGGCTCTAAAACGCCAGGCCAACGGCTACCGCCGCCGGGCGCACCGCATCGCGAAGCAGAGCGTCCACTGGTACCGCGAACTCGTCCGCCTCGAGCCGGACGCCTTCCGCAACTACCTGGCCATGTCCCTCATCACCCTCGCGGGCACACTGAAGTCCGAGGAGAGACCACAGGAAACGGCGGAGGCGGTCGGCCACCTACGGGAGGCGGCCGACATCCTTCGAGACCTGGCCGAGACCTCCCCCGGCGCCCACCTCCCGGACCTCGCCACCTGTCTCAACAACCTGGCGGGCACCTACCTCGTGCTCGGCGAACCGCACAAAGCCCTGGAAACCGTCCGACAATCCATGGACCTCAACAGCGCGGCGGAGACGGACCAGCCGGCGGCCTTCACCGAGCCGATGCTCAGGAACTGGCTGATCATTTTCCGGAGCCACTGCGTCCTGGGGGAGTTCGAGGAGGCGCGCAGCGCAGGCGAGGAAGCCCTGAGACGGCTGCGTACGCTCAGCGTCGAGGCACCCTCACGTTATGAGCTCGATCTGTGGGCCGTTCTGTCGGCCACGGGCGGCCTGCTGTGGACCGACAAGGAGTACGAGGAATCTCTCAGGCGTTCCCGCGAAGCACTGGACATCAGAGACCGCTGGATACGGCGGAACCCCGGCCCTCACCGCACCGAGCAGGCTGACGGTCTCGAAGCACATGCGCGGCAGCTGTGGCTGTTCGGCCGTGTGACGGAGGCGGCCGCGACCGCGGACGAGGCGTGCGAACACCGGCGCACCGCACGCCAGTACCGAGGCGACGACGCCACCCGGCTCGCCCTGGCCCGCTCCGAGGCTCTCCTTGCCGAACTGCTGGAGTCCTGCGGTCGCTGGCCGGACGCCCTGGAGCCCTTGGAAAGGGCCCTCCCCGAACTCCGCGCGCAGCACGCCTCTGATCCGCCGGGGTTTCGAGCCGAGCTGTCAACCGTGTTCCTGCAGCGAGCCCGTCTGCTGTGGCGCGCCGGTGACCCGCCAGGGGCCGTCGCAGCCGTTGAGGAGGCGGTCGCGATCGCCCGCACCGACGCCGAACCGCTCCTCGCCGACGCGGTGCTGGGCAACGCCCTGATGCACCGCGCCATGTTGCTGTCCGAAGTGGCGGCCGTCTCGGACACCGCCCCGCCCGAAGCCTCCCTATCCCTGCTCGCCGAGGCCGTCGACTTCTGCCAGGCGCTCCCGGAAGACCTCTCGGCCGAGCTGTTGCGCGCCGGCGCGCTGAACGCATTCGCCAAATGTGCGGTGAGGGTGCCGGGCAGAGAGGAGGACGGCGTCGCGGCGAACGAGCAAGCCGTGGACATCCTGCGCCGCTACGCCGACGGCCCTCCCCTGATGGGCATCGCGCTCACCGAGTCGCTCACGGAGCAGGCACGGGGGCTCGCCATGACCGGACAAGCGCAGCGAGCCAGGGAAGTCGCCGAGGACGCGGTCTGGAGAGCACGCCTTCTCTCCTCCCAGGAACCGCACGCCCACCGAGAAGTCCTCGCACACGCCCTCGCCGCCTCCGCGCACGCCTGGTTGACCGCAGGCGAACATTCCGATGCCGCCCGCGCCGCCTCCACCGAAGCCGTCGCGCTGTTCCGCGCACTCGCCAAGGAACAGCCACTGGCCATGGCCCGGCGAGCCGATGAAGCCCAGGAGGTCCACATGCGGCTGCACGCTTGATGCCCCGGGAGTGCAAGCCGCTCGGCTCCGCCCAATAAGGCGGTGATCGCTGATGTGGTCGGAGGCCACAAGGGGCGGCTCGACGACTTCAAGGGCGGTGTGGAGGCGATCATCCGACTGCGACCGGAGTACCCGGAGGAGACGCTGCAGGGGATCGAGGAGTTCTCCCCCTCCAGGTCGTGGGAACGAGCTCGCGAGCCGGGCCGGGCGCCGGTGGTTGTGGTGCACGAAGGTGCCCGTCGCCGGCCACGCAGGGTTGTTGGGCTGCCTGATGGAAGTGGGGGTGGCGGGTTTGGATGGCTCCATAGCCGTAGCAACTGGTGTTCCGCCCATCCACTTCGGGGATTGCCCGTCTCAAAGAGGAACTGGCGCAGCTCGGGGACGCCACGGACGACCGCGACAGGATCATCGCCCAGGTCGGCAGCCGCTACGGCGACCTGCTCCGGGAATGGCGTTACCCCAAGGTCAGTCGCCCCTTCATCAGGCCCGACCTGACGCCATTCGTACGTGGTGAGCCCTACCAGGAGGCATCCTCGGGCGCCCGCACGCTCCTTACCTTGGCCTGGCAGCTGGCTGTCTTCGAAATCGCCGTCGAGACCGGCGCCGCGCACCCTGGTTTCCTCATGATCGACAGCCCGCAGAAAAACCTGGGCCACGGCGGCACTCTCGATGCGGTGATCGCCGATGCCGTCACCATTGACGACTTCTACCACCACCTTTCCGCAATGAGGATCAGCCCCCGTATGGGCTGATCGAGGACGAAACCAGTGCAGAGGTGGAGGAGTCTCGGCAATAGGGACGGTGTGACCGCGGGACAGGGTGCCGATCAGGCGCCAGGAGGCACCGAAC
This sequence comes from Streptomyces sp. NPDC051310, assembly GCF_044455245.1. Classification (NCBI taxonomy): domain Bacteria; kingdom Bacillati; phylum Actinomycetota; class Actinomycetes; order Kitasatosporales; family Streptomycetaceae; genus Streptomyces; species Streptomyces sp. NPDC051310. The sequence continues at coordinate 54,221 of NZ_JBITEO010000012.1, forward strand.
GAGCTGGAGCCATGGTCATGAGAATCGCCGGTTTGGCTGACCGGTGATCCACGGCTATGTTGCGGCGCCGCTTCGCCCCACCGGATTCCTGTTGAGCCAGGGGGGCCTCCTCTCCTGAGGGGGATATGGAGGGGCTTGGCCCGACTGGCCCCTGGGGGTGCGCACCCCGGATCCCTTGCGGCCGCCCTCGCTCCTGGCCTCCCAGGCCGCCGGAGTGACGGTGATCACGGACACCGTTCGGAGGCTGCTGGCTAGGCTTGTGCAGTCGTCGCGGTGGCGTCCAGGAGGGTTGGCGAATTCTCCTGCAGTCACCTGATGGTGCGTCAGAAAGTCAAGCAATTGGTCAGCATCAGTCCTCAATAACCTGGTGAAAGCTGACCGAACATGCGACTCGTTGTAAGGTAGGGAAACCGCCCTTGACCTGCAAAAACGCAGGCAGGGAGCCTATGTCCAGGAGTCTCGATGATGCGTACCATGTTCAAGTCCAAGATCCACCGGGCCACCGTGACCCAGGCCGATCTGCACTACGTGGGGTCGGTCACCGTCGACGCCGACCTCATGGAGGCGGCCGACCTGCTCCCGGGTGAGCTGGTGCACATCGTCGACATCGACAACGGTGCCCGCCTGGAGACGTACGTCATCGAGGGCGAGCGCGGATCCGGCGTGATCGGCATCAACGGTGCGGCCGCGCACCTGGTGCACCCCGGGGACCTGGTGATCCTCATCAGCTACGCCCAGATGGACGACGCCGCGGCGCGCTCGTTCGTCCCGCGGGTCGTCCACGTCGACGCGGCCAACCGCATCGTGGAGCTCGGCTCCGACGCCTCCGCGCCCGTGCCCGGCAGCGACACCGCGCGCAGCCCGCACGCCGTGCCCGCCGCCCGCGGCTGACGGACCGCGCCCCGTGACAGGACCGCGCCCCGTGCTGGCGCTGCTCCACACCTCACCCGTCCACGTGCCCGTCTTCGACGCGCTGCGCGACGCGCACCACCCCGGGCTCGCGCTGCGGCACACCGTCGACGCCTCGCTCCTCGACCGCGCCCGCGCCGAAGGCCCCGAGGCCGTCGGCGGCGCGGTCGGGGCGGCGGTGCGCGCGGCCGTGGACGACGGGGCCCGGGCGGTGCTGTGCACCTGCTCGACCCTCGGCGCCGTCGCCGAACGGGTGGCCGCCGGGGTGCCGGTCCTCCGTGTCGACCGCCCCATGGCCGCCGCCGCGGCGGCCATGGGACGCCGGATCGTGGTGGTCGCCGCGCTCCCGAGCACCGTGGAACCCACGGCGGAGCTGGTCCGCGAGGAGGCGGGCCGCCGGACCCCGCGGATCAGCGCCTTGCTCGTGGACGGGGCCTGGGCCCTGTTCGAGGCGGGTGACCGGGACGGCTACCTCGACGCCGTGGCCGCCGCCGTCGACGGCGTACGGGACGCCGATGCCATCGTGCTGGCCCAGGCCTCCATGGCGGGCGCCACCGCCCGCACCCGCACCGCCGTCCCCGTCCTCTCCAGCCCCCGCCCCGGTCTCGCCGCCGCGGCCGCCGCGGCCGGGGCCGACCGGCACCCGGGGCGGCACCCCGGAGAGTGAGCCCGCCGCGCGGGGGAAGGCGCAGCGCGAGAGGCTGAACAGGCCCGGACGATCAACCGAGGGGATGCCATGACCAACCCGCCGACCCCCGACCCCGTGCCCCCGGCACCCACCCCGCCGACCCCCGTGCCGCCGGACCCGGTGCCGCCCACGCCCGTGCCCCAGCCGGGACCGCCCGGGCCCGAGCCGGGCCCCGCTCCCGGTCCCGTACCCCCGGCCCCGCCGCACCCCGGACCGCCGCCCGGGCCCGCTCCCGACCCGGTCCCCAAGCCGCCCGGCCCCGACCCGGTGCCCGGGCCGGAGCCCGAGCCCGGCCCGATGAGCTGACCGGCTCAATCGCCCACCTCCGAGCGGTCACCGCCCCAGAGGGTGTGGAACGACCCCTCCCGGTCGGTCCGCCGGTAGCCGTGCGCCCCGAAATAGTCCCGCTGCCCCTGCGTGAGGGCGGCGGGCAGCCGGGGCGCCCGCAGCGCGTCGTAGTACGCGAGCGCCGCAGAGAAGCCCGGCGTCGGCACACCCCGCCGCACCGCCGTGGCCACCACCTCCCGCCACGCGTCCTGCGCCTCCCCGGTCTCCTCCGCGAAGCGCCGGTCGGCCAGCAGGCTCACCAGCTCCGGCCGCGCGTCGTACGCCGCACGGATCCGGTCCAGGAAAGCCGCCCGGATGATGCACCCGGCCCGCCACAGCGAGGCCACCGCCCCCAGGTCCACCCCCCAGCCGTACGCCTCGCTCCCGGCGCGGATCTGGTGGAAGCCCTGCGTGTAGGAGACGACCTTCGACGCGTACAGCGCCTGTTCCACCTGCTCGGCGAAGCGGGCCGCGGCCTCCTCCTCCAGCGGCCGCCCCACCGGCCCCGGCAGCGCGCGGGACGCCTCGCGCAGGTCCGCGTGCCCGGACAGCGAGCGGGCGAACACCGCCTCCGCGATGCCCGACACCGGCACACCGAGGTCCAGCGCGGTCTGCACCGTCCAGCGGCCGGTCCCCTTCTGTTCCGCCCGGTCGGCGACGACGTCGACGAACGGCCTGCCGGTCGCCGCGTCGGTGTGCGCCAGCACCTCCGCCGTGATCTCGATCAGGTACGAGTCCAGGCGCCCGGTGTTCCACGCCCGGAAGGTCTCGGCGATCCGCCCGGGGGAGTAGCCGGCGACGTCACGCAGCAGGTGGTACGCCTCGCCGATCAGCTGCATGTCGGCGTACTCGATGCCGTTGTGCACCATCTTCACGAAGTGGCCCGCCCCGTCCGGCCCGACGTGCGCGACGCACGGCGTACCGTCCGGAGCCTTCGCGGCGATCCTCTCCAGCAGCGGGCCGAGGGACGCGTACGACTCGGCCGGCCCGCCCGGCATGATGCTCGGGCCGTGCAGTGCGCCTTCCTCGCCGCCCGAGACCCCCGCACCCACGAAGTGCAGACCGCGCGCCCGCAGTTCACGCTCACGCCGCCGGGTGTCCTCGAAGTGCGCGTTGCCGCCGTCGATGACGACGTCGCCCGGCTCCAGCAGCGGCGCGAACTCCTCGATCACCGCGTCCGTCGGCTCCCCGGCCTTGACCATCACGACCAGGCGCCGGGGCCGCTCCAGCGCCGCGACGAAATCCTCGGCGCTCTTCGCCGCGACGAACGTCCCCTCGTGGCCGAACTCCCCGACCAGCGCCTCCGTCCGGGCGGGCGTGCGGTTGTGCACCGCCACGGTCAGTCCGTTGCGGGCGAAGTTGCGAGCGAGGTTGCGCCCCATGACCGCGAGGCCCGTGACGCCGATCTGCGCAGTGCCGCTCATGCTGTACTCCTGGGATCCGTAGCCGACGGCGAGGCGCCGCCCCGCCACCCGTAGGCATACGCGGCGCGCAGGGCGCGTGTTCACCGGTCGGCGAGGGGCCGCGGGCGCCGGAGCTTCTCCGGAGCGCCCAACCGGCGGCCGGCCACCGGGTTTTGAGCGCCCCCGCGTGCCCCGTGTGCCCCCTTGTCACCGCCCGCCGCTCCCTCTAGCTTGGGCGGCCGCTGCTGTGTGCAAGGGGGGAACGGGACCCATGGCCGTACGAGGACGACACCGCCGGTATCAGCCGAGCCGGATCAACAGGGCATCGCTCACCGTCACGGCGGGCGGCGCCGGGATGGCGCTCCCGCTGATCGGGGCGGGAGCGGCCCATGCCGCGTCGGTGGACGTGTGGGAGAAGGTCGCGGCCTGCGAGTCCACCAACAACTGGCAGATCAACACCGGCAACGGGTATTACGGCGGGCTCCAGTTCACCCAGTCGACCTGGGAGGCGTACGGCGGCACGCGCTACGCGCCGCGCGCCGACCTCGCGACCAAGGACCAGCAGATCGCCGTCGCCGAGAAGGTCCTCAAGGGGCAGGGCCCGCGTGCCTGGCCCGCCTGCTCGGTGAAGGCGGGACTCACCCGGGGCGGCGACACCCCCGACATCGCGCCGCAGCGCAGGGCCGCGCCGCGGCCGGCGCCCGTGACGCCCACGACCGTGCCCACGCAGCGCGAGAGCTACACGGTGGCGCGCGGCGACTCGCTGTCCGCCATCGCCCGGGACCAGCAGGTCAGGGGCGGCTGGCAGCGGCTGTACGCGGCGAACCGCACGGTCATCGGCGACGACCCCGACATCATCATGCCGGGGCAGAGACTGACGCTGCGCGGGGCGCCGGCCAAGCCCGCCGCGAAGCCGGCGGTCGCCTCGCCCCGGCCCGCCGCGACGCCGAAGCCCGCGAAGCCCGCCGCCAAGCCGGCCGTGAAGCCCGCGTCCAAGCCGAAGCCGGCGGCCCGCCCCGCCTCCGTGAAGCCCCCGCAGAGCGCGGGCTTCAGCGCCCCCGTCGACGCCGGCCCCGGCACCGCCTACCGCAAGGCCGGTTCCTCCTGGGCCCGCGGCTACCACACCGGCGTCGACTTCCCCGTCCCCACCGGTACCGCCGTCAAGGCCGTGGCACCGGGCCGGGTGGTCTCCGCCGGCTGGGGCGGCGCGTACGGGTACGAGATCGTCATCCGGCACGACGACGGCCGGTACAGCCAGTACGCCCACCTCTCGGCACTCACCGTACGGGAGGGCCAGCGCGTCAACAGCGGCCAGCGGATCGCCCGTTCAGGATCCACCGGCAACAGCACCGGACCGCACCTCCACTTCGAGGTGCGGACGGGGCCGGGGTACGGGTCCGACATCGACCCCCTCGCCTACCTGCGGTCCGGCGGCGTGGGTCTGTGACGGAGGCTGCGCGCGGGCGCGCTCCGGCTCCGGCGGCACCGCCGTGAGCAGGATCAGCCCGCCCGCCGCCAGCACCCCGCAGCCCAGCGCCAGCACGGTGCCCGGCACGCCGTACCGGAAACCCTCGCCGAACAGCGTGAGCCCCACGGCGGCGGCCACCACCGGATTCGTCACGGTGACCGTCGCCAGGGGCGCCGTCAGCCCGGCCCCCCGGTAGGCCGCCTGCGACAGCAGCAGCCCGGCGGCCGCGAGCGCGGCGATCGCCGACAGGCTCGGCCACGGGAACGGCGCATCGCGCGCCATGAGGTCCACGGCGACGGTCTTGGTGAACACCGACGCGACCCCGAACGCCACCCCCGCGCCGCCGGCCAGGAGCACACCGCGCGCCACCGGCCGCCGCACACCCCGCGCCGCCCCGTACAGCAGGGCCACCGCACCGGCGCCCAGCCCGGCCAGCAGCAGCCGCGACCCGCCGTCCACCGACCGCGCCCCGGCCTCCGCGGTCAGCGCGAGCAGTCCGGCGAGCCCGGCCGTCGCCATCAGCGCGCCGCGCCACGCGACCGCCCCTACCCGCCGGCGAACGAGGAGCGCGGCCATCGGCAGGGCGAAGACGATCGTCAGCGCGCCCAGCGGCTGCACCACGGTCAGCGGCCCGTACGCCAGCGCCACGACGTGCAGCAGCGCGCCCACCCCGTTCAGCCCCACCGCCCCCCACCAGGCGGCACTGCGCAGCGGCGCGTACGCGCGGCGCCCGGCGGCGGACGCCGCGACGCGCTCCTGCACGATCGCCCCGGCCGCGTAGGCGACCGCGGAGACCAGCGACAGCAGCACGGACAGCGCGAGGAAGCTCATGTGCCCACCCTGGCGTGCGGGACCGTTCACGTCGTCGTCCCTGAGCACGCATTCCGTCGTACTGCCGATGGAGTACGGGCGTACCTCCACGGGACCCCCGGCTCGCCGTTTGGCGGCGAGCCCCCGTGCTGACGTAAAGTTCGGCTTTTGAAACGTGGCAAACGAGTGATCGAGGAACCGAAACGGCCATGACGGTGACAGAAGAGAACCAGGCGTACGGGCCGGGCATCGACCCCGAGCGTCTGGCCGTCTGCCTGAGCGTCCTCGAGGAGCTCGACAAGCTGGACGTGGACCACCCGGACGCGATCGCCGTCCGGCGCGCCACGGCCGGCATCTACCGCACGGTGAAGCAGCGCCGCCGCCAGGAGCGCCGGGCCGCCAAGACCGCGCACGACAGGGCGGTCACCGAGGCCACCGCGACCGGCTCCGCCGAGCGGATCGACGACGAGACGCAGGGCCTGCTGCCGTCGTCCTCGGTCGCCGGCGAGATCGCGGGCGTACTGCGGCGCCCCCGCTCCTGCTACATCTGCAAGACCCGGTACGTCGAGGTCGACGCCTTCTACCACCAGCTGTGCCGCGACTGCGCCACCGAGAACCGGGCCCGGCGCGACGCCCGCACGGACCTGACCGGCCGCCGCGCGCTGCTCACCGGTGGCCGCGCCAAGATCGGCATGTACATCGCGCTGCGGCTGCTGCGCGACGGCGCCCACACCACGATCACCACGCGTTTCCCCAAGGACGCGATCCGCCGCTTCAAGGCCATGCCCGACAGCGACGAGTGGATCCACCGGCTGAAGATCGTCGGCATCGACCTGCGCGACCCGGCGCAGGTCGTCGCGCTCGCCGACTCGGTCGCCGCCGAGGGCCCGCTGGACATCCTGATCAACAACGCCGCCCAGACCGTCCGGCGCTCCCCGCAGGCGTACCGCGAGCTGGTCACGGCGGAGTCGGCCCCGCTGCCGGCCGGCGAGCTGCCGGCCGCCGAGGTCATCGGCACGTTCGGCAGCGGCGCCGTCGAGACGATGGCCGCCCTGCCGTCGTCCCGCAGCGGCGGGCTGTCCGCCCAGGACGTCACCGACCTGGCCCTGGTCAGCGGCTCGGCGTCCCTCGAGCGGATCGCCGCGGGCACCGCGATCGACGCCGGCGGCCTGGTGCCGGACCTGCACGACACCAACAGCTGGATCCAGACGGTCTCCGAGGTCGACCCGGTCGAACTCCTCGAAGTGCAGCTGTGCAACTCCACGGCGCCGTTCATCCTGATCAGCCGTCTGCGCTCGGCGATGGCCGCGTCGCCGGCACGGCGGACCTACGTGGTGAACGTCTCCGCGATGGAGGGCGTCTTCAGCCGCGGCTACAAGGGCGCTGGACACCCGCACACCAACATGGCGAAGGCCGCGCTCAACATGCTCACGCGCACCAGCGCCCAGGAGATGTTCGAGAAGGACCGCATCCTGATGACCGCGGTCGACACCGGCTGGATCACCGACGAGCGCCCGCACCCCGACAAGATGCGGCTGGCCGAGGCGGGTTTCCACGCCCCGCTGGACCTGGTCGACGGCGCGGCCCGGGTGTACGACCCGATCGTGCGCGGCGAGGCGGGCGAGGATCTGTTCGGCTGCTTCCTCAAGGACTACGCGCCCGCCAAGTGGTAACACCGCGGTGACCCCACGGTCACACACGAGGTGCACCATGGAGTGACTGGATGCCTACGGAGTGTCCGGAATTCGCCTATGTGACGCGTTCCATCGAGCGCGAGCGTGCTCATTTGGTTAACCTGGGGCGAACGGTCGACCGACAGGGATCCACGAAACCCTTCGAGGCCGACCCGGGACAAGGCCTGCCACCAAGGCCGCGGTCCCGCCCCAGTACCGGCGCCACCGCGACCGATTCGGCATCTTCCATGTCCTCATAGGTTCGCGACACGAAGGAGTGCGCGGTGACACCAGAACTGACGAAGCAAGAACAGCGTCCGGCGGAGGACGGCGACCCGTCCGCACGATCGGACAGACTCGGCAGCCTCGAAGTGTGGGCCCGTTCGGCCCCGATCCGGCTCGCCGGCTACGAGGACGACCTCGCCGAGCCGCACATCCTGCCCGGAATCGACTGATCCACCCGCTTCGCCCGTGCCCTCCCCCGATCCGGTGGAGGGCACGCGCACGTCCGCGCCTCCTTCGGTCCGGTGGAGGGCACGCGCACGCCCGCACCTCCTTCGGTCCGGCGGAGGGTTCGCGCACGCCCGCCCGACCCCCGTGCGGCCGGGCCTTCGCCGGCGGGCCCGGGCCGGCCGTCACTCCGGCGCACCGAGCCGCGTCGGCGGCATGAACTCCCGTACGTAGGTCCGGTGCCACCACGCACCGGTCGCGCGCAGCTCCTGCCAGGTGGTGAACCGGTAGCGGTAGAGGCGGGCGCGGACGACCGCGGGCGGCGCCCCGGGGAACGGGTTGTGCCGCAGCAGCCGCAGCGTGTCCCGGTCGCCGTCCAGCAGCCGCTCCATCAGCCCGCCGAACCAGGAGTGGGCGTAGGCGGGGGAGAGGGCGGCGAACCACATCATCCAGTCCAGCCGCAGGTGGTACGGGGCGAACTGGCGCGGCAGCCGCCGTACGTCGCCCGGTTTGCCCTTGAACTCGTACGCGTGCCACACCGTGCCCGCGTGCAGCACCGTCTCGTCCGTGCCCTCGATGACGATCTCGTGCCGGATCCGGCCGACCGTCCCGAACGCTCCGTAGGTGTTGACCAGGTGCAGCGGGTCGAAGGACCGGTTCATCGCCTGGCGGCGGGAGAGCAGGTTGCGGACCGGGTTCCGGCTCAGGACCAGCACCAGCGCGGTGACGGCGACGACGAGGATCCCGTACCAGAGCGGGGGAGCGGGCAGGACCGGGGCCCGGGCGAACAGGGAGCCGTCCACGGCGGGCACGGCCAGCACGATCGTGATCCAGTTCAGCCACGCGAAATTGCCGGACAGGACCAGCCACAGCTGCGTCACGATGATCACGCCCGCCGCCACGCTCGCCACCGGCTGCGGCGTGAACAGCAGCACCGGCACGACCAGCTGCGTGACGTGGTTGGCCGCCGCCTCCACCCGGTGCAGCGGCCGGGGCAGGCGGTGGAAGAACCAGCTCAGCGGCCCGGGCATCGGCTGGGTCTCGTGGTGGTAGTAGAGGCAGGTCAGGTCCCGCCAGCAGGAGTCGCCGCGCAGTTTGATCAGCCCCGCGCCGAACTCCACCCGGAACAGCAGCCAGCGCAGCAGCCACAGGATGAGCACGGGCGGCGCGGTGCGCTCGTTGCCGAGGAAGACGGCGAGGAACCCCGCCTCCAGGAGCAGCGACTCCCAGCCGAAGCCGTACCAGGTCTGCCCGACGTTGACGATCGACAGGTACAGCGCCCACAGCACCGCCCACATCAGCATGCAGACGGCCAGCGGCACCGCGTCGCCCGCCCCCGCGGCGAGGGCCGCGGCCAGTGCCGCCCCGGTCCAGGCGCACAGCGCGAAGAACCGGTCCGAGTAGTGCCGGTGGAAGAGGCTGGGCGCCTGGCGCGCTGACACCCGGTGAAGGTAGGCGGGGACCGGCAGCATGCCGCGCTCGCCGATCAATGCGCGGAACTGGAGCGCGGCGCCCGCGAAGGCGACCACGTAGAGCACGGCCAGAGCCCGCTGGAAGACCAGTCGGCTCAGCCAGTAGTCGGACGAGGTGAACCAGAACCACTCCATCGGTTCCAGTATCGGCCGGGGATCACTCCGCGGCGATCTTTCGCAGGGTCCGGCCGAGCCGTCGCGCGTACCAGCGCTGGAGGACGGGGACGAGCGGCCCGGCCACCCGTGTGTACCAGCGGGCGGGCGTGCTGAAGGCCGTGACCGTGAACCACACGGAACCGTCCGCCCGCAGATGCACGACGAAGGACTCCTCGCCGCACTCCGGGTGACCCGTCCGCGTCCCGTACGCGAAGCCCGTGCGGGTCTCCTCGTACGCCGTCCACACCACCTCGCAGGGCGCGGTGATCCGCAGCGGCCCGGCGCCCACTGCCACCTCGACGGCGACGCCGGGTGCGGCGCGCTCCGCTCCGGCGCGCACCCGGGCGCCCGACGCGCGGTGCATGCGCCAGGTGGTGACGGCTGCGCCGGCCCGCGCGAAGACGTCCGGGCCGCGGCCGATCAGGACGTCCTCGTGCAGGTGCTGGTACCCGTCCGGCAGCGGCCGGGCAGCGGTGGCGCCGACCTCCGGATAGCTCAAGGAGGGGGTGTCGGCGGTGCTCAGGCTGCGGATGAGGCGTGTCACAGGACGGTTCCTCCGAGTCGTCGCCAGGCCAGCACCGAGCACAGTGCGAAGCCGAGGGCGTTGCCGAGGCCGTGGGTGGCGGCCATCCAGGTCAGATCGGGGTGCGGCAGCCCGGTCGCCTCGCCGAGCGCCCAGCTCAGGGCGAGCAGCATGGTGGCGACCAGGACGGCGGCCGAGACGGCGAGCAGCGCGCGGGTCAGCCGGTCGCCCGCACCGGCCCGGGCGCCCCGCACGTGGCGCCAGGTCAGCAGGGCGACGGCCCACATCCCGGCGGTGAGGACGAGCGCTCCCGCGAGCTCGGCCCGGTCGTCGAGGAAGTACCCGAGCAGGACGAGCAGGGTGCCCAGCGGCACGCTGAGGGCCGCGAACCGGCCGGCCGGCCCGTCGGCGGCCCGGCAGACCAGGCCCGCGACGAGGGCGGCGGCGAACCCGGCGAAGTGGAAGTGCGGCACCGTCAGCGCCAGAATCTCCAGGTCGAAGCCGAACAGCCGGTGCCCGGCGCGCTCGGCGACCAGTGCGAGTCCGGCGACGGACGGGCTCGCCAGCGCGGTGAGGACGGCGATCTCGGCCGGTGCCGCCGACCGCGTACGCAGCAGACGGCGCGGCACGTGGAGCGCCAGGAGCACGGTGCCGGCCGCGTAACAGGCGGCGAGCGCGGTGGCGGCCGTACCGCGCGGCAGCCACAGGCACACCGCCCCCGGCAGCGCGAACAGCGGCCACAGCCTCCGGAGGGCGGCCGTCCCCTCGCTGTCCATCAGGCGCAGGCCCGCCGGAACGATCACCAGCATGCCGAGCGCGACGATCAGCCCGACCAGTACGGACACGGCCACCCCCTCTCCGTTGAACGTGCTCTGGTTGAACGTGTTCAACTCGCGGGGTGAGCCTAAGGCATCTCTTGAACGTGTTCAAGCGACGAGCGGGGCGGGTGCCTCCGGTTGCGAGGCGGTGCATGATCCGGCAGACATAGAGGTCATATACGGCCGAAGCGGTACCGAAAGGCGGGAGGGCCTCCGTGCGTACCACCACACGTCGGCGCCGGTGCGGCGCGGTCGCCGCGGTGACCGCGGGACTCCTCGTCGCGGGCTGCGGCGGCGACGGCGACGGCCGGTCGGCCGAAGGCCCTGGGGCGCAGTCGGGCCTGCCGGGCCCGGGGGACGTCCTGCTCCAGCCGGCCGCCGCCCACGGCCCCGCGCCCTTCACCCCCTCCACGGTCAGACCCGCCCCCGAAGCGGCCAGCGCACCTCCGTCGGCCGGGCCCGGCACCCCGCCGGTCACGGGCATCGTCTCCGGGGCCACCCCCGGGCTGTACGGCGGCGCCCGCTCGGTCGCCAGCTGCGACGTCGAGCGGCAGGTGCGCCTCCTGGCCTCCGACCAGGGGCGGGCGGCCGCCTTCGCCCAGGCCGCCGGAGTCGGCCCGACCCGGCTCGCGCCCTGGCTGCGGGGCCTGACGCCCGTGGTACTGCGGTCCGACACGCGGGTCACCGGCCACGGCTACCGCGACGACTCCGCCGCCCCCTTCCAGGCGGTCCTCCAGGCCGGCACCGCCGTCCTGGTCGACGAGTACGGTGCGCCGCGGGTGCGCTGCGCCTCCGGCAGCCCCCTGCGCTCACCCGTCAGCGACGACGGGGGCGTCGAGCACAAGGGGCAGCCGTGGCCCGGGTTCGACCCCGGGCGGGTCGTCACCGTCACCGCCACCCAGCACGTCGTCGAGAGTCTGCTCATCGTCAGTGTCGTCAGCAACACCCTCATCGAGCGCCAGACCGGCACGGACGGCGAGAAGGACCGCGTCGTCACCGACGAGAGCATCCTGAACCCGCCGGCCGAGCCGCCCGCGCCGCAGTCGGCGGCGCCCCAGCCGGTCGCCCCGCAGCCCGTGGGGCCGACCGACTGCCCGGCCGTTCCCCCCGCGCCGCCCGGGTGTCCCGTGCCTCCGTCCGTCGACCCGGAACCGGAGTTCCAGGCGGACGGGGGCGGCGCCGGGGGCCAGGGCGCCGGGGGACTGATGGGCCCGGACAACGGAATGGACTTCGGACCGTACGCCGGACCGGACGGCGGCGCCGGTCCCGTCCCCGAGGGCGACGGCACCTTCTCCGGGCCGGATGCAGGGCTGGACCTGGAACCGGACGCAGGGCCGGATGCGGGGCCGGATGCGGGGCTGGACGTGGGGCTGGACGTGGGACCGGACGCCGGGCTGGACGCCGGACCCGGCCAAGAGCCGGAGGAGTGGCTCGACGCGGGGCCGGACGCCGGGCCGGACCAGGAGCCGGACGACGCGGCCGCCGAGCCGGAGCCGGAGCCGGAGCCGTACGAGGGCTGACGGCCCCTCCCGCGTCCACCACCCCAAGCTCCTGCAAACGGTCGAGAAACCAGACGAATGATGGCAGAGTGGCTCCATGGCTGATCCGGCAGCGGATGCCCTGTCGCTCCCCGAGGACTGGCCCGCCCACCCGGATCTGAGTCTGTCCCTCAATCGCATGGGCAGCTTCGACTGGGACCTGGACGCGGGGCTGATGCACATGGACCAGGCCGCCCTCGACGTGTTCCAGGTGGATGCCGCGGACTACGACGGGCGGCCCGAGAGCCTTGCCGTGCGCGTCCCGCCCGTCGAGGCGATCCGTCTCGACGGCATGGTGACCCAGGCCCTGAAGAACGGCAGCAGCCACTACGGCGCCTACTTCCGCATCCGCGACCGCAAGGGGAAGCTGCGCTGGACCCACACCCAGGGGTGTATCCGGCGCGACGGGACCGGACGCCCGCGCCGCATCATCGGCATCGTCCGCGACGCCACCCAGGAGCTCACCGAGTCCACCGCGCGCTTCGAGGTCGACGCCGAACGGCGCCGCCAGACCAGCGTCGTGGAGGCCACCACCGCGGCGCTCGCCCACGCCCGGACCGTCCAGGACGTCATCGACGTGCTCAAGGACTCCCACGGCCTGGAACACCTCGGCGCGACCAGCGTGGTGATGGGCCTGCTGGAGGCCGGCCGCATCCACCTCGTCGCGGACGGACCGGAGGGCTCCTTCGTGCCCGGCACCCGTTACACCCGGGTGGACGAGCAGTACCCGATGAGCGAAGTGGTCCGCACCCTCGCGCCCCGGTACATCGAGTCGCCGGAGGACTTCGCCGCCTCGTACCCCATCCTGTGGCCCAGTATCAGCGGTCTCGGCATCACCTCCGCCGCCTACCTGCCCCTCATCGCCCAGGCCCGGCCCATCGGCGCCCTCGGCCTGCTCTACAGCGACAAGTACGGCTTCTCCGCCGAGGACCGCAACGTCCTCGTCGCACTCGGCAGCAGCATCGCCCAGAGCCTGCAGCGCGCCATGCTCTTCGAGCAGGAGCACGACCTCGCCGAGGGGCTCCAGCAGGCGATGCTGCCGCGCAGGATCCCGCACGTCCCCGGCGCGCAGATCGCAGTCCGGTACCGTTCCGCCCGCCTCGGCCGGGACATCGGCGGCGACTGGTACGACATCATCCCGCTGCCCGGCGGGCGGGTCGGCGCCGTCATCGGCGACGTCCAGGGCCACGACACGCACGCCGCCGCCGTCATGGGACAGCTCCGCATCGTGCTGCGGGCCTACGCCGCCGAGGGACACACCCCGGCCACCGTCATGGCCCGGGCCTCGGTCTTCCTGCACGAACTGGACACCGAGCGGTTCGCCACCTGTACGTACCTGGAGGCCGACCTGGCGACGGGCGTGGTGCAGCTCGTGCGCGCCGGCCACGTGGACCCGCTCCTGCGCGACACCGACGGGAGCTGCCGCCGGGTCCCCGTCGAGGGCGGCCTGCCGCTGGGCCTGTCGGCGGAGTTCGGGCGGCTGGACTACCCCGTCTCCCTGCTGGAGCTGGACCCCGGCCAAGCCCTGCTGCTCTACACCGACGGCCTCATCGAACAGCCGGGCGCCGACCTCGACGACGGCATGCAGTGGCTGACGGCGCTGGTAGGCAGCGGTCCGAGCGACCTCCAGCTGCTCGCCGACCATCTGTGCGAGGTCGTCGACGAACGCGGCGGCGACGACGACGTGGCGGTGCTGCTGCTGCGCCGCAGGGGCGGGTACAGCCCGCAGGCCGGCGGCCGGCTCCAGCAGCACGTCGCGCAGAACGACCCCGAGGCGCTGCGCTCCGCGCGGCACATGATCCGGGCCGCCGTCCGCGCGTGGAGCGCGGCCGCGCGGGCCGACGAGATCGAACTGGTCGCCGACGAGCTGATCACCAACGCCCTCCTGCACACCGACGGCGGGGCGATCGTCACCCTGCGGATGCCGGCCGGCCACGAGCGGCGGCTGCGGATCGAGGTGGAGGACCGCTCCAGCGTGCTGCCGCGCCGCCGGGACGCCGGGACGTCGGGCGTGTCCGGGCGGGGGCTGCTGCTGGTGGACCGGCTCGCCGATGTGTGGGGCGTGGAGTCCCGCGGCAGCGGCAAGTGCGTCTGGTGCGAATTCGCCGTCGGGGAGCGCCAGCGTCTCGCCCGCATAACGGCGACTGCGGAAACGCAGCCGACATGAGCTGTTGACGTTCCGTGTGCGGACCGTGCTTGACCGTAACCGACCGAAGGCGATTGACTGCTTTCCCGTGGCCCTCCAGGAGCCGGGCCGCACGTACGGCCTCGCGGCCCGGCCACCACGGCCCGGCCCCGGCCCCGATCGACATGGGGATCCCTTGAGCAGTGAGCTGCTGGCACCTCTCGACCTGGCTTTCTGGCACCTCGAAACGGCTGATCACCCCATGCACCTCGGGGCGCTGGCCCGCTTCGACCCCGGACCGGCCGACCCGGCCGGTGTGCTCGGACTGCTCGCTGAACGCGCCGCGGCCATCCCCCGGCTGAGGATGCGCGTCCGGGACGTGCTGCTGCCCGTCGGCGGCGCCCGCTGGAGCGCGGACAAGTCCTTCGATGTCCACCGCCACGTCCGGCACATCGGGCTGCCGGAGGACGGCGACTTCGCCGCCGAGGCCGCCCGGCTCGCCGGCGAGCTGATGGAACGCCCGCTCGAACGCGGGCTGCCGCCCTGGGAGATGTACCTGCTGACCGGTGCTCCCGGCGGCCCCTTCGCGGTGCTGGTCAAGCTTCACCACGCCCTCGCCGACGGCATGCGGGCCGTCGCGATCGGCGCGGGCATCTTCGACGAGATCGCCGGCGTCACCCGGCGCGGGGGCGGCGGCCGCCGGCGCCCCCGCCCCGTGCCGCCCCGCTCCTGGATGCCGGGCCCCTGGACGGCGGCCGGACTGGTGGGCGGCGCCGCGCGCGGCCGCATCGAGGAGCTCGGCCACGCCCTGGGCGTCGGCGCCTCCGTCGTACGGGCCAGCCGCCTCGACCCGCGCGGCACGCCCGCGCTCACCGCCGAGTCCAGCGG
This sequence comes from Streptomyces sp. NPDC051310, assembly GCF_044455245.1. Lineage (NCBI taxonomy): Bacteria > Bacillati > Actinomycetota > Actinomycetes > Kitasatosporales > Streptomycetaceae > Streptomyces > Streptomyces sp. NPDC051310. The sequence goes on from NZ_JBITEO010000012.1 coordinate 69,469, forward strand.
GACGCGGCGCCTGGTCACCGCCGAACTGGACCTGGAGGAGATCCGCCGGGTGCGTCGGGAGGCGGGCGGCACGGCCAACGACGTCCTGCTCGCCGTGGTCGCCGGGGCGCTGCGCCACTGGATGCTGGAGCGCGGCGACCGGCTGCCCGCCGACGACCCGCGCGCCCTGGTGCCGGTCTCCCGGCGCAGGCCCGGCTCCCCGCCCGACTCGGGCAACACCTTCTCCGCGTACCTCCTCGACCTGCCCCTCGCCGACCCCGACCCGCTGTGCCGGCTCGACGCCGTACGCCGCGGCATGGACCGCAACAAGGCCGCCGGGCCCTCCCGCGGTGCGGGGGCCGTCGCCGTACTGGCCGACCAACTGCCGCCGCTGGCACACCGGTTCGGTGCGGCGCTGGCCGGAGGCGCGGCCCGGATGCTCTTCGACGTCCTGGTCACCAACGTGCCGCTGCCCCGCTCGGCCCTCTCGCTCGCCGGCAGCCCGCTGCGGGCCCTGCACCCCATGGCGCCGCTCGCCCGCGGCCAGTCGCTGGCCATCGCGATGTCCCCGTACGGCGGACAGGTCCACGTCGGCCTCGTCGCCGACGGCAAGGCCCTGCCCGACCTGGACCGCCTCGCCCACGCCCTGCACGCCGAGCTCGCCGGACTCGTGAAGGCCACCGACCGCTCCGGCCCGCTCTGAGGCAAGCTGGAACCATGCCCGAGCTGCCCGAGGTCGAAGCGCTGCGGGAGTTCCTCGACGGGAACCTCGTCGGCAAGGAGATCGCCCGCGCCCTGCCGGTCGCGATCAGTGTGCTCAAGACGTACGACCCGCCGCTCGGCGTGCTCGACGGCGCCCGGGTCACCGGCGTGGCACGCCGCGGCAAGTTCCTGGACATCGCCGTGGAGCCCACCGCCGCGGACACGGCGGAAGGGCCCGCCGGCACCCTCCATCTGGTCGTCCATCTCGCCCGGGCCGGCTGGCTCCAGTGGCGCGACGTCCTGCCCTCCGGGCCGCCTCGCCCCGGCAAGGGCCCGCTCGCCCTGCGTGTCGCGCTGACCGGCGGCGACGGCTTCGACCTCACCGAGGCCGGCACCACCAAGCGGCTCGCCGTCCATCTCGTACGCGATCCGGCCGACGTCCCCGGCGTCGCCCGGCTCGGCCCCGACCCGCTCGCCGACGACTTCGACCGGGACGCCTTCGCCGCCCTCCTCGCCGGGGAGCGGCGCCAAATCAAGGGTGCCCTGCGCGACCAGGGCCTCATCGCCGGCATCGGCAACGCGTACAGCGACGAGATCCTCCACGCCGCCCGCATGTCCCCGTTCAAGCCCGTCCGGAACCTCACGGACGAGGAGACGACCGCGCTGTACGAGGCGATGCGCACCACCCTGCGCGAGGCGGTGGAGCGCTCGCACGGGCTGGCCGCCGGACGGCTCAAGGCCGAGAAGAAGAGCGGGCTGCGCGTCCACGGCCGCACCGGCGAACCGTGTCCCGTCTGCGGCGACACCATCCGCGAGGTGTCCTTCAGCGACTCCTCGCTGCAGTACTGCCCCACCTGCCAGACCGGCGGTACTCCGCTCGCCGACCGCCGCCTGTCCCGCCTGCTGAAATAGGCCCGGTCTCCGCCGCCCGGGCCGTGTCCGCGAAGTCCCGCCCGGCAACGCCCGGCACGCACGCGCCCTGCGCCGTCGACGGGTCGCCTTCGGGCACAGGGGTGCCCCCACCGCAGTGGCCGCCTCCTCCGCCGTGCGCTCGCACGCACCGGACGCGCCGGCCCGCCCTGCCGGCGGACGGCACTGCTTCGCCGCACTCCCTACGGCTGGAGCGCCACCAGCCGGCCGCCGTCGCGGTCCCGGACCTCCAGCCGGGCGATCTCCCCGCTGTGCAGCGCGGTCGCGCCCTCCACGACGGGCTCGTCGTCGTCCACGGGTACCGCCCAGCTCATCACGGGCCACTCCCGCCCGTCCGTGCCGACGGCCACCAGTTCGCAGACGCGAGGACCCCGCACGCCCGCAACCCGCACCGCCAGCTCCGTCCCCCACACCCGGTCCCGCAGCGCCATCGCCGCCGCCACCCCGGTGGCCGGATCCGCGGCCGTCACCCGCCGCAGCGCCGGATCGCCGCCGCCCGCGTCGTGCAGCAGCACGGCCGCGCCCGGCACGCCCACCGCCAGCGCCGCCGCCACCGCGACCAGGTGTGTGCGCCAGCGCCGCGCCCGGACCGCCCGCACGGGCGGCGCCGCGGCGGGTACGCGCCCCGACTCCAGCGGCTCCCGGCCGGCGAGCTGCGCCAGGGCCGAAGCGGTCCGCTCGAAGTCCGTCAGCCGCACCGCGCACGGCACGCACCCGGTCAGGTGCTCCTCGCAGCGCAAGGCGTCGGCCGGCTCCAGCACGCCCAGCGCATAAGCGGCGACATCGTGATGCCGCTCCCGCAGACCCATGGGTGTGCCTCATTCCCCGTCAATCGCCGACATGTCCTGCTGTGCTGTCGTGAACGAGTACGCATACGAGCGGCTTCTCGCTCAATCACCCCGCGCCTACACTCCGCACCATGCTGCGCGCACTGGCCGTCGACGACGAGAAACCCGCCCTCGAAGAGCTCCTCTACCTGCTCCGCTCCGACGCCCGGGTGCGCAGCGCGGAAGGCGCCACCGACGCGACCGAGGCCCTGCGCCGCATCGGCCGCGCCCTCGACGCGGGCCCCGACGGCGAGGACGCCATCGACGTCGTCTTCCTCGACATCCACATGGCCGGGCTCACCGGACTCGACGTCGCCCGGCTGCTCGCCGGCTTCGCCCGGCCGCCGCTGATCGTGTTCGTCACCGCCCACGAGGGCTTCGCGGTCCACGCCTTCGACCTCAAGGCGGTCGACTACGTCCTCAAGCCCGTGCGCAAGGAACGGCTGGCCGAGGCCGTCCGCCGGGTCAGCGACCTCACCGCACCCGCCGACCACCGGCCCGGCGCCGCGAGCGCGACGCCGGAGCAGATACCGGTCGAACTCGGCGGCGTCACCCGCTTCGTACCGATCGACGACATCGCCTACGTCGAGGCCCAGGGCGACTACGCGCGGCTGCACACCGACGACGGCAGCCACCTCGTCCGCATCCCGCTGTCCACCCTGGAGGAGCGCTGGGCGGCCCGCGGCTTCGTACGGATCCACCGCAGCCACCTCGTCGCGCTCGGCCGGATCGACGAGCTGCGCCTCGACGCCGGTGCGACCACCGTCAGGGTCGGCAGCGCCGAGCTCGCGGTCAGCCGCCGGCACGCCCGCCAGCTGCGCGACCTGCTGATGCGGCATGTCCGCGGCTGAGCCCGCACAGCGGAAGAACAGGTCTACCTTCAGCCACCGCTTCTGCGTAGACTCCACGCACCGGACCGGCAGAACCGAGCCGGCCGCGCCCCCGACGAGCCGCCCCGGACGACGATGCCCGCAGAGCACCCAGTCGCGCGCCGCCCCCGCCGCGAGACCGTGACCGGAGTGCCGCGGGCCGCCCACAGGCCGCCCCGCCCGCCGCGGCTGCACGCGCCCGCCCGCTCCGAGATCAGCGAGCAGACCTCCCTCGGCCACACCTACGTGCGCTCGCTGATGCGCAGCCAGCTGCGCGCCGCGCTGTACGCGCTCGGCGCGCTCGCCCTGCTGGTCGGCAGCCTGCCGCTGCTGTTCGCGCTGCCCGAGGCCCTGGACGCCGCGGCACCGTCGCCCGCGCCGTTCGTGTGGGCCGCCCTGGCCGTCGGCGTGCACCCGGTGATGTGGCTGACCGCCCGCTGGTACGTCCGCCGGGCCGAGCGCAACGAACGCGCCTTCACCGGACTGGTGGAAGGCCGCTGACCGGCGTGGACGACCGCACGTGAACCAGACCTACGCGGTGACCGCCGTCACCGTCGTCGTCCTCGCCACCGTGCTCATCGGCTCCCTCGGCCTGCGCATCTCCCGCACCACCTCCGACTTCTACGTGGCCTCCCGCACCGTGCGGCCCGGCCTCAACGCCGCCGCCATCAGCGGCGAGTACCTCTCCGCCGCCTCCTTCCTCGGCATCGCCGGGCTCGTCCTGCTCCAGGGCCCCGACATGCTGTGGTACCCCGTCGGCTACACCGCCGGATACCTGGTGCTGCTGGTCCTCGTCGCCGCCCCGCTGCGCCGCTCCGGCGCGTACACGCTCCCCGACTTCGCCGAGGCCCGCCTCGAATCGCCCCGGGTGCGGCGTCTGGCCAGCCTGTTCGTCGTCGGCATCGGCTGGCTCTACCTGCTGCCGCAGCTCCAGGGGGCGGGCCTGACGCTGGAGATCCTCACCGGCGCGCCCGAATGGGTCGGCGGGCTCGTCGTCGCCGTCGTCGTCACCGGCGCGGTCGCGGCGGGCGGCATGCGCAGCATCACCTTCGTCCAGGCCTTCCAGTACTGGCTCAAGCTCACCGCACTGCTGGTGCCGGTGCTCTTCCTGGTCACCGCCTGGCTGGGCGACGGCGCCCCCCGCGCCCGGTTCGACGCCCCGGCCGTCTTCCGCGAGCACACGGCGGTACGCGTCGACGACACCGTACGCGTCGACGTCGACGCCCCGCTGACGCTCACGGTCACCGGACGCGTCGACTCCGTCCCGTACGCGGACGACACGGTCACGCTCCAGGAAGGCACGCATCGCGTCGAGGCGGGCACCACGCTGCGGTTCCCCGAGGGCGCGCGTGTACCGGAGCGCGCCGCGACCGGGACCGACCCCCTCGGGTGGTCGCAGCCGCTCGCGGGCGGCCGTGACGGCAACCAGCTGTACGCCACCTACGGGCTGATCCTCGCGACGTTTCTCGGCACGATGGGCCTGCCGCACGTCGCCGTCCGCTTCTACACCAGCCCCAACGGGCGGGCGGCCCGCCGCACCACCCTCGTGGTCCTCGGCCTGGTGGGTGCGTTCTACCTGCTCCCCCCGGTGTACGGCGCCCTCGGCCGGATCTACGCGCCCGAGCTGGCGCTGACCGGCGCCGCCGACGCCGCCGTCCTCGTCCTGCCGGACCGCGTCGTCGGCGGCCTGGCGGGGGAGCTGCTCGGAGCACTGCTCGCGGGCGGTGCGTTCGCGGCGTTCCTGTCGACGGCCTCCGGACTGACGATGTCCGTGGCCGGGGTGCTCGGCCAGGACGTGCTGCCCACGCGCGGCGTACGGCACTTCCGGCTGGCGGCCCCGCTCGCCATGGCCGTGCCGCTCGGCCTGAGCCTGGTGACGACGAAGGTCCCCGTGGCGGACGCGGTCGGCCTGGCCTTCGCGGTGTCGGCGTCGTCGTTCTGCCCGCTGCTGGTGCTGGGCATCTGGTGGCGGCGGCTCACCCCGCCCGGCGCCGTGTCCGGGCTGGTCGTCGGCGGCGGCGCGGCGCTCACCGCCGTGATGGCCACCCGCGCCGGGCTCGCCCCCGAGGGCTGGCCGCACACCCTGATGGCCTGGCCCGCCGTGTGGTCCGTGCCGCTGGGCTTCCTCACCATGGTGGCCGTCTCCCTGGCCACGCCCCGCCGCATACCCGCCGGCACCCCCGTGATCCTGGCCCGGCTCCACCTGCCCGAGGAGCTGGCCGGCCGCCCCGACCCCGAGGGGGCCGCCCCGTGAGCGGCACGCTCCTCGCCGCGCTGGCCGCCGCCGGAACCGTCCTGCTCGCCGCCGGATTCGCCGCCGGCCGGCTCACCGCCCGCCGGGCGGGCAGGGACGTCCTCGACCTCGGCACCCCCGTCGAACGCGCCACCTTCCACACCCTGCACACCGCGTCCCTCGCGGCCCCGCCCCTGCGCGCCGGGCTGACCGAGGACACCGCCCGCAGGGCCGCCCGGCGTCTGCGGCCCCTGCTCGGCACCGAGGCGCTGTGCCTGACCGACCGCACCGCCGTGCTCGCCTGGGACGGGCCCGGCGCCGGCCACCACCGCGACCACGCGATGCGGCTGGTCGCCGAGCCGCTGGACTCGGGCCGCAGCCAGAGCGTGCGCGTCGAGTGCGACGACCTCGACTGCCCGCTGCGCTGGGCCGTGATCGCCCCCCTCACCGGCGAGGACGGCGTGCTCGGCGCGCTCGTCGCGTACGGCTCGCGCGAGTCGGCCGTGCTCGTGCGGGCCGCGACCGAGGTGGCCCGCTGGGTCTCGGTCCAGCTGGAGCTGTCCGAGCTCGACCGCTCGCGCACCCGGATGGCCGAGGCGGAGATCCGCGCCCTGCGCGCCCAGATCTCGCCGCACTTCATCTACAACTCGCTCGCCGCCATCGCCTCGTTCGTCCGCACCGATCCCGGGCACGCCCGGGAACTGCTCCTGGAGTTCGCCGACTTCACCCGCTACTCCTTCCGGCGGCACGGCGAGTTCACCCCGCTCGCCGACGAGCTGCGCTCCATCGAGCAGTACCTGGCGCTGGCGGGCGCGCGGTTCGGCGACCGCCTCCAGGTCACGCTCCAGGTGGCCCCCGAGGTGCTGCCGGTGACCCTGCCGTTCCTGTGCCTCCAGCCGCTGGTCGAGAACGCGGTCAAGCACGGCCTGGAGGACTCCCGCACCACCTGCCGGGTGACCATCGCGGCCCGTGACGCGGGCGCCGAGGCGGTCGTGACCATCGAGGACGACGGCGTCGGCATGGACCCCGGCGTGCTGCGGGCCATCCTCGCGGGGGAGCGCCCGCAGGCGTCCGGCATCGGCCTGTCCAACGTGGACGAGCGGCTGCGCCAGGTGTACGGGGACGCGTACGGACTCGTCGTCGAGACGGGCGTGGGCGCGGGCATGAAGGTCACGGTGCGTGTCCCCAAGTACCACGCCGGTGTCCACCGCGACCGCCCGGCGCCCGGAAAGGAATGAATGGTCCCGTTGGGGGGACGCGGGGTGTCATGGCGCCCATCGCTCCACCGGGAGGCAGCCATGCCGATCCATGATCATTACGAGCTGGACTTCGGGCGGGAGGACACCGTGGAGGTGCACCGCACGCAGCGCACCGGCGCCGGCGGGCACCCGGTCTACGCGGACGACACGGGCATCGTGCTGGCGGAGATCAGCGACCAGGGAGAGGTGCGGATGCTCGCCAGCGGCGGGCACCAGGACCTGCCGTCCACGGTCCGGGCGCGTCCGGTTCAGCCGCACTGAACATCGGCGGCGCCCCGCGGCGTGCCGCGGCGCGCGGATTCAGTACAGGCGCAGCGCGAGGTGCCCGAGCGTGAGGCCCACCTGCCAGGCCGGCAGCCACACGCGTGCGGACTCGTCGACGGCGAGGCCGGCGGCCGGGGCGGCGGACAGGGCGCCGAGGTCGGTGGCGAGGAGCTGCGTGGACTCCAGCAGCCGCCACGTCTCACGGGCGAGCCCGAGCCCTTCGTCCTCGTCGCCGTCGCGCTCCCCCCGCGCGGCCAGCCGCTCGCGCACCCAGTCCTCCCAGGGGTGGCCGTACGCGGTGAGCGCGAGCCACTCCTCCATGACGTCCTCGCCGCCGGTGCCGGGGGACGGCTGCGCCCCTCCGCAGAGGTAGACGGTGAGCGCCAGCGTCCGCCGGCCGGCCCCGTACTCGAGGGAGCCCGGCTCCACCAGGCCGCCCGCCCGCAGTAGCTCATCGGCCACGTACTCGGCACACAACCAGGCCATCGGGACTGCCAGCCCGCCTCCGTCGGTGCCGTTGGTGCTCTCGGGCTGCAACGTTCCCACCTTCTCCCGGACGTACGTCGGTGCGCGGGCTCCTGTCGCGGCGCGCGCCTCCCGGGGACGAGCCTCCACCGTGGGAGGCGGCCGGGGCGCCGCTTTTCTCAACTCGGTGCTGTGGTTTCGCATACGTTCCGGCCCGGGCCGGTGACGCACGGGGGAGCGGATGCCGGGAGGGCCGTCAGGGGCGTACGGGGTAGCCCGGGAGGTACCGGCTCAGCGCGCGCAGCGCGTAGTGCGAGCGCGACTTCACCGTGCCGGCCGGTATGCCCAGGTCCGCCGCCGCCTCGTTGACCGTCAGGCCGTCGAAGTAGATGCGCACCAGGACCGCGCGGTGCTCGGGGCTCAGTTCCCGTACCGCCGCGCGGACGTCGAGGGCCGCCACCGCCGACTCGGTGGGGTCGGCCGGCTCGGGGAGGGCGGCGAGCATCCCGTCGCCGATCTCGGTGGGACGGGCCATCCGGGAGCGGCGCGCGTCGATCGCGAGGCGCCGGCCGACGGTGAAGAGCCACGGCCGCATCGACTCGTACGGTGCCTCGAACGCCTCGGGGTGCTGCCACGCCCGGACCAGCGTCTCCTGCATCAGGTCCTCGGCGCGCTGCTGGTCCCCGTACGTCAGTCCGAGCAGGAAGCCCAGCAGCGCCGGCCCGTGGTCGCGCTGGAGCTGCGCCAGCGTCCGCTCGTCGGTGGTGTCCGCCGTCGCCGTCGTCATCGTTCACACCCTTTCGCGCCGTGCCGCGTCACTGGGTCCGTATCCGAACGCATCAGGGCCCGCAGGGACAGGCGGCGCACCGCGATGTGCGGCGAGCGGTCGCACCGAGCGGCGAATGGTGCGGCGAGCGGTCGTCCGGCGACGGTACGTAACCCTTCAGGGGATTAGTGTGATTCTGTGATGATCAGGATTGAATGATCCTCATTTCCCGTATGGATCAGGGAGCCAGCATCCGATGCCCCCACGTCCTACGGAGCCCGGCCATGACCACCCCACGCACCCGGCACACCACGGTGGCCGCGACCGCCGTACTGCTCGCCGCCACGGCGGGCTGTGCGGGCACGCAGCCGCACGGCGCACCCGCCCAGACGGGCCGGCAGGAGGCCGTGCCCTCGTCGGCCGCCGGCGCCGCCGCGCACGGCGAGCGGCGCGGATTCACCCTGGTGGCCAGCGGCGACGTCCTGCCGCACGCCTCGATCATCCGGCAGGCACAGGCGGACGCGAACGGCCAGGGCTACGACTTCCGCCCGATGCTCTCCGGCGTCCGGCCCGTCGTCTCGGCGGCCGACGTCGCCCTCTGCCACATGGAGACCGTCTACGGCCCCGACGGCGGCCCCTTCACCGGCTACCCCAGCTTCAAGTCACCGCCGCAGGTCGCCGCCGCGCTGGCCGAGACCGGTTACGACTCCTGTTCCACCGCGTCCAACCACACCCTGGACGACGGCCTCGACGGCCTGCGCCGCACCCTCGACGCCCTCGACAAGGCGGGCGTCAGGCACGCCGGGTCCGCCCGCACCGCCGAGGAGGCCGCCCGCCCCACCCTGCTGAAGGCGGGCAGCGCCACGGTCGCGCACCTCGCCTACACCTACGGCACCAACGCCGACCCGCTGCCCGCGGAGCAGTCCTGGGCGGTCGACCTCATCGACGAGGAGACGATCGTCGCGGACGCCCGGGCGGCGCGCGAGGCCGGCGCCGACGTCGTCGTGGTGAGCATGCACTGGGGCACCGAGTGGCAGAGCGACCCCGATCAGCAGCAGCTCGACCTCGCCCGGAGCCTCACCGCCTCCGCCCGCGACGGCCGTCCCGACATCGACCTCATCGTCGGCACCCACGTCCACGCCCCGCAGGCGTACGAGAAGGTCAACGGCACGTGGGTCATCTACGGCATGGGCGACCAGATCGCCGGGGACATGATCAACAATCTGGGGGCGCGCGACCCGCGCGGCAACCAGGGCACCATCGGGCGCTTCACCTTCACGCCCCCCGCCGAGCCGGGCGGTCGCTGGGAGGTCGAGAAGGCCGAGTACCTCCCGCAGTGGTTCAACACCGCCACCGGCCGGGTCGTCAACGTCAACGCCGCCATCGACAGCGGCCAGGACCTCACCCCGGTCCGCAGCGAGATCCAGCGGGCCGTCCTCGCCCGCGGCGCGGACGAGGACGGCCTGTTGATGGGCAAGTGACGGGCGTCAGGCTCCGGCCCCCGGGCCCCGCCGCGGCACCTCCTCCGCGCCGGCCCCCGGCTTCGCCAGGTTGGACTTGCGGTACGAGTAGGCGAAGTACACCACCAGCCCCAGCAGGAGCCAGACGGCGAACCGCGCCCACGTCTGCCACTGCAGGAAGGTGATCAGCCAGATCGAGAAGACCACGCCGAGCGCGGGCACCACCGGCATCCCCGGCGTGCGGAACGTGCGGGGCAGGTCCGGCCGCTTGTAGCGCAGCACGATGACCGCCACGCACACCACGACGAACGCCAGCAGGATGCCGATGTTCGTCAGCTCGGCCGCCTCGCCGATCGGCAGGAACCCGGCGATCAGCGCCGAGGCGACACCCACGATCCACGTCACCCGGGTCGGCACGTGGCGCGTCGGGTGCGTTTTGGCGAACCACCGCGGCAGCAGCCCGTCCCGGGACATGGAGAACCACACACGGGTCACGCCCAGCATGAACGTGAACATCACCGTGAGGATGCCGATGATGGCGCCCACCGCGATGACATCCGCGAGCGCGCCCAGGCCGACCGACTTGAAGGCCGTGGAGAAACCGCTCTCCTTGTCGATCTCGGTGTAGTTCTGCATGCCCGTCAGGACCAGGCACGCCAGCACGTACAGCACCATCGAGATCGCCAGCGAGTAGAGGATCGCCTTCGGCATGTGCCGCTGCGCGTCCTTGGACTCCTCCGCCGCCGTCGACATCGCGTCGTACCCGAACACCGCGAAGAACACCGTCGCCGCACCCGTGAACGCCCCGCCCACGCCGTACGGGAAGAAGGGGCTGTAGTTCGCCGAGGTGATGTGGAAGAAGCCGACCACGATCACCAGCAGCACGACGAGCACCTTCAGCACCACGACCACCGTCTCGAAACGGGCCGCGTTCTTGATGCCGAGCGTGAGCAGATAGGCGATCAGCAGGCACAGCAGGGCGGCGAACAGGTCCACCCGGTGGCCTTCGCCCGTGCCCGGCGCGCCCAGCATCCAGGCGGGCAGCTCCGCCCCCACCTCTCCGAGCAGGAAGTTGAAGTACCCCGAGATGCCGATCGCGACCACCGCCACGATCGCGGTGTACTCCAGCAGCAGGTCCCAGCCGATGAACCAGCCGGCGAGCTCGCCGAGGACCGCGTAGCCGTACGTGTACGCCGATCCCGCCTTCGGGATGAGCCCGGCGAACTCGGCGTAGCTGAACGCGGCGGCCGCGCTCGCCACGCCGGCGACGAGGAACGACACCAGCACCGCCGGACCGGCCGTGCCGTTGGCGACCGTACCGGCCAGGGTGAAGATCCCCGCGCCGATGATGCCGCCCACCCCGATCGCCGTGAGCTGCCACAGCCCCAGCGTCCGGGTGAGCTGCTCCTGAGCGCCGCCCTCCTCGATCAGTGCGATGGGTTTGCGGCGCAGAATTCCCTGCCCCGCGCGGATCCTGGCCATGAGCGTCACCTCTTTGCGGACGGCATCGGCTGACGGCCGATCATGATGGCGCAGCGGACGGTCCGGCGGAAGGCGCCACACACGACCCGCCGGACCGGTGACCCGAGAAGTGGCCCGGGTGCGGCCGCCTGCCACGTCCTCCCACGTCCCGCCCTGCCCGTCGCCGTGTTCGGGTCCGCCGCCTCCCGGCAGCCGCCCCTGGCGGCGCAGGCCGCCCGCTGCCCTTCCCGCTGGTCCGCCGCCACCGAACGGACCCGGCACACGGCGACACGCCGGGGCGGGCTCCTCCCATCGAGTGCATTCGCCCGGCCCGGCCGGTGTGGGACGGCGATCGGGAGCATCCGCCATGCGAGTTATTAATCATGAAAAACGATGAGCTGCCCACGGGGCGGCGGATGGTGCTCCGCATCGCCGCCGTGCTCGGGGCCACCACCACGGTCGGACTCTTCGCCTCCGACCGCTTCGCCCCCGACCGGACCCCCACCCCGTCCGGGCCGACCACCGCCCGCCCGGCCCGCCCCACCCCCGCCGGCGGCCCCGGACGGGCGGCCACCGCCCCGCCCGCGGCCGCCGGACCGCAGGCGGCGGCGCGCCTGGCGCCGTCCTCGTACCGCCTCCAGCCGATGACCGCGGAGAGTCCGCCCCGCTACCGCCGCGCCCTGCCACCGGTGCGGCAGCGGCCCCTCCTGCGGGTGTCCGGCATCGGCCGCACGATGGTGCTCTCCTTCGATGACGGGCCCGACCCCCGCTACACCCCCGCCATTCTGCGGACCCTGCGGGCGCACGGAGTGCGGGCGATGTTCTTCGTCTGCGGCGGGATGGCCGCGTCCCGCCCCGACCTGCTGCGCGAGATGACCGCCGACGGCCACGTCGTCGGCAACCACTCGTGGTCGCACCCCAACGTCACGAAGCTCGCCCCCTCCGGCATCCGTGACGAGCTCGGCAGGACGAGCGACCTGATCGAGCGCAGCACCGGCGCCCCGCCCCTGTGGTACCGGGCCCCCTACGGAGCCTGGAACCGGCACTCCTTCGAGATCGGCGCCGAGCTCGGCATGGAGCCGCTCGCCTGGACCGTGGACACCCTCGACTGGACGGAACCGGGCACCTCGGCCATCGTGCGCCGCGTCATGGACGGGGCCGCGCCCGGCGTCGTGGTGCTCTCCCACGACGCGGGCGGCAACCGCTCGCAGAGCGTGGCGGCGCTGAAGGACTATCTGCCCCGGCTGCTCGACGCCGGGTACCACCTCACGGTGCCGCGCCGGTGAGCGCGGCGCCCGCGCGCGGCCCGCGCGCGGGCGCCGCGTGCGGCGGCGGACGCTCAGCGGGTCTGCACCATCCGCGCGAAGACGACCACGTTGCCGTCGTACCCGCCGGCCTTGGAGTAGCCGCCGCCGCAGGTGATCACGCGCAGCTCCGCGTGGCCGGTGTCGCCGTAGACGCGCACACCGGGGAAGTCGTGCTTGGAGAAGACCTCGATGCCATAGACCTCGAACAGCGCCACCCGGCCGTCGTAGCGCGTCACCTCCACCAACTGGCCCCGCTTGACCGAACCGAGCTTGTAGAAGACGGCCGGCCCCGACTGGTTGTCGACGTGGCCGACGACGACGGCCGTACCGCGCTGGCCCGGCGAGATGCCGTTCTGGTACCAGCCCGCCAGGTTGGGATCCTGGGGCGGCGGCGCGTCGATCCAGCCCTCCTTGTCCAGGCCCACGTCCATGATCGGGGCGTCGACGCCGATCGCCTCGATCCGGATGCGCGACGCGGGCGCGTATGCCAGTGTCTGCAACGAGGCCGGCGGGGTGGGGGCCATGGCGACGCCGCGCTCCGAGGGCGTCGCGAGGGCCGCCGGCTGCGGCGGCCCGAGCTGGTCGTCCAGACCGTTGCGCAACATCGCGGCACCGGTGAGCAGGACGAGGGCCAGTGCGCCCCACGGCGAGCGTCTCCTCCACTCGAAGCCGCTGTGCTCCAGACCCATGGTTCTCCCTTCGAGGCGTGTGTACGCACGCTAAGGGCGGCGCACGGGACGGGCGATCAGTGGAGGGCGAACGGGTGGCCGGGGCGCCGGACGGGTGATGACCCATCCGAGTACTCGTCCCGGACCGTCTGACGGTCTGTGACCTGCGGCTCCGTCAGCTGCGGGACCGCGTCACCGCGTGTCGCCTCACCGGGGTGGACCAACAGTCGAAATGCGGTGATCACACCGGCTTGTGAAGGTTCGTGGTGGAAGGCGTACTCGTCGAATTTCCCGGAGCGCCGCTTTGGGGCGTCTTCCACTGGAGGTTCAACCATGCGTGCTTCACGCGCTCTCGCGGTGGCCGCCACCGCGTTCGCGGCCGTCGGGGTCTGCGCTCCGACCGCCGCCGCCACCGGCAGTGGCGGCGGCAACGGTCCCACCAATGTCACCGTCCGTCCCACGCAGGTGCACCAGGGCGGACAGCTCGCGGTGAGCGCCTCGGGGTGCGACCGCGGCGGCAGCGTCACGTCCAACGCCTTCCCTCCCACCGCACTCACCCTGAACCGCGCCGGCCAGTCCGCCGCGACCCCCCGCATCTACGACCACGCCACGCCCGGTCAGTACAACCTGGCCGTCCGGTGCAACGACAGCTCCCTGGTCGTCACCCGCACCTTCACCGTGATCGCCGGCCGCGGCGCACAGGGCGGCCTCGGCGGCTCCATGGCCCCGAGCTCCACCGAGATGGCCATCGGCGCCGCGCTCGTCGGCACGGCGGCCGTCGGCGGCGGGCTGTTCATCAACCGGCGCCGCCGCCTGAGCTGAGGTCCGACCGGCCGAACCTCCCGGTCCGGCCGAATACGCCCGTCGCCCCGAGTCCTTCGTCGAGGACTCGGGGCGACGGGCTTGGGTGGGGCGGTTCCGGTTGTCCTGTGCGGTGGTTCTCCGGCTTCCCGCGGGTACGCGGGCGTACCCGCGGGAGGCGCGTGTCAGTGGCGGCGGGTCTGGGACCGGCGGCGCACCACGTAGATGACGCCGGTGGCCGCCACGACCACCAGACCCGTGCCCAGGGCGAGCTGGCCGGTGTTCCAGCCGTTGACGCTGCCGCCGAGGCCGCCGCGCACACCCTGGGTGGGCGCGATCGCGGTCCTGGTGGCGGTGGCCGTCCTGGTCACGGTCGGCACGGCGGTGGACCTGCTCGTCGGGGTGGACGTGGCCAGGGCGATGGTGAGGTCCGCGGAGCCGGGGCTGCCGCCCGCGCAGGTGAAGTTCACCGTGTAGACCGCACCCCGCTTGGCGTCCCAGTCCACCGTCGCGGTCGCCGCGCCGCCGGCCGGGATGGTCACGGTGTCGAAGACGCCCGACGACGCCATGGCCGTGCCCGGGCAGCCGGGGGCGGAGAGCACCACCTTGCCGCCCGGCTGGACGGTCCTCGGGCTGATGACGAAGTCGCCCTGCTGCGCGGCGGCGGGGGTGGTGAGGGCGAGAGCGGCCGCTCCGAGGAGAGCGGCGGAGGCGGCACGTATCGCGCGCATGGTCGTTCCTCCGGGTCCCGAGGAGCAGCTGCGGAACGGATTTCCACAAAGGGACTGATATGCACCTCGATGCCCGAAACGCTAGGAGCGCCGTACCACACCCGCGATCCCAGACGGGCGAATGGGGCACCGGAGTCCCCCGAACGGGGGACACCCTCAGCTCCGCAGGTGTGGGAAGAGCGTGAGGAACGCATCGGGCGTCGCGGACACCCCCCGCCCGAACGGCGCGTCGAACGCCCAGATGAGGAACAGCAGGAACGCGATCAGCGCGCTGAAGAGGCCGGCCAGCAGCAACTCGCGGAAGGTGCGGCGGATCTGCAGCATGAAGACCATGCCCACGGTCACCAGCGCCCCGGTGATCAGGCCGAACCACACCACTCCGGGCATCGTGGCACCCGCGCTCTCGGCGCGCGCGGTGCGGGCGTCGTCGACGATCGCCACGTGGTCCACCAGCGGTTGGTACGCCTCCCCCTCGTGCCCGTCGGCGGGCCGGTAGTCGGTGACGTCCCGGCGCAGCCGGTCCAGCAGCTCGGTGCCCTCCTCGGTCAGCTCGCCGCGGTCGGCCATGTGGTCCCATTCGGTGTCCACGACGTACGACACGTACGCCGCCACGTCGTCGCGGATGCGGTCGCGCACGGCGTCGGGCCAGACCGCGACGCGCCGGTCCACCTCGTGCAGCGCCTGCGCCTCCTGGCGGACGGTCTCCTGGGCGGCGCCGCGGCCCTCCCACACACCGGCGATCGCCAGTCCCAGGACGATCGCGTACACCACGCCGATCATCATCGTCATGTACTCGATCACATCGGGCGTCTCGTTCGGATCGTCGTCGTCGGGCACGCGCCGGTTGTTGATGACGACGATGGTGAGGACGACGGCGCACGCGGCGGCCATCGCGATGGACAGAACAAGCCATTCCGACAAGGCGGTTCCTCCGTCGGTGAGAGCGGATCAGCGGGACGAGCGGGGGCGCAGTGCGGCGGCGGCGAGCACCGCGGGAGCCGTGACCAGGAGCATCACGGACACCGGCGAAGGGCCGCCGTCCGGTTCGGGGCGCTCCACACGCCGGTAGCGGGGCAGCGGCACGGGAGGCGGGGGCGGCTTCGGGAGCGCCGAGGGCGGGGGCGGGGGCGGGGGCTCGGGCGTCGGCGTGGGCACGGATCTGGGCGTCGGCGCGGGTACGGGTCTCGGCGCGGGCGGCGGGGGAGGAGGCGGAGCCGGGCGCGGAGGCGGTGCCGGCACAGCCTGCGGGGGAGGAGGTTCGGGCGTGGGCGTGGGCGTGGGCGTCGGTTCCGGTTCCGGTGGTGGCGGCGGAGGCGGCGGCGTGGGCGTCGGTGTCGGTGTCGGAGCGGGGGTCGGGCTCGGCGAGCACGAGGAGCCTCCGGCGATCGACACCGCCGAACCGGGCCCCGACGGACCGACGGTGGCGTAGGCGCAGGCGTCGGCGGCCGCGGGCGGCGCCACCAGCAGGCAGGTGAGGACGGCGGCGGGCATCAGCCGCAGTGCGATCTTTCCGTACACGGCCACGAGCATGATCACACCTGGGGCGCCGCACCCGGTGAATCGAGCACCGTTCCCCTGAAGGAGCGGTTCTGCGTGACCTCCCGCCCGCGCGCCGGGAAAGGGGAGGACGGCAGAAAATTCCGGAGCGCGTTGAACACCCGGCACCTCCCCGCCCGTACCTAGGGCCATGAACGGCGCACACGGGCGCCGCAACCGGCTGAGACGCAACGGGAGATGACATGAAGACCTGGCGGAACGCCTCGCTCGCGGTGACAGCGGCGGCCGTGCTGGCGCTGACGACGGCGTGCGGTCAGGAGAAGGGTACGCAGAACACCAACGGGCAGTCCGTCGGTGCCGCGGCACCGGCCGGAGCACCCGCCGAGAACGCCGGCGGCTACGGCTCGGGCTACGGCTCCGGCGGCGCCGCGCAGCAGGGAGGCGCCGCGGCCGGGCCGGCCGGCCAGCTCGCCGTGTGGGACAGCAAGGAACTCGGCAAGGTGCTCACCGACAGCGAGGGCTTCACCCTCTACCGCTTCGACAAGGACTCGGCGAGCCCGCCGAAGTCCAATTGCGAGGGGGAGTGCGCCAAGACATGGCCGGTGGTGTCCGCCGACGGGGCCAAGCCGCCGGCCGGCGTGGACGCCTCCCTCATGGGCGAGGTGACCCGCGCCGACGGCACCAAGCAACTCACCCTCGACGGCTGGCCGCTGTACCGGTACGCCAAGGACACCAAGCCCGGTGAGGCCAAGGGCCAGGGCGTGGGCGGCACCTGGTACGCCGCGTCCCCGGACGGCAAGAAGGCCGCCGCGGGCAGCGGTTCCGAGGACGCGGAGGAAGAGACGGGCGCCGAGGAGGAGGCGGGCGCGGCCGAGGAGGAGGGCGGCACCCCGGCCGACCTGGCCGGCCTGTCGGTCCGCAAGGACCCGGAGCTCGGCGAGGTCGTCGTCGACAAGAACGGCATGACGGTCTACCGGTTCCAGAAGGACTCCGCCTGGCCGATGAAGACGGCGTGCACGGGCGACTGCCTCAAGAAGTGGCCGGTGGTCGCGCCCGTCGACAAGAACGACACCGAGGGCATCAAGCTCAAGGGCTTCGTGACCTTCGACCGGCCCGACGGCATCCAGCAGCAGACGATCGACTGCTGGCCCCTGTACACCTTCGCCGGCGACAAGAAGCCCGGTGACACCAACGGCCAGGGCGTCGGCGGCACGTGGTTCGCCGTCTCGCCCGAGGGCAAGGTCGTCAAGTAGCCCCGGCCGCACCGGCCGAGCGGCCCCGGGACCCATGCGGGACCCCGGGGCCGCACCCCCGCCCCACCGGAGCCCGCGGGAGACCCGGCCCAGCCCCGCGACACGGGCCGGAAGTGGCGGAAAGCGTTCGTACAACAGCACCGCGAAACCCCCGCAGCCGCCGGAGCGCCAGCAGAGTCCCCACGCGCCTCCGGCCCGGGTGGCCGGTCTCCCACCGGCCGGACACCCGCCCCGGCCCGCCGGCCCACGCCCCCCGCGTGACCGGCGGGCCGGTCGCACGTGCCAACGGCGTGTGACCAAGAACGGACCGCTATTTTCCGGTTCCTCTCGCTCTCCTGGCGGACGATCAGTAGCCTCGGCTCGAACACCGGCCATGAACATGGCCGCATCCCCGTGGCGACTAGTTGGAGACATCGATGGAGCGTCCCGCCTGGGCCCCGCCGGGCATCGACATTTCGGTGCCGAGCGTGTCCCGAATCTACGACTACTACCTGGGCGGCTCGCACAACTTCGAGGTCGACCGGGAAGCAGCCCGCCGGGCCATGGACTTCATGCCGGGCCTTCCCAAAATCATGCAGGCGAACCGGGCGTTCATGCGCCGGGCCGTGCGGTACGCCGTGAGCGAGGGCATCACCCAGTTCCTCGACATAGGCTCCGGCATCCCGACCTTCGGCAACGTCCACGAGGTCGCCCAGAACGCGAGCCCCGGCGCCCGCGTGGTGTACGTCGACCACGACCCGGTCGCCGTCGCCCACAGCAAGGCCGTCCTGGCGGGCAACGACAACGCCGACGTCATCGCCGCCGACCTGCGCAAGCCCCAGGACATCCTCTCCGACCCCGGCACCGAGACGCTGCTCGACCTCGGCCGGCCGGTGGCCCTGCTGCTCGTCGCCGTCCTGCACTTCCTCGAGGACGCCGACGACCCCCAGCAGGCCGTCGCCGAACTGCGCGATGCCCTCGCGCCCGGCAGCCTCCTGATCCTCACGCACGCCTCGTACGAGGGGATCCCGCTGCCCCAGGAGCGCGCGAGCGGCACGGTCGGCGTCTACCGCGACATCCGCAACCCGCTCGTCATGCGCTCGCGCGAGGAGATCGTCCGGTTCTTCGACGGCTTCGAGCTCCTCGAACCGGGCGTCGTGTCGATGCCGCACTGGCGCCCGGAGGGCCCGCTGGACCAGGAGGATCCGTACGCCTTCTCGGGCTTCGCCGGGGTGGGGCGCAAAGGGTGAGCGTGCCGGCTCGGGAATCCGGGGCACGGTCCGGCGCGGAGCCGGACGGCCTCGAGGACAGACTCCGGCGGTTCGCGACGATATGGAGCCGGGCCATCTTCCCCGTCACGGCCACGTCGCTGACCCGCTCCGAGTTCGAAGGACATCTGCTGCCGCTGGCCCGGGACCTGTGCGACGCGCTCCACGCGCGGCCGTTCGACCCGTCGCCCGCGCACGGCACCGGCACGGCCCTGGTGGCCGCGCACTGCACCGACCCGGACGCGCTCAGCCGCACCCTCGGCGTGATCGACTCCTACCTCGTGCTGTACTGCGGCGAGGCCGGACCGGCCCTGTCCGGTGAGGAGCTCAGGGCCCGCTGCGCCCGCCTCCAGCACGCGCTGGCGGCCGGTTACGCCCAGGCGCTGCGCGAGCGCACCCGCCTGGAGCAGGAGTCGATCGCCCGCTCGGCGCTCTCCGCGCGCAGCTTCGCCGAACAGGCCCTGCACGCCACCGAGGCCCGCTTCCGCGCGGTGTTCGAGGGCGCGGCCATCGGCATCGGCATCGCCGACCTCGACGGCAACGTCCTGGAGATCAACGGTGCCCTCACCCGCATGTTCGGCGGGCTGGAGCACCACGTCCGCGGCCGCAAGGTCAGCGAGTGGGTGCACCCCGAGGACGCACCGCAGGTGTGGAAGCTGTACGGGGAGCTCGTCCGCGGCGAGCGCGACCACTTCCGGGTCGAGAAGCCCTTCTACCGGGGTGACGGCACCGTCCTGTGGACCAACCTGACGGTGTCCCTGCTGCGCGACGCCGAGGGCCGCCCGCAGTACCAGCTCGCCCTCATGGAGGACACCACCGAACGGCGGCTGCTCAACCTGCGGCTGCGGTACGAGGCGACGCACGACGCGCTCACCGGGCTGCCCAACCGGACGCTGTTCTTCGAGCGGCTCGACAAGGCCCTGTCCGCGGGCGACGGCCAGCGGTTCGGGCTGTGCTACCTCGACCTGGACGGCTTCAAGGCCATCAACGACAGCCTCGGCCACGCGGCCGGCGACCGGCTGCTCGTGGAGGTGGCCGACCGGCTCCAGTCCGTGGCGACCCGGCCCGGGGAGATGGTCGCCCGCCTCGGCGGTGACGAGTTCGTGGCGCTGACCACCGGCCCGGACACCCAGCGGCAGGCCGACGAGCTGGCCCGGCGCATCCTCGCCGCGCTCGCGACGCCGATCAGTCTGGACGGCCGCGAACTGACCGTGCGCGGGAGCGTGGGTGTCGTCGAAGGGCC
Organism: Streptomyces sp. NPDC051310; assembly: GCF_044455245.1. Lineage (NCBI taxonomy): Bacteria > Bacillati > Actinomycetota > Actinomycetes > Kitasatosporales > Streptomycetaceae > Streptomyces > Streptomyces sp. NPDC051310. Next base: position 89,431 of record NZ_JBITEO010000012.1, read on the forward strand.
GGCGGGGGAACGCGGCTCTGCGGAGGTGCTGCGCAGCGCCGACATCACCATGTACCGGGCCAAGTCGGCGGGCGGCAACCGCTTCGAGCGGGCCGACCCGGAGGCCGACGCCCGCGCCATCACCCGGCACGGCCTGACCACCGCGCTCCCGGCGGCGCTGGAGCGCGAGGAGTTCTTCATCGAGTACCAGCCGCTGGTGCACCTCGGTGACGGCAGCGTGCACGGCGCCGAGGCCCTGGTGCGGTGGTGCCACCCGCAGCACGGGGTGCTCGGCCCGGACCGGTTCATCCCGCTCGCGGAGCACACCGGGCTGATCGTCCCGCTGGGGCGCTGGGTGCTGCAGGAGGCGGTGCGCCAGGCGCGGTTCTGGAGCCGTCCGCACTCCGACGGCGGGCCGCTGCGGATCAACGTCAACCTGTCGCCGACGCAGTTGCACCACCCCGGCCTGGTCGCCGACATCGTCGACGTACTGGACCGCTCGGGTCTCGAACCGGGGGCGCTGTGCCTGGAGGTCACCGAGTCGGCGCTGATCGGCGCGGACGAGGACCTGCTCAAGCCGCTGCGGCAACTCGCCGAGATGGGCGTCGACATAGCCCTGGACGACTTCGGCACCGGCTACTCCAACCTGGCCAACCTGCGCCGGCTGCCGGTGAGCGTGCTGAAGCTGGACCGTTCCTTCACCCAGGGCATGCAGCAGCACCCCGCCGACCCCGTCGACCTCAAGATCGTCGAGGGGATCGTCTCCCTGGCCCACAGCCTGGAGCTGGCCGTGACCGTGGAGGGTGTGGAGACCGGGGCCCAGGCCGAGCAGCTGCGGGAGCTGGGCTGCGACACGGCCCAGGGCTGGTACTACGCCCGTCCCGGCTCCCCGGACCGCATCCACTCGCTGGTCCTCGCCGACGCGGTGTGACCCTCCGCCGGCCCGGCCGGGCCGGCGGGACCGGCGCCGCACGAGCAGGGCGGCCGGCGCGACGAGCAGCCCGCCGGCCGGGCGCGGCCTCGCCCCCGCCGCGGGAGGCGGTGGGCAGCCGTGCCGCCGGCCCCGGCACTCAGGCTCCCGCCCGGCGGGCCAGCAGCAGCCGCTGCAGCTCACGGGCCGCCCGCGGCGGCGCCACGTCGCTGCGGTGCGCGAGCGCGATCGTCCGGCGCAGCCCCGGGCGGGCGAGGGCGGTGACCCGCAGGTCCCGGCCCGACCGGGCCGCGACCATCGCGGGCACCACCGCCACCCCGAGACCCGCCCGTACGAACCCGAGCACGGCGTCCATCTCGCCGCCCTCCACGGTGAACGACGGCTCGAAGCCCTCCGCCCGGCACGCCGCGACCGTGAGCTCCCGCAGGTCGTAGCCGTGCCGGAACATCACCAGCGGCTGGTCGTGGAGATCGGCGATCCGCACCGGACGGGCCGGCGCCGGGGCGGCCGCCGAGGAGACCACCACGAGGTCCTCCTGGAGGAGCTCCACGGTGGTGAGGGCGGGGGAGGGGCTGGGCAGCGGCAGCACCACCAGGGCCAGGTCCAGCGCGCCGCGCGCCAGCTCCCGGACGAGATCGTGCGAGCCGCTCTCCTCGATGAGCAGCTGGATCCCCGGGTGCAGGTCGTGGAAGGCGCGCAGCACGTCGGGCAGCAGACCCGTGCACAGGCTCGGCGTGGCCCCCAGCCGCACCCGCCCGCGCCGCAGCTGGGCCAGCTCCTGCACCTCGTGGCGCGCGGTGTCCGCGTCGGCGAGGATGCGGCGGGCCAGGGGCAGCAGCGCCTCACCGGCGTCCGTGAGGGCGATGTTGCCGCGGGCCCGGCTGAACAGCTCGGCACCCAGCTCCCGCTCCAGGGCCCTGATCTGCTGGGACAGCGACGGCTGCGAGACGTGGACCCGCTCGGCGGCATGCGTGAAGTGGCGCGTCTCGGCGACCGCGACGAAATACACCAGCTGCTGGAACTGCATAGCACCACCATAGGCGCCCGCTATGGAGATCAGCGGGACCATGTCTTGGACCTCTCGGATCCGGCCGCCTAGCGTCGATCCCATGGCTCTGGCACCGCGGACGGATCGACAACCGTCCCTCACGCGCACGTTCTGGGGATCCACCGTCGGCAAGAAGGCGGTCATGGCCGTCAGCGGTCTCGTCATGATCGCCTACCTGGTCGCCCATGTGATGGGCAACCTCAAGGTCTTCTTCGGCCCCGGCGAGTTCAACGCGTACGGCCACTGGCTGCGCACCATGGGCGAGCCCGTCCTGCACTACGAGTGGGGCCTGTGGATCGCCCGGGTGGTGCTCCTCACGGCCGTCATCGCCCACGGCGTCTCCGCGTACCAGCTCAGCAGGCGCGACATCAGGGCCCGGCCCATCGCGTACGTGCACAAGCGGCGCCGCGCGAGCTACGCGACCCGCACCATGCGCTGGGGCGGCGTGATCATCGCGCTCTTCATCGTCTGGCACATCCTCGACCTGACGACGCTGACCGTGAACCCGAACGCGCAGCCCGGCCACCCGTACGAGAACGTCGTCGCGACCTTCTCCACCTGGTACGGCAACGTCATCTACATCGTCGCGATGCTCGCCGTCGGCCTGCACATCCGGCACGGCTTCTGGTCCGCCGCACAGACCCTCGGCGTGGGCAGCGCCAAGCGCGACCGCGCGCTCAAGACCCTGGCCGATGTGCTCGCGCTCGGCCTGACCGCGGGCTTCGTCTCCGTACCCGTCGCCGTCATGACCGGAGTGGTGAGCTGACATGTCCTACGCCGACTACACGACCGGTGACCCGATCACCGACACCGCGGCCCCCGGCGGCCCCATCGCCGAGCGCTGGGACAAGCGCCGCTTCGAGGCGAAGCTCGTCAACCCGGCCAACCGGCGCAAGCACACGATCATCGTCGTCGGCACCGGCCTCGCCGGCGGCTCGGCCGGCGCGACCCTCGCCGAGCAGGGCTACCACGTCGTCCAGTTCTGCTACCAGGACTCGCCGCGCCGCGCCCACTCCATCGCCGCGCAGGGCGGCATCAACGCCGCCAAGAACTACCGCAACGACGGCGACTCGGTCCACCGCCTCTTCTACGACACCGTCAAGGGCGGCGACTTCCGCGCCCGCGAGTCCAACGTCCACCGCCTCGCGCAGATATCGGTGGAGATCATCGACCAGTGCGTCGCCCAGGGCGTGCCCTTCGCCCGCGAGTACGGCGGTCTCCTCGACACCCGCTCCTTCGGCGGCGTCCAGGTCTCCCGCACCTTCTACGCCCGCGGCCAGACGGGCCAGCAGCTGCTGCTCGGCGCCTACCAGGCGCTGTCGCGGCAGATCGCGGCGGGCAACGTGGAGATGCACGCGCGCACCGAGATGCTGGACCTGGTCGTGGTCGACGGCCGGGCGCGCGGGATCGTGGCCCGTGACCTGATCACCGGCGAGCTCTCCACCCACTTCGCGGACGCGGTGGTGCTGGCGACCGGCGGGTACGGCAACGTCTTCTACCTGTCGACGAACGCCATGAACTCCAACGCCACCGCCGTGTGGCGGGCGCACCGGCGCGGTGCGTACTTCGCCAACCCCTGCTTCACCCAGATCCACCCCACCTGCATCCCGCGGACCGGCGACCACCAGTCCAAGCTGACCCTGATGAGCGAGTCGCTGCGCAACGACGGCCGCATCTGGGTGCCGAAGGCGAAGGGCGACACGCGTCCGCCGCACGAGATCCCCGAGGACGAGCGCGACTACTACCTGGAGCGGATCTACCCGTCCTTCGGCAACCTCGTGCCGCGTGACATCGCCTCCCGGGCCGCCAAGAACGTCTGTGACGAGGGCCGCGGTGTGGGCCCCGGCGGCCAGGGCGTCTACCTGGACTTCGCCGACGCCATCCGCCGCATGGGACGGGCCGGGGTCGAGGAGAAGTACGGCAACCTCTTCGACATGTACGAGCGGATCACCGCGGAGAACCCGTACCAGGTGCCGATGCGGATCTACCCCGCCGTGCACTACACCATGGGCGGTCTGTGGGTCGACTACGACCTCAGCACCACCGTCCCCGGCCTGTTCGCCATCGGGGAGGCCAACTTCTCCGACCACGGCGCCAACCGCCTCGGCGCGTCCGCGCTGATGCAGGGACTCGCCGACGGCTACTTCGTCCTGCCGTCCACCATCAACGACTACCTGGCCCGCAACCCGCTGCCGGACACCCTCACCGCGGACCATCCGGTGGTGAGGGAGGTGGTCTCCGGGACGGAGGACCGGCTGGCCCGGCTCCTCGCCGTCGACGGCGACCGCACCCCCGACTCGTTCCACCGGGAACTGGGCGAGCTGATGTGGGAGTTCTGCGGCATGGCCCGCTCCGAGGAGGGGCTGCGCAAGGCGCTCGACCGGATCCCCGCGATCCGCGCGGAGTTCTGGCGCCGCGTCAAGGTGCCCGGCAGCGGCGAGGAGCTCAACCAGTCCCTGGAGAAGGCCAACCGCGTCGTCGACTACCTGGAGCTCGCCGAGCTGATGTGCCTCGACGCGCTGCACCGCACCGAGTCCTGCGGCGGCCACTTCCGCGAGGAGTCCCAGACGCCGGACGGAGAGGCGGCCCGCAAGGACGACGCGTTCTCCTACGCGGCCGCCTGGGAGTTCACGGGCGGCGCCCCCGTCCTGCACAAGGAAGACCTCGTCTTCGAGTACGTCCACCCCACCCAGCGGAGCTACGCATGAAGCTCACCCTGCGCGTCTGGCGCCAGAAGACCGCCGACGCCCCCGGCGCCATGGCCACCTACGAGGTCGACGGCATCTCGCCCGACATGTCGTTCCTGGAGATGCTCGACACCCTCAACGAGGAGCTCATCCTCCGCGGCGAGGAGCCCGTCGCCTTCGACCACGACTGCCGCGAGGGCATCTGCGGGGCCTGCTCGCTCGTCATCAACGGCGATGCGCACGGCCCGGAGCGGACCACCACCTGCCAGCTCCACATGCGGTCCTTCCGGGACGGCGACACCATCGACGTCGAGCCGTGGCGCGCCGCGGCCTTCCCGGTCGTCAAGGACCTGGTGGTGGACCGCTCCGCCTTCGACCGGATCATCCAGGCCGGCGGCTACATCAGCGCACCGACCGGCTCCGCACCGGAGGCGCACGCCACCCCGGTGCCCAAGGCGGACGCCGATCACGCCTTCGAGCACGCCGAGTGCATCGGGTGCGGTGCCTGTGTGGCGGCGTGCCCCAACGGTTCGGCGATGCTCTTCACCTCGGCGAAGGTCAACCACCTCAACGTGCTGCCGCAGGGCGCGCCGGAGCGGGAGACCCGCGTGCTGGACATGGTGCAGGTCATGGACGAGGAGGGCTTCGGCGGCTGCACGCTGACCGGCGAGTGCGCGACGGCCTGTCCGAAGGGGATTCCCCTGCCGTCGATCACGGCCATGAACAAGGAGTGGCTGCGGGCCACCCGCACGGTGCGCCGCAGCTGATTCAGGTCAGGTGCCGGGCGTGACCCGGACCACGCCGAACGCCCCGGAACGAAAGATTCTTGCGGAGAATGACCCATTCTCCGCAAGATCTTCGTTCCGGGGCGTCTTGCTGTCTCGCCACAGCAAGATCAACTTGGTTCAAAGCTGTACCGAAAGTGGCGAGTTGTCCGTATAGCGGCCCCGTCCTCCATGCGGAATTCCAGGCTCCGACTACTCCCCGGTAGGCATGGCACATGCCGGGGGCACACGACCACCCCCCGGCCGCACCGCACACAGCACCACGGCACTACCAGGGGGTTCACCCATGTCCAGCATCACCCGCCGCCGGGCCCTCGGCGCCGCCGCCGGGGCCGCAGCCGGCCTCGCCGCCGCCCGGGCCGTCGCGGCCCCTGCCGAGGCCCAGGCCGCGCCGGTCCGACCCGGCACCGCCCCGGCTCCCTTCGACGAGATATTCATGGGCCGCCGCATCCAGGGCGGCCCCGCGCACAGCACCGGCGGTCACCACGGGGGACACCACGGCGGCGGCCACACGGGCGGCTACGCCGTACGGATCGACGGCGACGAACTGCACGTCATGCAGAACGCCGACGGCACCTGGATCAGCGTGATCTCGCACTACGAACCGGTCGCCACACCTCTCGCGGCGGCCCGCGCCGCCGTCCGCGAACTGCAGGGCGCCCCGCTCGTCCCGCTCACCTCGTCCTGACCGATCCCGGAGCCGCACCGCCATGACCGTACGCAAGAACCAGGCCCAGCTGACCGCCACCGAGAAGAAGCGCTTCGTCGACGCCCTTCTGGAACTCAAGCGCAGCGGCCGGTACGACACCTTCGTCTCCACCCACAACGACTTCATCATGAGCGACACCGACAGCGGGGACCGCGTCGGCCACCGCTCCCCGTCCTTCCTGCCCTGGCACCGCAAGTTCCTCCTCCAGTTCGAGCAGGCCCTCCAGGCCGTCGACCCGTCCGTCGCCCTGCCGTACTGGGACTGGACCACCGACCGCACCCCCCGCGCCTCGCTCTGGGCGCCCGACTTCATGGGCGGTACGGGACGCAGCCGCGACGGGCAGGTCACGGACGGGCCCTTCGCCGCGTCCGGCGGCCGGTGGCGCATCACCGTGCGCGTCGACGGCCGGGACTACCTGCGGCGCGCCCTCGGCGGCGGCCGTGAGCTGCCCACCCGCGCCGAGGTCGACTCGGTCCTCGCCATCGAGACGTACGACATGGCGCCCTGGAACAGCGCGTCCGACGGCTTCCGCAACCACCTGGAGGGCTGGCGCGGCGTCAACCTGCACAACCGCGTCCACGTCTGGGTCGGCGGCCACATGGCCACCGGGGCCTCCCCGAACGACCCGGTGTTCTGGATGCACCATGCCTTCATCGACAAGCTGTGGGCCGACTGGCAGGCACGCCACCCCCGTTCCGGCTATCTCCCGGCCGCGGGCACTCCCAATGTCGTGGACCTGCGCGACACCATGCGCCCGTGGAACGACGTGACCCCGGCCGACATGCTCGATCACACTCCCCACTACACCTACGACACCGCGGCCTGACGGCCCGCGCGGACGGGCCCGGCCGGGTCACGCCCCGGCCAGGCCCGCCACGCGCGCCAGACGGCGGTGGGAGTCCAGCAGCGCCGCGCGGTCGTACGTACTGGTCGTCACCAGGATCTCGTCGGCGGCCGTCTCCTTGACGACCTCCTCCAGCGCGTCCCGCACCTGCTCCTCGGTCCCGTGGACGTGACCGCGCAGCCCCGACTCGTACACCTCCCGCTGCCGGGCGGTCATCGCCAGACCGGCGATCCGCTCCGGCGGCGCGAGCGGCGGGAAGTCGCCCTTCGTGCGCGCGTACGCCTGGGACCACGCCTCCGGGACCAGCAGCCGCGCGGCCGCCTCCTCGGTCCCGGCGACCGCGACCGTCCCCGCCACGACGACGTACGGCTCCCCGGACCACTCCGACGGGCGGAAGGCGGCGCGGTAGCGGTCGATCGCGGACAGCACCTTGGAGCGGCCCTTCAGGTCCCCGATCACCAGCGGCAGACCGGCCGCGGCGGCGATGTCCGCACCCCCGCCGGTGGCCAGGACGAACGGCGGGACCCGCAGGCCCTCGGCGGGGAGCGCACGCACCCGCGGGGGCGGCGCACCGGCACCCGGCCGCTGCGCGGCGCGGTCCCCGGCTCCCCGGAACCAGCCCAGCAGCTCGTCCAGCTGCCCCGCGAAGTCCTCGGCGTCCTCCTTGCCCCGGCCGAGCGCGCGCCGTACGCCGTCGGTGAACCCCACCGAACGGCCCAGCCCCATGTCGATCCGGCCCGGGAAGAGGGACTCCAGAACCCCGAACTGCTCGGCCACCACCAGGGGCCGGTGGTTGGGCAGCATGACACCCCCGGTGCCGACCCGTATGGTGCGGGTCGCGGCGGCCACGGCGGCCGCCAGCACGGTGGGCGCCGAGCCCGCCACCCCCGGCACCCCGTGGTGCTCGGAGACCCAGAACCGGTGGTAGCCGAGGGCCTCCACCTCCTGGGCGAGGCGCACGGTGTCGCGCAGCGCCCGGGGGCCGCCGTGCCCCTCGCGGGTACGGGAACGGTCCAGCACCGAGAACCGGGTCGAGGCGATCAATGTGCTCACGCCTCCTTCAACGCCCGTGCCGCCTGAGGATTCCCTACGCTGGGCGCGTGACACGCCCCAACAGGCCCCTGGCCGTCTTCGACCTGGACAACACGCTGTCCGACGCCCGTCACCGGCAGCGCTTCCTGGAGCGCCGGCCGCGCGACTGGGACGCCTTCTTCGCCGCCGCGCCCCAGGACCCGCCCCTGGCCGAGGGCGTGGCGCTCTGCCGGGAGGCGGCCGAGGACTGCGAGGTGGTCTACCTGACCGGCCGGCCCGAGCGGTGCCGTCAGGACACGCTGGACTGGCTGGCCGCGCAGGACCTGCCGGCGGGCAGCGTCCACATGCGGCGCAACGACGACCGGCGGCCGGCCCGGCACACCAAGCTGGAGACCTTGCGCAGGCTGGCGGCCCGCCGCGAGATCCGCGTGCTCGTCGACGACGACGAGCTGGTGTGCGACGCTGCCGAACGGGCGGGGTTCCGGGTGGTACGGGCCCGCTGGGCCGACAGCTCCCCCGAGCTGAAGAAGGCCCAGGAGGGGGAGGGCCGCACCTGAGGCCCCGCGGCTGCGGGCCGGGCTCCCGCTGCGGCTTGGCTCGGGCTCCCGCTCCGGCTGCCGCCCGGCTCGGGCTCCCGCTCCGGCCACCGCTCGGCTCCGGCTGCCGCTCGGCTCCGGCTCGGGCTCCCGCCTCAGGCGCCGGCCGCCTCGGCGCCGTGCTCCGACGGCTCCTCCAGGCGGAAGCCGACCTTCATGCCGACCTGGTAGTGCGCGATCCTGCCGTTCTCGATGTGGCCCCTGACCTGCGTCACCTCGAACCAGTCCAGGTTGCGCAGCGTCTCCGCCGCGCGCTTGACGCCGTTGCGCAGGGCATCGTCCACGCCCTCGTGCGAGGTGCCGACGATCTCGGTGACGCGGTAGGTGTGGTGCGACATGGAGGTCTCCTCGTTCGCCCGGTGGCCCGCACCTTCGTGGGTGCTCCTTCCACGGTGCCGCACCGCGCCGGGGTCCGCGAGGCGTCGGCGGGCCCGGCCCCGGACGGGGAGCGGACGCAGCCGCCGCGGGGCGACGCACACGTGTCACCCGGCCGCGGCGGCCGGCTTCCGGCGCCCGGGGACTTGACCGGCTCATTGGTCCATACCAAAATCCAGCCATCACACCCGCGGCGAACCCCTCTTCGCTTCCCCCCACGTCGGGTCCACCCACCAGCACACGCAAAAGGTGACCTACGTGAAGCAGCCCCTCCTCACCTGCGCCGTCGCTCTGCTCATGACCGTGGCGGCCTCCGGTTGCGGCCTCCTGCCCGGCGGCGAGGCGGCCCGGCCGACCGTGCGGATCTGGCTGATGAAAGGCAGCGTGTCGGACGACTTCCTGCAGCGGTTCACCCTCGCGTACGAAGAGGAGCACGCCGTCGAACTGGACGTCACCGTCCAGGAGTGGACCGGCATCGGCAAGAAGGTCACCGCGGCCCTGTCGGGCGACGACGCCCCGGACGTCATCGAGGTCGGCAACACCCAGGTCGCCCAGTACGCCGAGACCGGCCTGCTCTACGACCTGACGCTCGAGTCCGTCCGCGACCTCGGCCAGGAGGACTGGCTGCCGGGCCTGAAGGAGCCCGGCAGCTTCCGCGGCTCCCAGTACGGCATCCCCTGGTACGCGGCCAACCGCGTCGTCGTCTACAACAAGGAGCTGTTCGAGCGGGCCGGCGTCACCCGGCTGCCGAAGACCCGCGACGAGTGGATCGCGCTCACCGAGGAGCTGGGCACCGGCGGGACGCACGGCATCTACCTCGCCGGGCAGGACTGGTACACCCTCGCCGGGTTCATCTGGGACGAGGGCGGCGACCTCGCCGTCGAGAAGGGCGGCGAGTGGACCGGCGCCCTGGACAGCCCCGCCGCGCAGCGCGGCATGGCCTTCTACAAGAAGCTCCAGGAGCTCGGGCCGGGCCCGAAGGACGCCGACGAGGAAACCCCGCCGCAGGCCGAGGTCTTCGCCCGGGGCGACGTCGCCCAGATCATCGCGCCACCGAGCGTCGCCGCGGCCGTCCAGCAGCGCAACCCGGCCCTCGCAGGCAAGCTCGGCTTCTTCCCCATCCCCGGCAGGAGCGCCGACGAGCCGTGCGCCGTCTTCACCGGCGGCTCGGACCTCATCGTCCCGGAGAAGGCGGGGGAACGCGACGCCGCCATCGAGCTCGTCACGGCGCTGGCGGGGGAGAAGTGGCAGACCGACCTCGCCCGCACCATGAGCTACGTCCCCAACAAGAAGTCCCTCGCCGCCGTCGTCGAAGGCCAGGAGGCCACCGCGGCGATGGCCGCGGGAGCCGCCCGCGGGCGGGCGACGCCCAACGCGCCCCAGTGGGCCGCGGTGGAGGAGAACAACCCCATCAAGCCGTACATGACGGCCGTCCTCCAAGGGGAGGACCCGCGGCGGGCGGCGAGGGCTGCGTCGGAGCGGATCACCGAAGCACTCGGCGGCTGAGCGGGGCCGTACCCGTCATTCAGCAGGCGCACATCCACGCTCCGCCGTGCGGTCACGTCGAATCCAGCCGGTCACGGAAGAAGTAAGGAGCCGGGCACCGCAGTCATGGCCCGGCCCCTTCCGTCCGGCAGAGGAGACCGCCGTGCCCGCATCCCCCGCCCCCCTCGCCCCCGAGCCCGCCCCGCCCGCCGTACCCGTACCGGTGATCGCGGCGCCCACCGCGCCCGGCTCCCGGGGCGCGCGCCGGGCCGGGGCCGCACCGGGCACCGGGCCGCAGCCCCGGTACGTCGTCTCGCTCGCCCGCGAGCAGGACGAGGTCAGGGCCGCCCAGCGGCTGCGGCACCAGGTGTTCGCCGGTGAGCTCGGCGCCCGCCCCGAGGGCCCCGAACCGGGCCTGGAGGGCGACGCGTTCGACGCGTACTGCGACCACCTGCTCGTACGGGACGGGGCGACCGGCGAGGTCGTCGGCACCTACCGGCTGCTGCCGCCCGATCGCGCCCGGATCGCCGGACGGTTCTACTCCGACGGCGAGTTCGACCTGTCCCGGCTCGCCCCGCTGCGCGACGACCTCGTCGAGGTCGGCCGCTCCTGCGTCCACCCCGCCCACCGCAACGGTGCCGTCATCTCCCTCATATGGGCCGGCATCGCCCGCTACATGACCCGCACGGGGCACAACTGGCTCGCCGGCTGCTGCTCCGTCCCCCTCGCCGACGGCGGCCGACTCGCCGCCGCCACCTGGAACGCGGTCAAGGAGCGCCACCTCGCCCCCGAGGAGTACTGGGTCACCCCCCATCGGCTCTGGACCGCCGACGGGGCCGTCCAGCCCGCCGCCCCCAGCGAGCTCCCGCCGCTGCTGCGCGGCTACCTGCGCCTGGGAGCCTGGGTCTGCGGCGCGCCCGCCCACGACGCCGACTTCGGGGTCGCCGACCTCTACGTCCTGTTGTCCCTGCGCCGCACCGACCCCCGCTACCTGCGGCACTTCCTCTCCCTCAGCCCCGTGCGATGAACCCCTGGCTGCCCACCTCCCCCTGCACCCCGCACCACTGCGCCCGCCACCACGCCCCCGCCGCGGGGCGCGCGCGGACCGTGGCGCGGCTGGTCACCGGCGCCGTGACCGTACTGGCGGGGCTGCTGTGCGCACCGCTCACCCTGCCGCTCGGGCGGCCGGCCCGGCGGTGCCTCACCCGGCTGTGGTGCCGCGCGGTGATCCGCGCCTTCGGCGTCCGCCTGCGGGTCCGGGGCACCGCCACGGACGGCGGTGCGCAGCTGGTGGTCGCCAACCACGTCTCGTGGCTGGACATCCCGCTCGTCGCCGCCGTCCTGCCGGGCCGCATGCTCGCCAAGAGCGACGTGCGGCACTGGCCCGTCCTCGGCCCGCTCGCCGCCCGCGGCGGCACCTTCTTCCTCGACCGCGACCGGCTGCGCGCCCTGCCCGGCACGGTCCGCGACCTCGCGGCGGCGCTGCGCGGCGGCGCGCGCGTCATCGTCTTCCCGGAGGGCTCGACCTGGTGCGGCCGTGCCGGCGGGGGCCGGTTCCGCCCGGCCGTCTTCCAGGCGGCGCTGGACGCGGGCGTGCCCGTCCGGCCCGTTCGTATTCGGTACGAACCGGCGGGCCCGGCCGCGTTCGTCGGCGACGACCCGCTCCTCGCCTCACTGTGGCGGGTCGCGGCGGTCCGTGATCTGGCCGCGGAGATCCAGGTCCTGCCCCCGGTCCCCGCCGGCCGCCACACCGACCGCCGCTCACTGGCCCGGGCGGTCGAGCACGCCGTCGCACCGGCACCGGCACACGTGCTCGCACCGGCACACGTGCAGGCACACGCATCGGTACACGTGCACGCATCGGTCCACGTACCGGCACCGCGCGGTGCCGCCGCGCCCGGCCGCCCGGCTCACACCGCCGTCGCCAGCGACAGCGCGAACCGGCCCTCCCCGTCCGTCCACCAGTGCGCCAGCTCCATCCCGGCGGCGGCGAGCTCCCGGCGCACACCCTCCTGACGGAACTTCGCCGACACCTCCGTCCGCAGCTCCTCCCCGGCCTCGAACTGCACCGCCAGGTCCAGCTCGCGGATCTTCACGGTGAGCGCCTCCCGCGCCCGCAACCGCATCTCGATCCACTCCCGTTCCCGGTCCCACACGGCCACGTGCTCGAAGTCGGCCGGATCGACCTCCGCGCCGAGCTCGCGGGCCAGCACGGCCAGGACGTTCTTGTTGAACCGGGCCGTCACCCCCGCCTCGTCGTCGTACGCCGCGACCAGCGTGCGCTCGTCCTTCACCAGATCGGTGCCCAGCAGCAGTGCGTCGCCCGGTGCGAGCAGCGCCCGCACCGACCGCAGGAAGGCCGCGCGCTCCTGCGGCAGCAGGTTGCCCAGCGTGCCGCCGAGGAAGGCCACCAGCCGGGGCCCGGGCGTGCCCGGCAGGGCCAGGCCCCGGGTGAAGTCGGCGACCAGCGCGTGCACATGGAGGTCCGGGTGCTCCGCGCCCAGCGCCTCGGCCGCGCCGCGCAGCGCGCTCTCGCTGACGTCCACCGGGACGTACGCCGTCAGGCCGGGCAGCAGCGCGTCGATCAGGTGACGGGTCTTCTCGGAGGAGCCGGAGCCGAGCTCCACCAGGGTCCGGGCGCCCGTCGCGGCGGCGATCTCGTCCGCCCGGTGGACGAGGATCTCCCGCTCGGCACGGGTCGGGTAGTACTCGGGGAGCCGGGTGATCTCCTCGAACAGTTCACTGCCCCGCGCGTCGTAGAACCACTTGGGCGGCAGCTCCTTCGGCGTGCGGGTCAGGCCGTGCAGGACATCGGCGCGCAGATCCGCGCCGGTCGCGTCCTCGGGCAGGGTACGGGTCAGCAGGAAGGGGCTCACGCGGGCGGCTCCTTGAGCGGGGTCAGTGATACGTCGGTACGGGTGGCCACCAGAAGGGTCCGGTCGGGCACCTCGCGCCAGTGGGGGTCGTCGTCGTACGGCTCCGAGGCCACGACCGTGCGCCCGCCCGGCCCGTCGGCCAGGTACCAGAGGGTGTCCCCCCAGGCGGTCGCGGCGACCGTGTCGCCGTCGCCGAGCAGCAGGTTGAGCCGGGATCCGGGGGCGGCCCCGGCCACGTCGTACACCGTGTCGGCCAGTGCCCGGTCCGGTTCGTCGCCTTCCCGCAGCCGGTGCAGGACCAGCGCCCACACGAGGGCCGAGTCGTTGCGCGCCTCCAGCGACAGCAGCGCGTCGCCCGGGAGCCGGCGGGCCAGCGGCGCCAGTGATCCCGGCCAGCCGCGCACCGCTCCGTTGTGGCTGAACAGCCACGGGCCGGCCGCGTACGGCGCCGCGGCGGCCTCCGCGTCCGCGCCCGACAGCGTCGCGTCCCGGACGGCGGCCAGCAGCGCGCGCGTACGCACCACCCGGGCCAGGTCGGCGAACGACAGGTCGGCCCAGATCGGCCCGGCGCGCCGGTACCGGGCGGGCACCGGGTCCCCGCCGCCCTCCGCGTACCAGCCGACGCCGAAGCCGTCCGCGTTGACCGTGCCGAAGCGCTGCCGGCGCGGCTCCCAGGACTGCCGGTACAGCCCGTGCGGCGGACGCACCAGTACGTCCCCGAGCGGGACCGCGGGACCCACGTAGGCGATGTGCCGGCACATCAGCGCACCTCCGCGTCGCGCGCCGTGCGGAACCCGGAGAAGATCTGGCGCCGCACCGGAAGGTCCCAGTTGCGGAAGGTGCCCCGGCACGCCACCGGGTCCACGGCGAACGAACCGCCGCGCAGCACCTTGTGAGCCGGTCCGAAGAACACCTCCGAGTACTCCCGGTAGGGGAAGGCGACGAAGCCCGGGTACGGCAGGAAGTCGCTGGACGTCCACTCCCAGACGTCACCGATCAACTGCCGCACGCCGAGCGGGGACCGCCCGGCCGGGTAGCTGCCGGCCGCCGCGGGGCGCAGATGCCGCTGCCCCAGATTGGCGTGCGCCGGGGTCGGGTCCTCGTCGCCCCAGGGATAGCGCCGGGAGCGGCCCGACACCGGGTCGTGGCGGGCGGCCTTCTCCCACTCCTCCTCGGTCGGCAGCCGGCGCCCCGCCCACCGGGCGTAGGCGTCGGCCTCGTACCAGCTGACGTGCAGCACCGGTTCGTCCGCGGGCACCGGCTCCACCACCCCGAAGCGCCGCCGCAGCCACTGCCCGGCCTCGCGCCGCCAGAACAGCGGGGCACCGATGTCGTGGGCGCGGATCTGAGCCCAGCCCTCGGGCGCCCACCAGCGTTCGTCGCGGTAGCCGCCGTCGGCGATGAACGCCATGTACGCGCCGTTGGTGACGGGCACCGTGTCGATGAAGAACTCCGGCACCACGCGCGTGTGGGCGGGCCGTTCGTTGTCCAGCGCCCACGGTTCGGCCGAGGTGCCCATGGTGAACGGCCCGCCCGGCACCCGCACTTCGGCGGGCAGTCCGGTGGTGTCACCGGCCGGCGGCGGCTCCGGGGCGTCCAGCGCGGCGGGCCCGCGCCGCAACTGGTGCGTGATCAGCATCGTCTCGTCGTGCTGCTGCTCGTGCTGGGCGACCATCCCGAAGGCGAACGCCGCGTCGACCAGCGGCCGCCCCTCCAGCCGGGCGTGGTCGAGGACGTCGAGCACCCGGTCGCGCACGTCGGAGGCGTACGCACGGGCCTCCGACGGTGCGAGCAGCGGCAGCGCGGGCCGGGCCGCCCGGGGGTGTTCGAAGGCGTCGTAGAGGGAGTCGATCTCCGGGCGCAGCGCCTCCTGCCCGGCGACCGCGCGCCACAGCCACTGCTCCTCCTGGTTGGAGATGTGGGCCAGGTCCCACACCAGGGGTGACATCAACGGTGAGTGCTGGGCGGTCAGTTCGGCGTCGTCCACGCAGTCGGTGAGCAGCGCGGTGCGCGCCCTGGCGGTGATCAGCGCGTCGAGCGCCCGCCGCCGGAGCGTGTCGGGACCGGTCATGTGCGAACGTCCTTCCCGGATTCCTCGGGTATCCCGGATGCCCCGGTCACGGGGGAGAGGCGGTCGTCGGCGGGACAGCGGCCCCGTGCGACGTACCGTTCGGTGAAGGCCGCGACCGCGTCCCGCACCGCCGGGGCGGCCCCGATGCGGGGCAGCGCCTCCCGGGCGAGCGTGAAACAGGCGAGGGCGGCGGCGTGCACGGCCGGGTGGCCCAGCCCGTCGCGTGCGGCGGCGGTCCACAGCGCGTCGCGCGGCGGCCCGTCCGGCCCCGTGCCTTCCAGGAACGGGCTGACGGTGCGGTACGCCGCCTCCGCCGCCTCGGGGTCGTCGAAGAGGGCTGCCGTCACCGCGAGCGGCACGACCCAGCCGTCCTCGCCGGGCTGCGCGTCGATCATCCGCAGTTCCAGGTGGCCGCGTGGCCGAACCGGCGGGAACAGCGTCGTGATGTGGTAGTCGAGGTCCGCGCGGGTGGCCCGCCGGGGCCGGCCGTCGCGCAGCCAGTCCCGGAACGCCAGCCCGTCCGGGACCGCCCACGGCTGGTCGTCGCCGCCCCGGACGCACATCACCGGCGCGTCCAGCACGTGCTCGGCCCACGCCGCACGCGGGTCCCCGTCCAGCGGCGGCGCCATGCCGCGTACCGGATCCAGCTCCGCCCAGAGCGACTGGCGGGTGGACCGCCAGCCGGTGGAGGAGCCGTGCAGCCGAGGAGAGTTGGCGAAGGCGGCGACCAGGACCGGTCCGAGGGCGTGGGCCAGTCTCCAGCGCCGCTCGAAGCCGAGCGGGCCGGGCTCCTCGTACCCGGCGTCCAGGCAGACCTGCACCGAGGCCGAATCGCGCATCATGGCGCGCCCGGCCGGGCCGGAGCGGTCGAGGTAGGTCTCCATGGCGTCGTACCGCGGTTCGTGCAGGAACCGCGCGCGTGGTGACTGCCACGGGTCGGTGCCGTAGCCGGCGAGGGTGAGGCCGAAGGCGCGCAGTGCGGTACGGACGGCGTCCAGATCGGCCGAGACGGTGCCGACGCACTCCATGAGGGAGGCCGCGGGCGGCGAGCTGAGCTCCAGCTGCCCGCCGGGTTCGAAGGTGAGGGCCGACTTCAGGGGCAGGGTCCGCAGGTGGGCGAAGGCGGTCCGCAGGCGGTCGGCGGGGACGGGGAGTCGGGGGACGTGCAGGGCGTGGACGAACCATTCCAGTTCGACCCCGGTGGTACGGGGAGGGCCCGTCTTGAAGCAGATACAGCGCAACAGGTCCTCGGCCTCGTCCTCGGAGAGCGGGGTACCGCTCTCCGGGAAGTCGCACGGTGGCATCGTGGCTCCTCCTGTCGAAGGCTTCCGTGGCTCGCCTCCCACCTAAGCCACCGCTGACCGCTCGCACAAGAGTGCCCCCGGGGTGGCGCCGGACGCGGAAATCGGGTTGCCGGACGCTTGCTTGATTGTCGAGCATGCGGGGTATGAGTGCACGTTTGCGCGAGATCGCGAAGAGGACAGAGGAGATCGTCGCGCAGGGTGGTTACGTCGCCCCCGCCGGCCGCCGGGTGACGATCGGCCCCGCCGTGGCGGCCGCCCTGTCGGGAACCCGGATGTACGGTCCCGGGCCCGTTCCCGCCACCCCCGGGACCGGCCGTACGACCCGCATCGAGGTCACCGGCGAGTCCAGCCTGGAGGCCGCGCGGCGGCTGGTCGGAGACGGATCCGGTCACCCGGTCGCCGTGCTGAACTTCGCTTCCGCGCGCAACCCCGGAGGGGGGTACCTCAACGGCGCACAGGCGCAGGAGGAGGCGGTCTGCCGCGCTTCCGCGCTCTACGCGACGCTGCTGCGGGTCCCGGATTTCTACGACCACCACCGTGCCGAGCGCAGCCCCTTCTACACCGACCGGGTGATCCACTCGCCGGCCGTCCCCGTCTTCCGCGACGACCGCGGCGGACTGCTGGACCCGCCGTACACGGTCGGATTCCTGACCTCGCCGGCCCCGAACGCGGGTGTGATCCGCAGCCGCACACCGGAGGACGCCCACCGCATACCGGCCGCGCTCGCCTCCCGTGCCGAGCGGGTGCTGGAGACGGCCGTGGCGTGCGGTTACCGGCGGCTGGTGCTGGGCGCCTGGGGCTGCGGGGTCTTCCGCAACGACCCGGCGGAGGTGGCGGGCGCGTTCCGGGCGCTGCTGACGGGCCCGGGCCGGTTCGCGGGCCACTTCGACGAGGTCGTCTTCGCGGTGCTGGACCGGACGGCGAAGGCGACGACGCTGGGGGCGTTCCGCGAGGCGTTCGCATGAGCCGTAGGTGACGCGACGGCGGCGTCGCTGGGGGCGTTCCGCGACGGGTTCGCCTCAGCCTGACGTGACGCGAAGGCCGTGGTCGCGCCCCGCGCGGGTGCGGTGGGAAGGCGGCTGTCAGTGGCCGCTGCCATGCTGGTTCACGGCGCGGAACCCGGGCCGGACGGGCGGCCGGGTGGCGTCATGACCGTGCATCGGAGGGACCACCCATGCTGACGACCGATTACGTTCCGGGCAGCCCCAACTGGATCGACCTCGGGACCCCGGACGTCGACGCCGCCGTCTCCTTCTACTCCGCGGTGTTCGGCTGGACCTTCCAGTCCGCCGGCCAGGACGCCGGGGGATACGGCTTCCTCCAGCTCGACGGCCGCACCGTGGCGGGTGTCGGCCCGCTCACCGAGGAGGGCGCCTCCTCCGCCTGGACGGTGTACCTGCTGGCGCGTGACGCGGACGCGACGATGGACGCGGTGCGGCAGGCGGGCGGCTCGGTGCGGGTCGAGCCGATGGACGTCTTCACCTCCGGCCGGATGGCGGCCTTCACCGACCCTACGGGCGCCGGCTTCGCGGTGTGGCAGCCCGGCGACGTCAAGGGCTTGGACCTCGTCATGGAGCCCAACAGCCTGTGCTGGACGGAGCTGTACACCACCGACGCGGACGCGGCCAAGGACTTCTACCGCGCGGTCTTCTCCTGGGAGTACCAGGACATGCACATGGGCGACGACATGGTCTACAGCGTCGTGTCCTCGCCGGGCGGCGGCCGGGGCGAGGACACCGGACAGGGCGGCATCATGCGGTTGCCCAAGGAGAACGTGCTTGCCGGGTCGACGTCCGAGTGGCACCCGTACTTCGGTGTGCTCGACTGCGACGCCGTCTTCGCGGGCGCCACGGGCCTGGGCGCCACGACGCTCGTCCCGCCGACCGACGTACCCGGTGTCGGCCGGATCGCCATGCTGAAGGACCCGGCCGGAGCTCCCTTCGCCCTGATCAAGGGTGACCCGACCCTGACCTGAGGGCGCCATGGCGCGAGGGCGCGCCATGGCCCGGGGACGTCTGGACGTGAGGACGCGGGGGCCGGCGAGCAGCCGGCCCCCGCGCCGCGCACCGGCGTCAGACCCAGCCGTCGAGCGCCGCCATGAAACCGCCGAAGTCGTCGCGGTGGATGGTGTGGCCCGCCCCCGCGACCGTGCGGACCTCGAAGCCGCGCCCCGTCAGCAGTGCGGCGTGCCCGGCCGACACCAGTCGACTGGGGTCGGCGAGCGTCACGAGCGACGGCACGGCGGCCCCGGCGGGCAGCAGATCGGTGTCGGCGACGGCCTCCAGGCCGTACGCCGTGGCCTCGTCCCACACCTTCAGGGTCTCCAGCTCGATGTCGACGTCCACCGCGTCCCAGCGGGGGTTCATCGCCGTGATCTGCTCCCGCGTCGCCGCTTTGGCCTGCGCCAGGAGAGCACCGCGGTAGCCGTCGCGACCGCCCGGCAGGTGCCAGGCGGGATCCGAGTAGACCGCGCGCCGCGGCGCGAGCCGCTCGACGGCGCGTGACAGCGTCAGTCCGCCCAACGAGTGCCCGACGGCCAGCTCGGCGCCGGCGGGCAGCGTCTCGACCAGGTCGTCGGCGAAGTCCTGGACTCCGTAGCTGCCGGCGCGGCCACTCGCGCCGTGCCCGCGCAGGTCGACGGCGACCACGCGGTAACCCCGGGCGGCCAGGGCGGGGCCGACCCGCCGCCAGGTGCGGTGGTCGGCCATGATGCCGTGGACGAGCAGGGCGAGCCGGTCGCCCTCGCCCCACGTGGTGGTGTGCAACCGCACGGTGAACCCTTTCGTTGGAGCGTACGACGCGGACCAGGAGACGGGACGGAGCGGCGGCACGGCAAGGGCGCCCGGGCCCCGGCCGTGTGGGCACGTGTCAGTGACGCCGGTTCCCGCGGACGGCCATGACGTACGGCCATCCGCCGGACCCGGGCGGTGACCGGTCTGGAAAGATGACGGGAGCGATGAGCCAGACACCCCGACAGCCCACCGACCGCCCCGTCCCGACCAGCGCCGATGTCGCGCGGCAGGCAGGCGTCTCCCGGGCCACCGTCTCGTACGTGCTCAACAACACCTCGGCGGTACGGATCAGCGAACCGACCCGCCGGCGCGTACGGCAGGCCGCCGAGGAGCTCGGGTACGTGCCGCACGCCGCCGCGCGCAGCCTGCGCGCGGGCCGCACCCGCATCGTGCTGCTGCCCACCGGGCACATCCCCGTCGGCCCTTTGTACAGCCGCTTCCTCAGCGAACTCCAGGGCGCCCTGCGCCGCCTCGACTACACGGTCGTGCAGTACGGCAGCACCGGCCTGGACGGCGACGAAGCGGCCCGCGCGTGGGCGGAACTGCGCCCGGTCGCCGTGGTGTCGTTCGGCGAGGTCGCGCTGACCCCGCAGGGCGTCGCCGTCCTCAAGCGGTCCGGGGCCCGGGCCGTCATCACGCTCGGCCGGCAGCCCGTCGAGGGCGCCCACGCGCTCGCGATGGACCAGCGGGAGGTGGGCGCCCGCGCGGCCGCGCACCTGCTGGAGCGGGGCTACCGGCGCATCGGTGTCGTCGTCCCCGAGGAGCCCGGCCTGGAGGTGTTCTCCGGTCCGCGCCTCGACGGCGTACGCGCCACCGCGGCGGCCGCCGGCGCCGGGGTCAGCCCCCTGGCGCTGGGCTACACCGAGGAGTCGGCCGCGGCCCTCGCCGCGCGCTGGGCCGAGCTGGGCCTGGACGCCGTGTTCGCCTACAACGACGAGTACGCCATGCTCCTGATGCGCGCCCTGCAGGACGCGGGCGTCGACGTGCCCGGCGACACGGCGGTCATCGGAGCCGACGACCTCCTGCTGGGCCGGCTGCTGCGGCCCCGGCTGAGCACGGTGCGGATCGCCATGGAGACCGGGCAGCGGCTGGCGGAACTGGTCGACCGCGTGGTCCGGGACCCCGAGGGCGCACCGGAGCACCACGACCTGATGGCGGCCCGGGTGATCCCCCGCGACTCCACCTGACGTCCGCGCGCCCGGCCGGGCGCGTTGCCGAACGAGGTCTCGCGCGGCGCGGCGCTCCTCCCGTGCGGGCGCCGTCTCCCGCTCCCGTACCCTGTCGCCGCCCGCGCCGCCGCCCGCGTGGACGTGCGCGCCGCGGTGAACCTCTCTAGCGTCGCCTGCATGAACACCGTTCCGCAGCGCTTCGAGATCCTCGTCGTCCCCGAGCACGCCGAGGGCCGCGACCCGGCCCGCCTTGCCGAGGTCGCCATCCGCTCGGGCGTGGTGCGTGCCACCGGTGAGCTCGGCGTGTCCGGCTATCCGCGGTACGAGGGCGACGGCATGGAGGCCGAGATCGACCCGGAGACCCGCACCGTCGAGGCGCTGCTCGTCGACGGCGCCGAACTCGACTACGGGCTGTCCGCGCGCGTCTCCGGCCGCACGGACTCCTGACGGGCGTTGACAGCCGATGCACCGGGCACGGAAACTCGGCTGAGCCCGGTGATGCACATGTGTTCGCCCGGCCGGCAACCCAGGTGACGTGGGAGAGGACCCGATGAGCATCCGCGACGTCTACATCGTCGACGCCGTCCGCACGCCGATCGGCAGGTTCGGGGGCGCCCTCTCCTCCGTGCGGCCCGACGACCTCGCCGCGCACGTCGTCAAGGCGCTCGTGGACCGCACCCCCGGCCTCGACCCGGGCCGGATCGACGACGTCTACTTCGGCGACGCCAACGGCGCGGGGGAGGACAACCGTGACGTCGCGCGCATGGCCGTCCTGCTCGCCGGGCTGCCCGTCTCCGTACCCGGCGTGACCGTCAACCGCCTCTGCGGCTCCGGTCTCGAAGCCGTCATCCAGGCCGCCCGCGCCATCGCCCTGGGCGACGCCTCCGTCGTGCTGGCGGGTGGTGTCGAGTCGATGTCCCGCGCCCCCTGGGTCCTGCCGAAGCCCGAGCGCGCCTTCCCCGCCGGACACCAGGAGCTGTACTCGACCACCCTCGGCTGGCGCATGACCAACCCGAGGATGCCCGCCGAGTGGACCGTCTCGCTCGGCGAGGGCGCGGAACTGATCGCCGACAAGCACGCACTCACCCGCGAACAGCAGGACGCCTTCGCCCTCGCGAGCCACCGCAAGGCCGCCGCGGCCTGGGCGGAGGGCCTGTACGACGGGGAGGTGGTGCCGTACCGGGGTGTCGAGCTCACCCGGGACGAGAGCATCAGGGACACCACGTCCATGGAGGCCCTGGCCAAGCTGAAGCCGTCGTTCCGTCCCGACGGCACCGTGACGGCCGGCAACGCCTCGCCGCTCAACGACGGCGCCGCCGCGCTGCTCCTGGTCGACGACGCGGGCCTGCGCGCCTGCGGTCGGGAGCCGCTCGCCCGGATCCGCACCTCGGCCGTCACCGGCATCGAGCCGCAGCTCTTCGGGCTCGGCCCGGTCGAGGCGGTCCAGCGGGCGCTCACCAAGGCCGGCCGGAGCTTCGCCGACCTGACCACGTTCGAGCTCAACGAGGCGTTCGCCGCGCAGTCGCTCGGCTGCCTCGCCGAGTGGCCCGACCTCGACCCGGCCGTCGTCAACCCGCGGGGCGGGGCCATCGCCATCGGCCACCCGCTGGGTGCGTCCGGTGCCCGCCTCGCCGGGGCCGTCGCCCACCAGCTCGCCGCCGCGGGTTCGGGCACCGGCCTGGCGGCGCTGTGCATCGGGGTGGGCCAGGGGCTCGCGCTGGTGCTGGAACGCTGAGCGGCCGCGGCTCCCGGGTCCGCGGCGTCGGCTGGCGCGACGCGTCCGGGAGCCGCGGCCGCGAGCCGCGCGCGAGGCGGGGGAGGGTCAGGCCTGCCCGTCGGGGCTCCCCTGGGCCTCCGCCTCCTTGATCGACCGGCGTACCTCGTCCATGTCCAGCTTGCGGGCCTGCCCGATCACGTCCTCCAGGACGGGCTCGGGCAGCGCCCCCGGCTGGGCGAAGATGGCGACGTTGTCACGGACGATCATCAGCGTGGGGATCGACTGGATCTGGAAGGCCGCCGCCAGCTCGGTCTGCGCCTCGGTGTCCACCTTGGCGAACACCAGGTCCGGGTGGCGCTCCGAGGCCTTCTCGTACACCGGGGCGAACTGCCGGCACGGCCCGCACCACTCCGCCCAGAAGTCGATCAGTACGAAGTCGTTGTCGCCGACGACCTGATCGAAGTTTTCCTTGGTGAGCTCCAGAGTGCTCATCTGCCTGCCTCTTCCCGGTGTCCGTCGGTATGGCTGCCCCGCACAACGGTGACCGGGGCCTGCGCTATTCCGCCTGCCCGGGTGGCACCGCCGCACACACCCCGGCGCGGCGGGGTCTCAGCACTTGACGGACGCCTGGGAGGCGGCGATCGCGTGGTCCAGGGCCTCCAGCTGCGGCCTGAGCCGCTGGGCGGCCTGGTCGCCGTTCGTGTCGCGGGGCAGGGCGTCGACGGCCCGCGCGAGCCCGTCGTACGCGTCCGTGACCCCGTCCGCCCTGGCCTTCGGGACCTTATGGGCGCTGCGCGTCACGGTGTCGAGGGCATGGGCGACGTCCTCCCGCAGGTCCCGCACGTCGTCGAGCCCGGCCGACGTGCGGCCGAGGTCCGCCAGCCGGCCGGCGTCCATCCGCAGCGCGCCGAGGTCCTCGCAGAGCGTGTCGGTGGCCGCGCTCGCCTCCTGGGCGGGGGTCGGGCCGTCCCCGGAGCAGCCGGACAGGACGAACAGGCCCGCTGCCAGCAGCGCGGCGGCCGCCGCGCGCGCCATGACGGTGTAAGCATTGACGTCGCCCATGACCCCATGCAAAGCCCGGGCCGGGCGGCGTGCCCGCGGATGCGTCCGGACGGGTGAACGCGCGACGGCGCCGGGCCGCCGTCACGCCGGCTGGAGACCGGGGCTGTCCGCCGAGGTGACGAACGTGGCTGCCGTGCCGAGGGTCCCGGTGGGCGTGGTGACGGCCGAGACCGTCCGGAAGGTGATGCGGGCCTGGCTCGGGCCGAGCGCGACGACCGTGTAGCCGCGGCGTCCGTTGTAGAACTTCATGTGCGGGTTGGCCTGGGTGAGGCTCGCCCAGTTGTCGGGCCGGTCGACCCCGTCCCGGCCGCTGGTCAGCGACGTCGCGGCGATCTCCGTGCCGACGGTGCGGGAGGCGGGGTCGTCGAAGTCGGCCTTCAGGTCGAAGGCGTACCCCACGTGCGCGTCACCCGACAGCACCATCAGGTTCGTCAGCCCGGCGGCCTGCGCGCCGTCGAGGAGACGCTTGCGGGAGGCGGGGTAGCCGTCCCAGGCGTCCATGGAGAGCTTGTGGTCCGCGGAGGGGACGTTGCGCCGCCGCGCGAAGACGACCTGCTGCGGCACCACGTTCCACACCGCCCGGGAGCCCTTCCAGCCGTCGATCAGCCACCGCTCCTGCTCGGCGCCGGTCATCGTCCGCGCCGGGTCCTCCGACTCGGGCCCGGGTGTCTGCCAGCCGTCGCCGTACGCCTGGTTGGAGCGGTACTGGCGGGTGTCGAGGATGTCGAACTGCGCGAGGCTGCCGAAGCGCAGCCGCCGGTAGAGCCGCATGTCCGGGCCCTGCGGCTGCTGCGGCGCGCCGAGGGGCAGGTTCTCCCAGTAGGCGCGGTAGGCGGCGGCCCGGCGGAGCAGGAACTCCTCGGGCGGTACGTCGTTCTCGGGAACGGCGCCCGCGTAGTTGTTCTCGGTCTCGTGGTCGTCCCAGGTGACGACGAAGGGGTGTGCGGCGTGCGCCGCCCGGAGGTCCGGGTCGGACTTGTACAGCGCGTAGCGCAGCCGGTAGTCCTCCAGGGTGACGGTCTCGCGGTTGAAGTGCGCGGGCAGCTGCCGGTCGGTGTAGCGGCGGTGGCCGCCCGCCGCGTCGACCGGGTACTCGTAGATGTAGTCCCCGAGGTGGAGCACGAAGTCCACCGCCTCACCGGCGACGTGCCGGTAGGCCGTGTAGTAGCCGTCGAAGTACGCCTGGCACGCGACCGCCGCGAACGACAGCTGGGAGCTGTAGACCCCCGGCGCGGTACGGGTCCGGCCCACGGGGCTGATCCAGGTGCCGGTGCGGAACCGGTAGTAGTAGGGGCGCTCGCTGAGGAGGCCGGGCACCTCGACGTGGACGGTGTGGTGGAACTCCGGGTGGGCCGTCGCCGTGCCGCGCTTGACGACGAAGAGGAACCGCTCGTCGTAGGCGAGTTCCCACTCCACCTCCACCCGCTCCGCCGGCAGCCCGCCGTCCGGTGCGTACGGGTCGGGTGCGAGGCGCGTCCACAGCAGGACCGATTCGGGCAGCGGGTCACCGGAGGCGACGCCCAGGGTGAAGGGGTTCGTGGTGATCCTCCGGGCCTCCAGCTCCGCGGCGGCCGCGGCACCGGCGGCGGGCAGGTGAGTGGAGAAGGCCAGTGCTGCTGCGGCGCCCGCGACGGTGAGGAACCGGCGGCGGCCGATGCGCTGGGCGGCGGCCCGGAGCTCGGGCAGGTGAGTTCTCATATGGGGCGTCATATGCCCGCTCCAGAGGTGTTCTTGGCCGCCCCATCCGGGTGGTGTCGGGGGACAGTGCCCCGGCCGCCCGACGCCCGGTCGTACCATCGCACCGGCGGCACCCTGTGCGGGTGGCGAAGTTCGCTAGGTTGGGCGCCATGAGCAATCTTGATCGTCAGGCCGTCCCCTCGGTCTGCGGTGGCCGCGGGTTCGTCGTCGCCGAGCCGGTACGGGAACTGCTGAGCCCCCGCCACGTCCGGCTCGGCGAGTCCACGGAGGTGCGCCGGCTGCTCCCGAACCTCGGACGCCGCATGGTGGGCGCGTGGGCCTTCGTCGACCACTACGGCCCCGACGACATCGCCGACGAGCCCGGCATGCAGGTGCCGCCGCACCCGCACATGGGGCTGCAGACGGTCAGCTGGCTGCACGACGGCGAGGTGCTGCACCGCGACAGCACCGGCAGCCTGCAGACGATCCGCCCCCGCGAGCTGGGCCTGATGACCTCCGGCCGGGCCATCTCCCATTCGGAGGAGAGCCCGCGTCCCCACGCCCGCTACCTGCACGGCGCCCAGCTGTGGGTGGCCCTGCCCGGCGCCCACCGCCACGTCGAACCGCACTTCCAGCACCACGCCGCACTGCCCTCGGTCACGGGGCCCGGCCTCACGGCCACGGTGATCCTCGGCGAACTCGACGGCGCCCGCTCGCCGGGCACCACGTACAGCCCCCTGATCGGGGCGGACCTGGCCCTGACACGCGGCGCGGAAACGCGCCTGCCGCTCGAACCCGACTTCGAGTACGCGGTCCTCTCCATGTCGGGCGAGGCCCACGTCGACGGCGTCCCCGTCCTCCCCGGCTCGATGCTCTACCTCGGCTGCGGCCGCACCGGACTCCCGCTGCGCGCGGAGTCCGACGCGGGGCTGATGCTGCTGGGCGGTGAGCCGTTCGAGGAGGAGATCGTCATGTGGTGGAACTTCGTGGGGCGGAGCCACGAGGAGATCGAGCAGGCGCGTGACGACTGGATGAACAGCACTCGCTTCGGTCAAGTGGAGGGGTATGCCGGAGGCCGGCTGCCCGCACCCGAACTCCCGCCGGTGGCGCTGAAACCGCGAGGAAGAATCCGTTGACCTGTGCTGGTAGGACGCAGTCGGGTGCC
Organism: Streptomyces sp. NPDC051310; assembly: GCF_044455245.1. NCBI lineage: Bacteria > Bacillati > Actinomycetota > Actinomycetes > Kitasatosporales > Streptomycetaceae > Streptomyces > Streptomyces sp. NPDC051310. The sequence continues at coordinate 115,735 of NZ_JBITEO010000012.1, forward strand.
CTTTCGTGGAGGCGATGCGATCCCGCTGGCCGTGAAGCGGAAGCATGCGTCTCATGTCGCTAGCGGCCCCTGTCAGGGGCGGCCCCGCGGTCCAAGGTGTGGTCATGTGAGAGCGGCTTCGGTAGACCGAATGCTGACCCGATGCCGACTTTGCTGAAGGGGCGTCAGATTGGCTGCCGGACGTGTTCCGGGCGCAGGCCCCTGCGGTCAAGAGTCGGCAGTCCTTGGTGTCTCGCCGTCATCGCTGGCTGATGGCCCCGATGCCCGGTGGCCCGGTGATGAGGCGTCTGCCGGATTCAGTGCACCGGTGTGACGAGGGCAGCCCAACTGTGTGACCCCGACAGGATCGATTGCCGTCGGAGTAGCCACGAGAACGCACGATGACGACTCCTGTCGCCACGCTCAGCCCTCGGTGAAGGGCTCCCCTCGGGGCTCCCCTCGGGGCGACCAGGGCAGGCGGCTGCGGGGTTGGTCGGGGACGGCCTGTCCCTTCTGGTCCGGCACTGCTGTACCCGCCTTCTCGGAGGGCTCACGAGTCACCAGGTCCGACGAGTCACCCGCATTCCGACACGGCCCAGTGCCGTGTTTCACGTGCGCGGCTATGCTCGACTCGTGGGCAAGGCCGTGGTGGTGCGCGATGGTGCTGGGCCGGAGATCCTGCTTGTGCATGGCGGTGCCGGGCCGCGGACGACGTGGGGTGCACTGTCTCCGCTGGCCGATCGGTGGACGCTTGCCCACGTCCATCGGCGTGGTTATCCGCCGAGTCCACCACCACGGGAGGGCCAGGACTTCGAGGTGGACGCCTTGGACCTCGCGCCACTGCTCGTCGGTCGTCCGCACGTCGTCGCCCACTCGTACGGCGTCCTGGGAACGTTGATCGCGGCCGCTGCCGCGCCGGGCAGCGTGCGCTCGCTCACCCTGATCGAACCGCCGCTCACCTACCTGGTCCCTCACGATCCCGAGGTGGCGCGGCTCGAGCGCATCGGCGATGCGGTCCTCACCCACGGAATGGACACGGACCCGAGCGAGCTGCGCGAGTTCCTCCGTCTCGCGGGTGCGCCCGTCGGCGACGGCCCGCTCCCCGAGGACGTGGCCGCCGGCGTCCGGCGTGCGCACGGTGGCCGACTGCCCAGCCAGTCACGCCCACGGCTCGACGCGATCCGTGACGCCGGCGTCCCCGTGCTCGTTACGTCCGGAGGCCACGCGGCCGCGCTCGAGCGGATCTGCGACGCTCTCGCGGCTGCGCTCAGCGGCGAGCGCAGCGTACATCCGGGCGCCGGTCACTTCGTCGCCGCGGCACCGGGCTTCGCCGAACACCTTGAGACCTTCTTGCGCAAGAGCGCCATGTGGCGAGCTTCCTGCAACAGGTGAGCGCGGCGGCGACTGGCAGCCGTCGTGTCCGGCGCGAGCCGGCCTGCGACGCGGCATCTGTAGTGCGTCGTGATTCTGAAGCCGGTGGCGTAGCGCTGATGACCTGCGGTCGTGGGGCGTTACGGGCAATATTCTTCGCTGAAATGGTGCCTGTGACGCTCGTTCTGATGGAGCGCCAGGCACCCTTCGGCGGCGCCGAGCCGGAATTCGGTGGTCACACCGCGGAGTGGGTGGACCAAGAGACCGAATACTGTGCGGCATGGGCCCATGGCGAGGGGGCCGTGCAGCTCAAGCCGAACATCCGTCCGGCAGCGGCCCACCGTGCCAGCGGCGCGGCGGAGAATACCTCGGCGACACCGATGGGCTTAGGCTGGAACGGCTCCTTCGCCGTCACGGACCGGCCCGAAGCGGGAGTGCTCGTCGACGGTGCCTCCCTGCCCGGCAACGGCCTCCTCGTCCTGGCCGAAGCGCGCCAGGACATCGACGAACTCTCCGACGCCCAGGTGCTCCAAGTGGCCCGGTTCGCCACCGAGTCGGCCCGGCGCGCGGCCGAGCGACTCGGGTGCGAGGGGCCTTTGGGGCAGCGACCCGCGACCGTCGACCGCAGCAGGTGGCAGAGGCGTCCTGCGGCCCAGGCGGAGGGAACCTGTCGTGGCGTCCTCGGCCCGCAGGACGCCGCCCGGCTGCGGATAGCGACGGTGTCGGAGATGCCGGTCGGAGGCGCGCTCACCGAGGAGTGCTCCGTGAAGCTGCCGGCCAAGGGCCACCACGTCCGACTGACCGCCTACTCCGGGCCATCCGCGCAGCAGGAGACGTACCTCGACTACCGCTGTCCCGGCAGCGTGAAGGGTGCGTTCATGCGGTCGCACCCCAGCAGGGGCGCCCTGGGGACGGCGTACTTCAAGTTTGAGGAAATTCCAGGCCGGACACCGAAAAGGGGGTTCGAAGCAGTGTCGGCCGTGAGGACCCGCAACGGTTGCTGACGGCCTTCGCCACTGCTTCGGCGGCTCGCCACGGGTGTTCCGTGGCCTGACCACTCCACCCCCGACTACCGGCTCCCCGGGGGTGCGCTCACTGCGGTCATCCGCCCACGTCGTCAAGACGGGTGTGAGGTACAAGTGCCGCGTTTCGTAAGCCGCGCTCGTCGGACGGGTCGGTGCCGCACTGCTCATCGCGGTTCCGCTCTCCGGGCTCGCGGCCCGGACTGTGCTGTCCAGGTCCTTCCTGTTCCTGGTCGGTGGTGCGCTCGTCAGTGACGGGTTTCTCGAGGCTGATCCACATCACGCCGGAGAGCGAGATCGTGTGGCGGTCACCGCCGACTTGGCGTTGTCCGCTGTGCTGTTCACGGACCCGAGCGGCGCACACGCCGAGGCGTCCTTGGAGGGCCCGAACCAAGGCGCGACCAGCTTCTCGCGTCGGTCGAAAGAGCAGCACCGACGTACCTATTGCCCGACTGTTCGACGTCGGTGACCTCGCAGGGATTCCGGAGAGCCGGGACGGATCGCCGGCCGACCGCGCGGGCCAGGACCACGACGGTGCATCCGCTGCGCCGGGCCCGCGGTGATGACACCGTGCGAACGGTCGAGCCCCGAAGCGCAGGTACCAGCCTGTGCCGGGGTCTGGTGCGGCCCGGCAGGCGACGGCGGACAGGACTGCCGTGCACAGGCAATGACCTGTGACGGAATCGGTGTCACCATCGCCGCATCGCGTAGGCGCCGGCAGAGGCTCCCGCAGCCCCTTGGTTCCGCGCGCCCTCAAGGAGAGTGAATGTTCCATTGGCTGTGGATGGCCTTCTGGTCGGCCATCATGCTGCCTCTCGCCGCGGCCTTCCTGGCGGGGCGTGTGCCGGGGTGGATCCGGCGGCAGTCCACGTTCGGCGGGCTCAAGGTGCGAGGGATCGCAGCACTCGTTCTGTACCTCGGTCTGCTGGTTCCGCCCCTCACGGCTCTGTCCGGAATGCCGGCCGAGAGCACGAACCTCATGCGCATGGCCCTGGTACCCATGACCGTCGTCACGGCACAAGGGCTCATCGTGGGGGCGAACCTCTGCGAGCGTTTCAACCGCCGTGAGGCGGAGCGGGCGGCCTCAGCCGCTGTTCCCACGCCCTGGTCGGCCGTCACGTCCGGCCGCCAGGGGGGTGCGTCGTGACAGGGCGCCCGGGGCGCGCGGCCGGTCGGTGGTTGGCCATGACCGGCGCGATTCTCCTTGTTGCCGGGAGCGTGATGTACGTGCTTCCGGGGCCGGGCTCGCCCCTGCTGGGTGCTGGAGCGGTACTTCTGCTCATCGCCGCGGTTCTGCGCATGTGCGGCGAGAAACGGTGACGGCCGTGGACCGGCGCGGCGCACGGCGTCGATAGCGGCGGGAGCGGCGACTGCGCATCGAGGAACTGGCGGCCGGCATGGAAGCACCGTCCGGGCCGCTCGTCTGGCGCGCGGGAGGGACCGGCGGGGTCGCAGCCGCGGGGTGGTGTGCTGTGCTCGTGGCGTTCGCCGATCGTCCGGCCGGTGGGTTCCTGGCCGATCCGCAGCCCGGCCCGTTGTTCTTCGCGGTATGGACCTCGGTGGTCGCCGCGTGGGTGTGCTGCCGTTTGGGCATGTGGCGCGTCACCGCCGACCTGGACGGAGTGCACATCCGCAGGTTCTGGGCGGTGAGATGCGTGCCGTGGTCCGTGATGGATCGCGTCGAGCTTCGCCACGACGGATTCCTCGAGTTCTTCGGCCCCGGTACGGCGCCCATGGCCGGCCTCTTCCTGCCGCTGTGGGCAAGCCGTCCGCTCCGCCGCTCCAGCGCCGGCACGCAGGCGGCGGACACACTGACGGTGCTGTCCAGACGCCCCGACCTGCGCCCCAAGGGCCAAGCCGGCCGGGCTGTGACAGGCGGGGCGTTCGCCTGGTGGGCGGTGCCGCTGGCCGCCGCGCTCTTCACCGCGGCAGAACTTCTCCATCGGTGACGTCTTCGGCCTGCAGGAGGGCCGAGTCAGTCGGCAGGCTGCAGCGGGCGATCGTCAGCACGGACGGGCCCATGGGGCCCAATGCGTGTCAGTGTTCGGCGGCACTGCTGCGCTGGTAGATGTCGGGGATGCCGTCGTGGTCGTCGTCGCGCTCCTCCTCCTCGTACAGGCGCCGGTAGACGCCGTTGCGGCGCCTGATGAGGAGGGCCGCCAGGGCGGCGGCGATGAGGGAGCCGACGAGAACCGCGGCCTTGATGTGTTCGGCGGCTGCCGGGTCGGGGAAGGCCAGTTCGCCGATCAGTAGGGCCACGGTGAAGCCGATGCCGGCCAGTACGGCGAGGGCGAAGACGTCCGCCCAGGCCAGGTCCGGGTTGAGTCGGGCGCGGGTGAAGCGCGCGGCCAGGTACGTACCGGCGAAGATGCCCAGCGTCTTGCCCACGACGAGGCCGACGACCACCCCGAGGGGCTCGGGCCGGGTGAACACCTCGCCGAGGGACGCGGCCGAGACGCCGACGCCGGCGGCGAAGAGGGCGAACAGCGGCACCGCCACGCCCGCGGAGAAGGGGTGCAGCAGGTGGGAGGTGCGTTCGGCGGGGGACGCGGTCTCGCCCTCGTCGCGGGTGGTTCGGAGGATCAGGCCCATGGCGACGCCGGCGACGGTGGCGTGGACGCCGCCGTTGTACATCAGCGCCCAGGTGACCACGCCGAGGGGCACGTACCACCACCAGCCGCGCACGCGGAACCGCTGGAGGGCGTAGAAGACGGCCAGGCAGGCGAGGGCCCCGCCGAGCGCGGCGAAGTTCAGGTCACTGGGGAAGAAGACCGCGATGATCAGGATGGCGCCGAGGTCGTCGACGACGGCGAGGGTGAGGAGGAAGGCCCGGAGCGCGGCGGGCAGGTGGGTGCTGAGGACCGCCAGGACCGCGAGGGCGAAGGCGATGTCGGTGGCCATCGGTACGGCCCAGCCCTCCATGCTGCCTCCACCGGCCATGACCGTGGCGGAGTAGAGGGCGGCGGGCACGATCATGCCGCAGAGCGCGGCGACGACCGGCAGGGCCGCCGTGGCGGGTGTGCGCAGCTCGCCGACCACCAGTTCGCGCTTGAGCTCGATGCCGGCGACCAGGAAGAAGACGGCCAGCAATCCGTCGGCGGTCCAGTGCTCCACGGAGAGGTCGAGCCCGAGCGCCGGTATGCCGAAGTGGAAGTCGCGTATCCGCTCGTAGACGCCGCTCCACGGGGTGTTCGCCCACACGAGCGCGACCACGGCTGCCGAGAGCAGCACCAGCCCGCCGACCGTCTCGGTCCGCAGTGCCTGCACCACGGCGTTGCGTTCCGGCAGGGGCAGCAGGCCGAGGAAGGGCGAGCGCTCGCGCGGGTCAGCCGCCATTGGTGAACCTCCGGGGGGTCGGATCGAGGGCATACGAGCCCCTGGGACGCCGACCAGACTTCCCGGCACACCGCGCGTCTCGTGCTGCCGCCAACCGGCGGTTCTTGACGCGTTCTTCACACCCTAACTGCCTGTACGCGATCCCACCAGATGGCATTTCACCTGCTGAAACCGCCCGCAGGGCATGACGAGCGGGCCCGTCCACACCAAGGCGCGAGGTGTGTACGGGCCCGCTCAAGGAGCCGGGCCGCCGGGGGGTCAGACGGTGGTCTTCACCGACTCCTGGTCCTCGTCGTCCTCGGTGATCTCACCGGCATTGCGGGCGCGGACGTACTCCAGGAAGGAGTTCAGCTCGCGCTTGACGACCGGGGCGAGGATGTACAGGCCGATGATGTTGATGACGGCGAGCATGAAGAGCACCGCGTCGGCCATGTCGATCAGCGTCTGGAGCGTCAGCAGGGAGCCCGCGACCGCGAAGAGGGTGTAGAAGACCTTGAAGATCAGCTCACTGGTCCGGCTGCGGCCGAAGAGGTGCGTCCAGGCCTTCATGCAGTAGTAGCCCCAGGTCAGCACCGTGGAGATGGCGAACAGCATCACCGCGAGGGTGAGGATGTACGGGAACCAGGGCAGCACGGTGGCGAAGGCGTCCGAGGTGATGGTGACACCACCGATGGACTCACCGCCCTGACGGAGCTCGACATAGCTGGCCGGGTTGGCGATGACGATGGTCAGCGCGGTCATCGTGCAGATGACGACGGTGTCGATGAACGGCTCCAGCAGGGCGACCAGGCCCTCGCTGGCGGGGTGCTTGGTCTTGACCGCGGAGTGGGCGATCGGGGCGGAGCCGAGACCGGCCTCGTTGGAGAACGCGGCCCGCTTGAAGCCGATGATCAGCGCGCCGAGGACACCGCCGGCGACGCCCTGGGGGTTGAAGGCGCCCTCGATGATGGTGGCGACGGCGGCCGGGACGGCGCTGACGTGGACCAGGATGACGACCAGGCAGGCGGCGATGTAGATGCCGGCCATGGCGGGGACGAGCTTGCTGGTCACGTTGGCGATCGAGCGGATGCCGCCGAGCAGCACGATGCCGACGAGCGCGGCGATCAGGATGCCGAAGAACAGGGCGCCGGCGGAGGAGCCCATCAGGCCGTCCTCGCCGCCGGTGACGGAGACGAGCTGGGCGTAGGACTGGTTGACCTGGAACAGGTTGCCGCCGAAGAGGCCGAAGAACAGCACGAAGAAGGAGGCCAGGACGGCGAGGACCTTGCCGAAGGTCTTGCCGTTCTTGCCGAAGCGGTCGGCCAGGCCCTTGGGCAGGTAGTGCATCGGGCCGCCGGAGACGGTGCCGTCCCCCGCCCCGCCTCGGTGAGCTCGCCGATCCAAGTCTGTGCACTCTCGCCCTGCTCTCCGCCACCACGACCGACCCGGCGGGCGAAGAGGGCTCGGACAGCAGCGGTGCCGACGGGCCGCAGCTGCTGCCCGACCCGTGCATGGTGGCCTCCGCCACCGGGCGGGGCACCGTCGTCCTCGAAGCCGTCACCCACACAGGCCCCCCTGTCCCGGCCAGACGGCTGGCCCGCCGGGGCATCCGCTTCTCCGAGCTGTTCTCCCGCCGCCTGCGCTGGGCCGTCGCGGGCCTCGGCCTCGCGGTGGTCGCTCTGGCTGTGGCCTCCTGGCTGACGACCGGGGACCACCCACTCCATGCCGCCTACGTCACACTGCTGGACCTGTTCTCCATCAACGACCCGGCGGTCGACGAACCCCTCTCACGCCAGGTGCTCCAACTCCTGGCGGGTCTCGTGGGGCTCGCCCTGCTGCCCCTCCTCGTTGCCGGTGCACTGGAGGCGCTGGGCGCCTTCCGCAGCGCCTCCGCTCTGCGCCGACCGCCCCGCGGCCTGTCCGGACACCTCGTTCTGCTGGGCCTCGGTAAGGTCGGCACCCGCGTCCTGGCCCAGCTCCGTGACCTCGACATCCCGGTCGTCTGCGTCGAGGAGGACCCCGAAGCCCGGGGCGTCGCGCTGGCTCGCCGGCTCCGTGTGCCGATCGTGATCGGCGACGTCACACAGGAAGGGGTACTGGAGGCGGCCAAGATCCACCGGGCGCACGCCCTGCTCGCCCTGACCAGCTCCGACACCACGAACCTGGAGGCCGCGCTCTACGCCCGTACGGTCATGCCGGACCTGCGCGTGTCCCTGCGGCTGTACGACGACGACTTCGCCACCGCCGTCTACCGCACCCTGCGCGCCGCGCACCCGGACGCGGTCACCCGCAGTCGCAGCGTGTCCCACCTCGCGGCACCCGCCTTTGCCGGAGCGATGATGGGCCGCCAGATTCTCGGTGCCATACCGGTCGAGCGCAGGGTGCTCGTCTTCGCCGCGCTCGTGGTCGCCGGTCACCCGCAATTGGAGGGCCACACGATCGAGGAGGCGTTCCGGCCCGGTGCCTGGCGCGTCCTCGCCCTCGACACCACCGCACCTGCCGACCGGCGCCCCGACCTGGCGAGCCCGCACCCGGCGGATGGCGGACACCACGCCACCGGCCTCGTCTGGAACGTCCACCCCGGGTACGTCCTCAAGCCCGACGACCGCGTTGTACTTGCCGCCACCCGCCAGGGCCTGGCCGAACTGCTGGGCAGGCACCACGAGCCGGAAACCCGAGCGGTGAGTGACGGTGAACGCTGAGCCCGACCGCACAGCGACAAGCGGCCACGGCGCACGAGGTCGGCATCAAGGAGGCGTAAAGACTGCCGGTGGATGGCAATGAACGCGGGCGTGTGCGGGTGGGACCATCCGGTCACCTCGGGGATCACCCGCGGTAGGGAGGTGCGCGCATGGGCTTGTTTCTCGGTCTCGGCATAGCGGGGATCGTGCTGCTCGCTGCCTCGCTCGTCCTGGACGGGGTGCTGGAGGGTTTCTTCGGCGGGGCCTTGGACGGGCTCTTCGACGGCTGGCTGTCGCTGCCGGTCATCGCCGGGTTCGTCTCGATGCTCGGCTTCACGGGCGCGATCGTGCTCGGCAGCACCGGTCTGGGGGCGGGCCCGGCCACGGCGGCCGGAGCGCTCACCGGCATCGGCGCCGGATGGCTGACCTGGAGGCTGAGCCGCGCCCTCATGAGCGATCAGAGCGCGGACGCCCCGCGTGGTGACGACCTCATCGGCATCGCCGGGTCCGTGGTCACGGCCATCCCGGTGGACGGCTACGGCGAGGTGCTGCTCAGGGTGGCCGGTCAGCCGGTGAAGTTCGCCGCCAGGTCGGACGATCCCGTTCAGCGGGGCGCCGAGGTCTGGGTCGAGGAAGCGATGTCGCCCAGTTCGGTTCGCGTACGTCTCGTCGAGCGCTGACGGGCCTGTTCGCCCTTCCCATAGACCACCCCACTCGATCTGCCCTCCTCGGGAAGGCAGGAGGGATACGCCATGAGTCCAGTCGTCGTCGCAGTGGTGGGAGTCGTCGTACTCCTCGTACTGCTCGCCCTCGTCGTGATCACGCGGTACAAGGTCGCCGGTCCGAGCGAGGCGTTCATCATCACGGGCCGCCGGGGGAAGAAGTCCACCGACCCCGAGACGGGACGCGTCTTCACCGACAACAGCGGCCAGAAGGTCGTGGTCGGCGGCGGGGTCTTCGTCGTGCCGTTCGTCCAGCAGAAGTTCACCCTCGACCTCTCCTCCCGTCACATACCCGTCGCCGTCCGCGGCGCGGTCACTCTGCGCGGCGTGAAGGCCAACCTCGAAGGTGTCGCCATCGTCAAGGTCGGTGGTGGTGAGGACTCGATCCGGGCGGCCGCCCAGCGGTTCCTGATGCAGCAGGACGGCATCGTCGGCTTCACGCAGGAGGTGCTGTCCGGCGCCCTGCGGTCCATCGTCGGGCGGATGTCCGTCGAGGACATCATCCGGGACCGGGCCGCGTTCGCCGGGCAGGTCGCCGAGGAGGCCGAGGCCAGCCTCTCCGGCCAGGGCCTGGTCCTGGACGCCTTCCAGATCCAGGACATCACGACCGAGGGCTCCTACCTGGAGGACCTCGGCCGCCCTGAAGCGGCCCGCGCGAAGCAGGAGGCGGACATCGCGGAGGCGGTGGCCCGGCGGGCGTCGGAGCAGGCCCGGCTGAAGGCCGAGGAGGAGATCGCGATCGCCCAGCGGACGTTCGCGCTCAAGCAGGCCGAGATCAAGGCCGAGACCGATGAAGCCGCTGCGAAGGCCGCTGCCGCCGGCCCGCTCGCCGAGGCGGACCGGCAGCAGGAGATCCTGAGCCAGCAGGAGAAGGTCGCCGAGCGGCAGGCCGCGCTGACCGACCGCGAGCTCGACACCCGGGTCCGCAAGCCGGCCGACGCGGCCCGCTACCAGGCCGAGCAGGAGGCCGAGGCGCGTCGTATCGCTCAGGTCAAGGAGGCCGAGGCGGAAGCGCAGCGTGCTCGGCTGACCGGTGAGGGCGAGAAGGCCCACCGGGCCGCGCTCGCCGACGCCGTACGCATCGAGGGCGAGGCACAGGCCGCCGCGATCGCCGCCAAGGGGTCGGCGGAGGCCGAGGCCATGCGCAAGAAGGCCGACGCCTTCGCCCAGTACGGTGACGCGGCGGTGCTCCAGATGCTGGTCGAGGTCCTGCCGCAGGTCGTCGGCAAGGCAGCCGAACCACTGGCTGCGATCGACAGGATGACGGTCATCTCCACCGACGGCGCGAGCAAGCTGACGCGCACGGTCACCGACAACGTCGCCCAGGGGATGGAGCTGCTCGGCTCCGCCACGGGCGTAGACCTGGCCGAACTCCTCAAGGGCATCACCACGCGCACCGGCGGGGCGGCGCCTGCAGCCGAGCAGCACGCGAAGTCCGACGGGAAGATCGACATATCCGACTGACCCGACCGGGGTGTGGGCGGATGGCGGAGGGGAGCATGTACTCGGTGCCGCCGTCCGCCCCTGGCTCGCCCCTGCCGACGAAGCGGAAGGCTTGAAGGGTGGACTCGAAAGGGACTACCGATGCGGAGCGCGACAGCAGCGTCGATCTACAGGAGCGTCGAGGCCCGGGATCTGGTACGCAGGTGGTGCGTTGGTCAGCTCGACGCCTGGCCCGTCGAGCATGCACGCCAGGAGCTGACGACGTCAGCGGGCATCACCGGCGTGGTCACAGCCGGCCCTGCTCCCACCGGCATCTCGCCGAGCATCGTGTTGTTGCCCGGCACCAACATGAACGCGGCGGTGTCCCTCGCGACGATCGCCGCACTGTCCGGCGAGTGGCACACGGTCGTCCTGGATCTGCCGGGCCAGCCAGGGCTGAGCGGGGAGTTGAGGCCGCGCCAGACGCATGACCTGGTACAGGAACTGGCTGAGCGAGGCCCTGGAGTCTGCCGTGCCGGGTCCCGCCGTAGTCGTCGGTCACTCCCTCGGTGGGGCAATCGCCCTGGCCTGTTCGTCGTCGAGAATCACCGGCCGCATCCTGGTGTCGCCTGCCGGGCTGACTCGCCTCAGGGTCTCCCCATCGGTGATGAGGGCCACGGTCCCCTGGCTCGTACGCCCGTCCGTTCGGAGCGCGAGACGGTTGCTGGCCCACATGGTGGCTCCCAGTAGCCCTGTTCCCGAGAATCTCGCCACCTGGATGAGCATGGTCGCCGCCTCGTGCCGCAGCAGCCTGGTCCCCGCACCGCTGCCTGCGACGTTGCTGAGTGACAGGCGCTCGGCACCGTGCATGGTCAAGACCGGCCGCCATGACGTGTTCCTCCCTCCGGAGGCGCTGGGGCCGGCAACGCGCCACGGCCTCGGCGTCGATGTACAGGTCGTGGAAAGTGCGGGTCACCTGCTCATGGACGAGCGGCCGGACGCGGTAGCGGCTGCTGTACGAGCGTTCTGACCGCTGCCGTTTCGCCCGGGTGGCGCGTCATCGGAGGGGGCGCGCCAGCCACCGGGCGCGGCGCCTGCCCAAGCACCGGGAAGCGTCGCCGGCAGGAGGACCCGAGCGGGAGTCGGTCCGGCAGCGGCGTGACCGACGCCGCTCGCTTCCGCACCGGCACCGTCGATCAGCCGCACCGGTTGCTGCTGGGCCCAGCGCCGGGCCGCGGCCTTCGGTGCGTGAGCGGATGGTGGTCAGAGCTCTTGGTCGGGCCAGTCCAGCAGGCGGGCGCCGATGACGGCGGTCTGGAGTGTGTAGCGGTGGACGGGGTCGCCGGGGTCGGCGCCGGTCAGCTTGCGTATGCGCTCCAGCCGGTACGTCATGGCGCGCACACTCAGGGAGAGGCGCCGGGCGGCCTCGGCGGACACACAGCCGGTGTCGAAATACGCGGTGAGGGTGTCGATGAGCGGGCGTGCCCCACCGCGCGCCTGCTGCAACGGGCCGAGCACCGTGCGTACGAGGTCGGCCATGGCCTGCCGGTCGCGGGTGAGGACCGGATAGACGAGCAGGTCGGCGGCGTGCAGCACGGGCTCGTCGAGGTTCATCCGCTCGGCCAGGTCCAGGGCGTTGAGCGCCTCCTCGTAGGAGTGGACGACTCCGCCGACGCCCGGGTGGGCTCGGCCGATGGCCACTCGGCCGCCGTCGGTCGCGGCGTACGCCTGCTTGGCGAAGAAGGCCAGGAGGTCGGCCTGGTCGCCCGGCGCGATGCAGATGAGCTTCCCGTTCTTCGTGGTCAGCAGGATCCGGCGGTCGCCGAAGCGGGCCGCGAGAGACGACTCGATGCCACGCGTGACTGAATAGCCGTCGTCGTACGGCTCCGGGCCCTGCGCCACGGCGACCGCATGGGCGTGGGACAGCAACAGCCCGAAACGCTCAGCCCGTTCGGCGAGACGGCCGACATCGCTGCGGCCGTGCAACAGGTCGTCGATGAACTCCCGCCGGGCGGCCTCCTGCTGGCGGATCGCGAGCTGCTGTGCCCGCTCGTGGCCTTCGGCGAAGGCGTCCACGGCTTGCTCCACCGCCGCGAGCAGATGGTCAGCGGCAGTCCCACGCAGCTGTGTCCTCACGTCCTGAGCGGCAGACAGGTGGGCCCGCACCAGCAAACGGAGTCCGACGCCGGCCTCCGCCGCCCGCTCACCCTGGGCGCGTAGCGCTTCCAGCTCGTCGCGGCTCAACCGCCTACCCGTGGCACAGGCATCGGTAAGGATCCGGGCGTACCCCTCCACATACTTCTCGGTGGTGCCCCGCTCCGCCATGACCACTCCCCGTTCCTGACGCACGCGCCGATGACGCCTTCCTGACGCGTAAACGTCAAGAGTGCCATGCGTCGGGGGTGGGACGGCCACCGGCATCATGGAAGCGTGAAGGTTGCCGGTGAACGGCAATGCGAACACCTGCGCCACGCTGCCAAGATAAGCCCGCCGGGGTCGGGCGGTCGGGAATCGATGCCGGAGCCAGGAAGGCAGCACGTCACAGCACCGGATCGAGGGGGGAGAAGTCATGGCCGAATTTCTGCATGCCGTCGCCACCTTCCCCGCCGTGCTCTTCACCGCCGCTCTCGTGGTCGTCATGGGTTTCTGGCTGCTGGTGCTGCTCGGCGTCGCCAACCACGACAGCTTCGACGCGGACGTGGACACCAACGCCCTGAGCCTCGGCGGGGTGCCCGTCTCGGTGTCGGCCTCGTCGCTGGTGATCCTGTGCTGGTTCTTCAGCGTCTCCGGGTCGGTGCTGCTGGCCCGTACGGGCTGGTCCGACGCACTGGTCCACCTGCTCGACACCGTCCTGCTGATCGCCTCCGTGATCAGTTCCTGGTGTCTGACCCGTGCGCTCGTCCGCCTGCTGGCCAAGCTCTTCCCCGATGAACCCGGGCCGTCCCTGCACGACTTCGTCGGCTCCACCTGCACCATCCGCACCGGGCGGGTGGACGCGGACTTCGGCCAGGCGGAGGTCGCGGCGCGGGACGGCTCCACCGCCGTCGTGCAGGTCCGCCGGAACGATGGCAGTCCGCTGGCGCTCGGCAGCACGGGGCTGCTGTACGCGTACGACGACGCCGGCGCGTTCTTCTGGGTCGCGCCCTTCGACAAGGCGCTGGACCCCCGCGGCTGACCGCCGCCCTCTACTGCTTCAGCTCACACCCTTCGATCCGGGGATTCCTCATGGACGCCATCTCTTGGGGCATCGGCGTGCTCGTGGCCGTTGTCCTGCTCATCGCCATCGCCATGCTGTTCGTGATCAGCCGGCTGTTCCGCAAGGTGGAACAGGGCAAGGCGCTGATCAGCCACCGGGGAGGACGATGCCCTGGTCGTCCGGGAGGCGACGGCAGGACTGCCCGATGCCGTCCAGCCCCGGACACGTACGGCGTCCGCCACACTTGAACCGGGTGCACCCGCGCCGGCTCGCCGGTTGCCGCGGCGGGTGAGGCCACAGCCTTCGTGGGCAGCGTGACTCCTGCCAGGCCCGCGCCGACCGCCGTGGCGGCACCGGTGAGAAGCGTCTGTCGTCTCTTCAGAGGGGACAAGCGATTCCTCCCTGAAGGAACGTGAGTGTGACGCCAGGAGGCCCAGGCGTCCCGGCGTCCGGATGCCCCGAGCAACCCGGACGGTGAAAGCGCGCACGGCGTAGTTCGGGCTCCCGCAGCTCCATGCCCGCCCTGCAGCCCCTCCGCATTGACTGTCGGCGTGCAGTGAGGTCCCGCACGCGGGAGATCTGCTCCTACCGGTGGAAGTGGTTGGCGAGGTCGGTCTAGCCGTTGTGTCGTCGCCGCATCGTGGTCAGGGGCCGGGGGCCGGTCGCGACACAGCCGCACTCGGGACGCGTAGGTGAGCGGCCCACGTCGGGTGGCTCTCACGCGCAGGCCAACGAAGACCGGGGCACGATCCGCGGGCCGACCACCTGACGTAGGCTCCGGAGACATGCGCACCGTCGCGGTTCTGGCGCTTGAAGGCGTCTCGGCCCTGGATCTGGACATACCGTGCCAGGTGTTCGCGCTCGCCGTGGGTACGGACGGGACACCGCTGTACGAGGTGGGTCTGCGTCGACCGGGAGATGACGGCGACCGCCGGGCCGACGGAACCGTTCCGGCTCACCTCCTCGTGGTCCTGGGACGACGCGTTGGACGCGGACACCGTGGTCGTGCCCGGCATCCCCGCCCACCGGTCGCCGGACGAGCGGGGGGTTCGGATCCTGCGTACGGCAGCGGCTCGAGGAGCCCGGATCGCGTCCATCTGCACAGGAGCCTTCGCTCTCGCGCACGCCGGCCTGCTCGAAGGACGACGGGCGACGACGCACTGGCGCTTCGCCGACGCGCTCGCCGAGCGGTTCCCGGGGACGGACGTCGGCCCCTCCGTCCTCTACATCGACGAGGGACAAGTGCTCACATCGGCGGGCATCGCCGCGGGCCTGGACCTGTGCCTCCACCTGATGCGCCGCGACCACGGAGCGGCCGTGGAGGCGGCCGCCGCAGGTGTCCTCGTCACGCCCCCGCAACGCAGCGGCGGCCAGGCCCAGTTCATCGAGTACCCGACACCCGGCATCGACTCGGGTGACCACGGCGAGACCCTGCGCTGGATGCGCGGCAAGCTCGCCGAGCCGCTCCCCCTCGCCGACATCGCCACGCACGCGATGATGAGCCGGCGCAGCCTGGCACGGCACTTCCGCGCCCAGACGGGCACGACGCCTCTGCGCTGGCTGCTGGCCCAGCGGGTGCAACGCGCCCGCGAGTTGCTGGAGGCGACGGACCTTCCCCTGGGGAGAGTGGCCGAGGCGACCGGACTCGGATCGGTCGAGACGCTCCGGCACCACTTCGCCCGGCAGGTGGGTACGACGCCGTCGGCCTACCGGACCGCGTTCCGCCGCCGCTGACACACGCGCCCGTGGCCTCTGCGGCCCGGGTCAGCGGCAGAGCGGTTGTCCCAGCAGATCTGCGGTCCGCTGGATGCGCCGTGCGAGAAGCCCTGGCCTGTTGTCAGCGACGTACCGCGCCAAGAGCTTGTCATCACCCACAATCTCGACGTCGGCCGGCTCATTCGAGTCGCCCTCGACGCGCTGAAGTGGCGATGGTCGGGGAGCAACCATGCCAACGGAGTCATCGCAGTCATCCGCTGCACACTCGACGGTCTCCTGGTAGTCCGGCCGCCTGTGATCTTGTGTGCTTGAAGACCTGCGGGAACGTATCGCTCCATCGCTGCCGTCCCGGCCTCCACGACGCCATGGCCTCTCCGAGGAGGGAACGTGCCTGGTCGGCGGGGAGCACGTCGTCACACGCGTTCGTGCGCAGCGGGCTGGTGGACCACCGGTTGTAGCCGCCCGCGCGCAAAGCGCGAGCAGGATGAGGAGGAGGAGCTCCGGCTGAGGCGGAGCGGCACGAGCTGTGCGTGCTGCTACGCGAGTACGTAGCTGCGTTTGTGAAGAGCCAAGTCAGGACGAACACTGCTCCGGTTCGGAGCTGCACGCGAGTCCGTGAGGCGCCTTCTCGCACTCCCCGGTCATGCGCCGCGTCACGGTGGCCGGCCTTCGGCGGAGGAGTGATGAGCATGTGCACCCCTACGGAGGGTGAGCCTGGGCAGGCGTGACTGCCGCACCGGCACCGCCAACGCGGGTGGACCTCCTGCCCCATCCGGACGTCCTGACTTCAGACCGGCTGGGACGGGTCGGTTGTGTCCTGATTTCAATGGGTATGTGGTGAATAGGTCCCCTAAGGGAGGCTGATTCGATGCCGTGGTTCGCATGGCTGCTCGCCGCCGCAGCGCTCGGTGTCGCGGAGTTTCTCACCCTGACGCTGGTTTTCGGGTTGCTGGCGGGCGCTGCCCTGGTCGCTGCCGTGGTCGCCGGTATAGGCATCGGTCTCCTTGGCCAGCTTGTGGCGTTCGCAGCGGCAGCGGCAGCGGGTCTCGTCGTGGTCCGTCCTTTCGCGCTGCGGCAAATGGCGAGCGCACCCCTCATCCGCGAGGGGAGCGATGCGTTGGTCGGCAAGCGGGCCGAGGTCATGCAGGAGGTCACCGCGACTCATGGGCTGATCAAGATCTCTGGCGAGGCGTGGTCGGCTCGCGCTCTCGACGAAAGTCTGGTGATCCCTGTGGGGGCGCTGGTGGACGTCATGGAGATCGAAGGCGCCACCGCTGTCGTCTACCCCCGCGAACTGCTTCCGTGAACGGCTGAAAACACCCCAGCGGAGGAACTGTGGATCCGGTGGTCATCCTGATTCTCGTGGCGGCGATTGTTGTCGTCTTCCTCGTGGCTGCCACGGTGCGGATAGTCCCGCAGGCGCGCCGCTACAACATCGAGCGGTTCGGCCGGTACCGCCGGACGTTGCAACCCGGCTTGAACTTCGTCGTGCCGGTGGCGGACCGTGTCAACACCAAACTCGATGTGCGTGAGCAGGTGTATTCGTCCGACCCCAAGCCGGTGATCACCGAGGACAACCTCGTGGTGAACATCGACACGGTGCTCTACTACCAGATCACTGACCCGCGGGCGGCGGCCTACGAGGTCGCTGACTATCTGCAGGCGATCGATCAGCTCACCGTGACCACGCTGCGGAACGTCATCGGCTCCATGGACCTGGAGGAGACGCTCACCTCGCGGGAGGAGATCAACGCCCGACTCCGCGCCGTCCTTGACGATGCCACCGGCAAATGGGGGATCCGGGTCAACCGAGTCGAGATCAAGGCCATCGATCCACCGGCCACCATCAAGGAGGCGATGGAGAAACAGATGCGGGCCGAACGCGACAAGCGCGCGGCCATCCTGCACGCCGAAGGCGAGCGGCAGGCCAAGATCCTTACCGCAGAGGGGACGAAGCAGAAGGACATCCTGGAAGCGCAGGGCACGCAGCAGGCCATGATCTTGCGGTCGGACGGAGAGGCGAAGGCGGTGGAGCGCGTCTTCCAGGCCGTCCATCGCAATAATGCCGACCCAAAGATCTTGGCCTACAAGTACCTTGAGACGCTCCCGCATCTGGCGAAGAGCGACAACAACACGTTCTGGGTGATCCCGGGGGAGCTGACCGAGGCAGTTCGCGCTGTCACCAGTGCCTTCGGTGATCGGTCGACGATGGGTCCTCCCGGATCCGCGCAACCGGAGCAGGAAGCGACCACTACCGGTGCCGACGGCACGGCGGACGAAGGCGGGGCGCCGGAACTCGACGCAGGATCGTCGCTTTCGCTCGACGCTGCCGCGGCTGCTGATGAGGTCGCGAAGAGGGCCGCCGCCGTAGTGAGTGACGCGAAGGCCGAAGCCAAGGCGGCGGGGGCGCCCCAGGTGCCGGACCCAGGACAGAGGTCCGGCGATTGAGCGACGCCACCGAGGGCCGGGGGCGTTCGTGTGGTCGAGATCATGTCGGGCGCAGCAGCATGAGCGGTGATCTGTGGGATCGCGGCGACAGGACGGGCGCCTTCGCCTTCATGATCACTGCGCTGTCGTTCGCGAAACGAAGGACCGTGGTCTGCCCCCAGCGCTCTGGACTGCCTGGTTCTGGGGGTTGCGCAGCTGACCGCGGTGGTGTCGACCCCTGTGTGAGAGTTCAGGCCGTTCTCGGGGCCGGCCGTGGGCACGTGCGTCTCGTCGACCAGCACGGACGGGTCCACGTCGATGCCCGGTAACCGTTCGGCCAGCGCGTCGGTGAACCGCCGTGCGTCGTCGCCCTGCCGGCCTCGCGGCCCGGACAGTGCTGTCCACGTCCTTCCTCTTCCTCGTCGGTGGCGCGCTCGTCAGCGACGGCTTCCTTTGGGCTGATCCACATCACGCCGGACAGCGAGATCGTCGCCGTCACCGCCGACTTGGCGCTGTTCGCCGTGCTGTTCACCGACGGCATGCACGTGTCGTTCCCCAAGCTGCGTGCCAACTGGAAGAACCCGGCCCGGGCCCTGGGCCTCGGTATGCCGCTTGCTTTCATCGGCATGGCCCTGGTCACCCACTACCTCGTCGGCCTGGACTGGACGACATCCTTCCTGGTCGGCGCCGTCCTCGCGCCGACCGACCCGGTGTTCGCCTCCGCCATCGTCAGCCGCAAGGAAGTACCGGCGAAGCTACGGCAGTTGCTGAACGTGGAGAGCGGCATCAACGACGGGCTCGCCCTCCCAGTCGTACTGATCCTCATCGCCGCCGCCGGCCCCACCAGTGGCCACGCCGACGCGTCCCTGGGCACAATCGGCCTTGAGCTGGGGCTCGGCTTGGCCTTCGGCGTGCTGCTGCCACTGCTCGTCAACGGACTCGTACGCTTCCGGCTGCTGGGCGCCGAGCCGAAGCTGCAACCGCTGCTGCCGCTGGCCACCGGCATCATCCTGTACGCCGCGTGCCACCTCACCCACGCCAACCCCTACCTGGCGGCCTTTTCGGCCGGCGCTGTCATCGTCGCCGTATCACCAGAGGCCAAGACGGCGTTCGAGCCGCTCGGTGAGGCACTGGCGGAGCTGGCCAAGTTCGCTGCCCTGCTCGTCTTCGGCGCGCTGTTGACGCCGCAGCTCTTCGGGGACCTCTCGATCGGCGGGTACGTCGCGGTGTTCCTGGCGATCGTGCTCATCCGCCCGGCATCGCTCCTGCTCTCGTTCATCGGCACGCGGTTCGACCGCCGCGAGAAGCTGGTCGCCGCATGGTTCGGACCCAAGGGCTTCGCGTCGGTCGTCTACGGGCTCCTCGTCCTCCAGGCCGGCATCCCACAGGGTGAGCAGGCGTACACCCTGATCGCCGTATGCATCGCCTTCTCGATCATCGCCCACAGCAGTACTGACGTACCCATCGCCAGACTGTTCGATTTCGATGACCTCGCCGGGATCCCGGACAAGGACGACGACGCCAATGTGGCCCGGCAGCGCTGAGCGCAGTGCCGCAAGGAGGAGGTCTGCTCATGTTTCAGTGGCTGTGGATCGTCGGCTGGTCGGCTGTGATGCTGCCTCTCGGCGGGGTGCTGCTGGCCGGGCGGGCGCCACGGTGGCTACGGCGGGATTCCACGCTCGGCGTGCTCAGGGTGAAGGGGATTGCGGCGTTCGTTCTGTACCTCGGGCTGATGGTTCCGCCCACGACCGCTCTGGCCGGGATACAGCCTGAGGCTGCGGAGCTCCTGCGCATGGCGCTGGTCCCCACGGCCCTCTTCGCCGGACATGGACTCATCCTCGGGGCGACGCTTTGTGAGCGCTTCAACCGCCGTGAGGCAGAGCGTGCGCCGACCGTACCCGCGATCGGGTCGGCCGTCATGTCCGACGCTCGGGGAGGTGCGTCGTGAAGGCGGGTCCGCAGCCCGGTTCGTTGTTCTTCGCGGCGTGGACCTCGGTGGTCGCCGCCTGGGTGGGCTGCCGGCTGGGCATGTGGCGCGTCGCCGCGGACCGGCAGGGAGTGCACGTCAGCAGGTTCTGGGCGGTGCGCTGTGTGCCGTGGTCGGCGATGGGTCACGTCGAACTCCGCCGCGACGGGCTGCTCGAGTTCGCCGGGCCCTGCCTCGAACATCCTGGCCGGCTGTTTGCTGCCGCAATGGGCAAGCCGTCGGCTCGGTCGATTCAGCCACGCACCCGCATGGCGGATACCTTGACCGTGTTCTCCCTCTACCCCGGCCTGCGGTCTCAGAGCCGGGCCGACCGGGCTGCCAAGGGGACGGCGTTCGCCTGGTGGGGGTTGCCGCTGGCCGTCGTACTCTTTGCTGCGGCGGAGATTCGGCATCGGTGACTTTTCCCGGTGGTCGAGGTGGAGGGGGCGGCAGGCGGGCCGGGGGGACTGGAGTGCCAGCCGAGGGGGGACGGGCGCCCGAGTGCGACGATCTGGAGGACGAATCGCTGCTCGGGATCCGTGGGGCCGCGGCCGGTCAACTGACGCGGCCGAGTCGATAGCCGACGGCTGGGACTGCGAGGCCATGAGGTCGGCAGGGGACGGGGACGAGGACGGTGTCGGAGCCGTCTGCGCGGGCTTGGTGTCGTCGTCCTCACACCGGGCGGCCGGCCACGGACCTCCTGTCCGGGTATAGCGCCAAGGGCTGCGGCGCCTTTGGTGCAGGTAGAGCCGTAGATCATGCGCTCATGCCCCGCCAACCGCCCGCAATGCTCCCGGCTCCTCTGGAGAGCGGCGATGCCGGCGTGCGCCTGCTCACCGGCCCCGGGTGATCCGCCGCTTCTCGTGTTGGGCGAGCGCCTGGTGGATGCTCGACAGGCTCGGGTTCTGCCTGCGTTTGCCGCGGGGATGCTCAGATTTGATGGACCTGCTAGGCGGTCGTGCTGGCCGTGCGGCGCCGCAGCACGATGGGGAGCATGTCACCGGTGATGACTGAGCCGACCGCCGTGCTTGCCCTTGATGGCCGCAACGTCGAGTCTCTTTGGCGTGGCTCCCGGATGCTCTCCCGCTCGGTTGCAGTGGGCGCTCTGTACAGAATCCGGAGTCGGGGCGCGTGACGGGGCCTCTCCCGGGGGCGCCGGTTGCCGTCGGCGGCACAGGTGTCGGGTGGCGGAATCATCCATGTTCGGGTCCGGGCGGACCAATCTGCGGATTTGCCCGGACCTGCAGCACTTACCAAGGCCATGGCATCGGCTTGCGGTGCCTATGGAAACCTGTGCCGAGAGCTCCGCGGGGTCTGTTGGTAGATGTCGGGTACGGAATCCTCGTCATCATCCCGGTTTTCCTCTTCGTAGATGCGCCGGTAGATGGTGTTGCGGCGTTTGATGAGCATCGCGGCGAGGGCCGCGGCTATCAGCGAGCCGGTGACAACGGCGGCTTTGATGTGCTCGGCGTCGACCGGGTTGGTGAAGGCCAGTTCGCCGATGAGGAGGGCGACGGTGAAGCCGACGCCTGATACGGCGGCGAGTGCGAGCACGTCTGCCCAGGCCAGGTCGGGGTTGAGCTGGGCTCTGGTGAAGCGTGCGGCAAGGTACGTGCCGATGAAGATGCCTATGGTTTTACCGACCACGAGTCCCAGAACCACGCCCAGTGGTTCGGGCTCGCGGAAGACGGTGCCGAGTGCGCTGGGCGAGATGCTCACGCCTGCGGCGAAGAGGGCGAACAGGGGTACGGCGATTCCTGCGGAGATCGGGCGCAGGTGATGTTCGGTACGTTCGCCGCATGAGACGTGCTCGTCCGGGTCTCGTCTGGTCCGCAGGAGGAGCCCCATGGCGACGCCGGCAGCGGTGGCGTGGACGCCGCTGTTGTAGGTGAGGGCCCAGATAGTCAGGCCGAGTGGTACGTACCACCACCAGCCGCGCAGACGTTTGCGTTGCATGCGGTAGAAGATCGTGAGTCCCGCGATGGCGCCGGCCAGGGCAAGCAGATTGAGGCTGGAGGTGAAGAACAGGGCGATGACAAAGATGGCGCCCAGGTCGTCGACGACGGCGAGGGTGAGGAGAAAGGCGCGCAGGGCGGATGGCAGGTGCGTGCTCAGTATGGCGAGGACTGCAAGGGCGAAGGCGATGTCCGTGGCCATGGGCACCGCCCAGCCATCCGCCGCGCCGCCGCGGGGGAGGGAGACCGCCAGGTACACCCCGGCGGGTACCGCCATGCCGCATACGGCGGCGACCACGGGAAGTGCGGCTTTGGCCGGCGTGCGTAGTTCTCCGAGGGTCAGTTCTCGTTTGAGTTCAATGCCCGCCACGAGGAAGAAGAGGGTCAGCAGCCCCTCGGAGGCCCAGTGCTCCACGGACAGGTCGAGCCCGAGGGCCGGTATGCCGAAATGGAAGTCGCGTACAGCCTCATAGGCCGCGCTCCAAGGGGTGTTGGCCCAGACGAGCGCCACCACGGCCGCTACCAGGAGCGCCAGTCCGCCGACTGTCTCCGCGCGGAGTGCCCGCGCGACAGCTGTGCGTTCCGCCCATGGGAGCAGGCCCAGGAAGACCGACCGCTCGTGCTGAGGTGGACCCATAGTCGCTACCTCCTGGTCCTGAAGAGCGGTATTTACCCGGGGCGTCGAGGTACCGCCGGGGCGCAATGCGACGTCATCCTCGTACCGGGGGCCTGTCAGTCGCTGCCGCCGTAGGGGTACAGCAGTTGGGCGACTGCCTGGCCTGTGGGCGGGCGCTGCTGTTCTTCAGCAGCCGGTGGCGCGTCGAGTATCGCGGTGAGGAGGAGACCTATGACCGCGATGGCCGCCAGGATGAGGGAGGTCCGCATGGCCCATTGACGCTCGTTTTCGTCCGAGGCCGGCGGTGTCGTGGTGTCGGGGACTGTTCGTCCAAGGCGCTGATGCGTGCCGCGAGGTCGGGATCTTCCCGGGCCAGGTGTTGCTCGATTTCCGCAAGGAGGCGGTCCTCGTCCAATTCGGATGCCATTTCAATCATTCCTTCAGGTGGGCTCGACTGCGTTCACACCTTCTTGACCGGCACGGGTTGTGTGCCGTCCGGGGAGCAGAGCATGTCGACCAGGCGCAGGATCTCCATGGGAGCGGGAAGATCAGTGTCGAGATTCGCGGAGACGGTGCGCCATGCCAGCCGCCCGGCGAGTACCGAGCCGGCGCCCACGACCAGCGCTGTCGGCCAGAGCACGGTGAGACGCTCACCTCGCCCCGGAAGAGCAGGTTGCCCGCCATCAGCAGGGACGCTGTACCGTCGGCGGCGAAGATCCCGACACCGGGCGTGAGGACCTCCCCGACGAACAGCGCCGCAGGGAGACCGGGGAGAAGAAGACCGGCCGCATGGCACGGCAGCACGCTCAGGGCGACGAATCCGAGGACGAGCAGGATCACCCCGGTCACTCCGGCGAATCCCATGTCCGGAGTGGACAGCTCGTAGATCACGGCGAGCGTGCCGGTCGAGAGGAACAGATACGCCAGCTCGGGACCGGCGAGCATCTGACGCGGTTCACCGAAGAACCCCAGTTCGTGCTCGACGATGTGCGCCCCGGCGGTCTGCAGCGCCACTTCGTTGCCGCCCGCTCCCCCGACGTGGCGGCCGTCGACCGCGGCAAGAAGGCTTCCCTGAACACTGCCAGCAGGTCGACGGCCTCGGCCTCCGCGGCCTCCTGCGCCGACAGCGCGGTACCGTCGCGGACCATGGCCTCGGCGAAGGGTTTGCTACGTCCGCGCTGCTCGGCTATCGACACGGCGAACGCGGCCGCATCGTTGATCAGCTTCGCGCTCGCCTTTTCGCCCTCTCCCGTGAAGGGCGTGCCGGCACCGATATGGGTGCCGGGCGTCGTGGCGGCGATCTGGCCCGCCGGCGTGATGTACGCGCCGACCGACGCCGCGCGCGCCCCGGAAGGGGCCACATGCACGATGACGGGCCCGGAAAAGTCCAGGAAGACCTGGAGGATGTCCCGGGTCGACTGCAGGAAACCGCCCGGGGTGTCCAGCTCGATCAGCACAGCCATGTGATCCTTCCGTTCCGCCGTTCGCACCCCGTCCTCCACCTGCTCGGCGATCACGGGCGTGGTCGTGCCGTCGATGCGCATGGCCAGCACCGTGAGCCCCTGGGCCATCGAGCCAGTGGGAACTGCGAGCAGGCGAGGGCTACCGGGAGCGCCTGGGCGCCCCGGTGAAGCAGCGGTTCGGCGGCGGCATGGGTCCGGGACGACACGGCCACCTCCTCGCACCCGAAGTCGGAGGTGTTTCCTTTCGGGTCTTCTGCTTACCCCTGCGCTGGGCGCCGACGCACCGCCGACTGCATCACGGACGGCCGTCTGGGCAGCCGTTTATTGCTGAACCCCGGCAAACTGGACACACCCTGCGGGACGGAGAGAGCGGCCATGGCCAAGGGCACCGGCGGCGGAGTGAGACAGGCCGCCGACTTCGTGGACCGCTGCACATGCCTCGTGGCGGCGGCAGCAGCTGAGGGCCGTGCTCTCCAGCCCGGTGAGCTGGTCGCTCTTCGCGCGCTCGCAGCGTCGGCCGGGGAACGCGGCGTGGCGCTGGAAGACCTGATCAGCTCGTGGCTGACTGCGGCGTGGGAGCCGTGCCAGGAGTCGTTGGATGCGGCCTCCGGCCGTCATCTGACTGACAGGCGGCAGATGCCCCTGGCGTGGCAGATGGTGCGGGAAGCGACGGTCGCACTCGCTCGTGGGTACGAGGCCGGGCATCAGGAAGCCATTCGCCGGGAGGAGGCCATGCGGCGCGAATTCGTCGACGACCTCCTCGACGGGCGTACCGATCTAGGACAGCTGGCTGAGCGAGCCGATCGGTTTTCCCTCCGCCTGGTAGGGCCTTACACCGTCGCAGCAGCCCGGGCCACCGCCCCCTTCCGTGCCGGGGACGCGGCCACGCGGCATGTCGAGGAAGGCATGGCCGCCTCCTTCAGCGTGCGGGATGTCTTCATCACCAGTAAGGAGGGACTGCTGGTGTGTGTGTCACCCACGGCGGAAACCGGTGTGTCACGAGCCTTCGCCCGGCATGTAGGCATGTCCGGCGTCAAGGCGCACCAAGTGGCCGTCAGTCGCTCCCGCCCCGGACCGAGCGGGATTGTCCGCTCCTACCAGGAAGCGCGCGGCACTCTCGACCTCGCCGAGCGGCTGGAGCTCGGTGCCCCCCTGGTCGATGCGGCTGACCTGCTGGTCTTTCAGGTCCTCGGCCGGGACCGCGCGGCCATCACCGACCTCGTGGCGACCGTGCTCGGCCCTCTGGAGCAGGCCCGCGGCGGACCAACCCCTCTCCTCGGCACCCTGAGGGCCTACTGCGCCACCGGGTGCGTGAGCACCGCGACAGCACGCCGACTCGGCATCAGCGTCCGTACGGTCACCTATCGCCTCGGCCGTATCCGGCAACTGACCGGCTACGATCCGACCGACGCTGACCAGCGGTACACGCTCCAGACCGCAGCGCTGGGCGCCAGGCTCCTCGGATGGCCCGCTGAACCCCTCGAGCGCGCCGACTGATCGCCGCCCTCAGTCGGCGAGACTTGCGGCTGCTTACTGTGCTCGGCTCGATCACACGCCGGGCACGTGACGCGCCGGGTCGACGCTGTGAGAGTCGCTCCGGTGCCTACAGGGTCTGAGTTTCCTCCGTGCTCATGCGCACGTGCTCGCGGCAGACCGCTACGCCGCGCTGTTGACAGATCGCTACGGCGGCGGTCGGGTGCTCACACTCGTAGGGGTTCATTACACGAGGCCCTTCCGGGATGTGCTTGCTCGACCACGCAGGTCGGGCGGGGAAGCCTCGATGAGCCTGATCCGGGTACCCGTCGATGCCCTACCGCCCCCTGTGTACCGGGAGAAGTCATGACCGGTGCCGCGACGCCACAGGAGCGACCCGTGATCGTCGGTGTCGACCGTGGGCCCGGCCCAGATGATCTCGTACGCTTCGCGGCCCGCGAGGCCGTCCTCCGGAGGCGCCCGCTTCATATCGTTCACGCCATTGAGCTGCCGCTGCCGGGAGGCTCCTCCTCGGACCATGACGAAAGCGGCTCAGCCGCTGAGGCGGGGGCCCGGCTGGTGGATCACTACGAGCGGCTGGCGCGCGAGGAGTCCCCTTCCCTCTCCGTTGCAGGTGAGCTGCCCATGGGACACGCGGCGGCCGTCCTGATCGAACGTTCGGCGGACGCGGAGCTGATCGTGCTCGGCCACCGGGGCGGCGGAGGGGTTCCGCGGCTGCCGCTCGGCTCGGTGAGCTGGCAGGTGGCGACGCACGCCGAGTGCCCCGTCGTCGTGATGCGTCCTTCCCGCACCGCGGAGCGCCGGACTGATGCCGGCCGATCCTGTCCGTGGTCGGCGGTGGGCCGACTCCCCACACCTTTGAGGCCAATGCGTGGTCGTCCGGCACGGGTTCACCGTGGTGGGACGGGCCGTGTCCGGACGCCCGCGCCGGGTGAGCTGAACGGCGCGACCGGGAACGAAGTTCACGGGAGTCGCCTGGATCCGATCACAACGGCCGGCCCTGCGCCCCACTCCCGACGGACGGGCAGCAGGTCATGATGCGGACGCACCGCGGGGCACCTGAGGGGGACCGTGCATACTGACGTCGCAAGGCGCGCTGTGGGTGAACACCGCGCGTAACCGTCCCTCGAGAACGGCCCGGGTGCGGTGCGGCCGCGCGTCGCCGCCCTCGGCGGAGGAATTCATGGCAGGCGGGACCAGCCCGGTGATCGACGGCGATGTCCTCGGTGACCTCGACCTCTTCGGCGAAGGTTTCGTGGCGGATCCCTTCCCGGTGTTCGCCGGGCTGCAGGAGTCCGCACCGGTGCACCACGACGCCGCGACCGGCCTGTGGCTGATCAGTCGGTACGAAGACGTCGAGCGGATCCTTTTGGACCCCGCCGGTTTCCGGCCGGACAACGCCCAGCACGCCGTCACACGGCTCCCGATCCCCGCCCTGCGGGTCCTCGCCCGGGCCGGCTTCAGCCTGCCTCCCGCCCTCGCCAACAACGGCGGCCCGTCCCACACCGGTCTGCGCCGTCTCGTCACGCGCTTCTTCAGCGCCGCACGGGTGTCCGCCGCGGTCCCGCTCATCGAGGAGACCGCTCGTGAGCTGCTGACCGGTGCCGAGCGCGAGCTGGACGCCCGGGGCCGTTACGACCTCGCCGCCGACTACGCCAGGCTGCTCCCGTGCCGGGTGATGATGCGGATGCTGGGCATCGAAGGGGTCGCGCCGGACACCTTGGTGGAGTGGAGCGACGCCGCGCTGGAACTCTTCTACGGCAGACCGGCCACCGAACGCCAGATCGCGCTGGCGGGGCTGGTCGGCGAGTTCCACCAGTGGCTCACCGCGCAGGTCACCGACGGCGCGGGGCAGCACGGCCTGATCGGCGCGCTGCGAGGGCACCGGCTGCCGGACGGCACACCGCTCGACATACCGACGGCGGTGGCGGCCTGCTTCTTCGTCTTCATCGCCGGGCAGTCCACCACCGGGCAGCTGATCGCCACCGTGCTCCGCACCGGCTGCGCCGACCCGTCGACATGGGCCCGGGCGACCGACGACGTGTTCGCGCGGAACTGGGTGGACGAGGTGCTGCGCCGCGAGCCACCGGTGACCACGTGGCGCCGGGTGGCGGCACGGGACACCGAGCTGTCGGGCGTCCGGATTCCCGCCGGAGCCGAGCTGCTCCTGCTGTTGATGGGTACGGGGTCCGATCCGTCCGTGTTCGCCGAGCCGGAGCGGTTGTGTCCGCACCGGGAGAACGTACGCCGCCATCTGTCCTTCGGTGCCGGACGGCACCGCTGCCCAGGAGCGCTCCTGGCCCGTACGGAGGCGGCGACCGCTCTCCGTGCGGCGGCCACGGCCCTGCCCGGCGTCGGCCTCCTGGACGACGACCCCGACATGCTGGGGCTGCTGTCCTTCCGGGCACCGCGGCGGGTACGGGTGGCCCGGCGGCAGCCCGGCCCGGGCACCGAGGCGGCGCTCGGTCAGGCAGCCGGTGGGAGGCATTCGGCCTTCTCCCGGCCGTGAGCCGGCACCAGCGCGGGGCGCAGGGGCCCGGTAGAGCACCCCTTCCTGTTCCTGTGCGGCGTCGTCCCCAGCTCGCTCACGGGGACCTGAGGCCCGCCCACGGCAAGGGCCGGGGGCGACACGCGGCGCGGGCCGGGTCAGCTCGGGGGCGCGGAGGGCCCGTACCAGTCGAGACAGATCACCACGGCGCGCCGTTGCCGGCGCTCCGCTGCCCCGGTGCCTCTCCGTCCGGGACGATCCACCGGGTTCTGCCCCACCGTCCTGGGGCCCGCTGAATGCCTCCTACCCGGACTGGTCCGGGGCGCCCCCGCCCGGGGCGATCAGGCCCGTCTCGTAGGCGAAGACGACGGCCTGGACACGGTCGCGCAGGTCCAGCTTCGACAGGATGCGGCCGACGTGGCTCTTGACCGTGGTCGGGCTCAGGAAGAGCCGGGAGGCGAGCTCGGCGTTGCTGAGGCCCGTCGCGAGCAGGCGAAGCACCTCGA
The DNA here is from genome assembly GCF_044455245.1 of Streptomyces sp. NPDC051310. Classification (NCBI taxonomy): domain Bacteria; kingdom Bacillati; phylum Actinomycetota; class Actinomycetes; order Kitasatosporales; family Streptomycetaceae; genus Streptomyces; species Streptomyces sp. NPDC051310. Next base: position 144,074 of record NZ_JBITEO010000012.1, read on the forward strand.
GTTCACGCGGGGTCAGGCTGGACAGGTCACGGTGCGGGGCGATGGTCTGCGGTTCTTCGCGCCGGGCGAAGCGCTCGATCAGCCGGCGGGTGATCGCGGGCGCGAGGAGAGCGTCGCCGGACTGCACCAGGCGCAGGGCGGCGACCAGGCGTTCGGGGGTGACGTCCTTGAGCAGGAAGCCGCTGGCGCCGGCCGTGAGCGCGGCGTAGACGTAGTGGTCGAGGTCGTAGGTGGTGAGGATGACGACGCGGGTCTCCTGCGGGCCGTCGCCGGCCAGGATGCGCCGGGTGGCCTCGATGCCGTCCATCTCCGGCATCCGGATGTCCATGAGGACGATGTCGGGCCGCGTGCGACGGACCGCTGCGACGGCCTCGGCCCCGTCGGCCGCCTCGGCTGTCACCTCGATGCCGTCCGCGGCCAGGATCATCCTGAAGCCGGTGCGCACGAGCGCCTGGTCGTCCGCGATGACGGCCCGCAGCGCCGGCCCGTCCGCCGTCATTCCGCGCTCCGCGGGATACGGGCCGTGACCCGGTAGCCGCCGGTGCGCGTCGGCCCGGCCGTCAACTCGCCCTCGTAGACGGCCAGCCGCTCCCGCAGTCCCATCAGGCCGCGGCCGCTGTTCTCCACCGGTGGGCAGCCCTTCGCGCCACCGGTGTCCGTGACCTCGATGAGCACACTGCTGCCGGTGCAGCCGATGGAGACGGACGCCTCCGCGCCACGTGCGTGTTTGATCGTGTTGGTCAGTGCTTCCTGCACGACGCGGTACGCGGCCAGGTCCACCCCCGGGGGCAGCGGTTCCGGCGGCAGCGACAGTGCGACGCTCACGGGCGTCCCGGCTGCGCGCACACGTGCGACCAGCGCGTCGAGCTGCGCGAGCCCGGGCTGCGGCTCCAGGCCGTCGGGCTTCTCGTGGTCGGGGGCTGCCAACAGGCCCATCACATGGCGCAGTTCGGCCATGGCGGCCCGGCCGGCCGCCTCGATGGCCAGCAAAGCCTCCTTGGACTGCTCGGGCAGCACGTCCATCACCGTGCGGGCCGCTCCTGCCTGGATCACCATCACGCTCACATTGTGCGTCACGACGTCGTGCAGTTCGGCGGCAATACGGGCACGCTCCTCCTCGACGGCCCGGCGCGTGGCCTGCTCCTGGGCCTCCTGCAGTGCGACGACCCGGTCCCGGCTGGACGCCAGCCGCAGTTGCAGGAAGCGGACGAGGCTCGCCAGCATCCCGGCCACCAGCAGCACGAATCCCGGGCTGGACCACCCCGGGACCACGGGGTCCGCGTTGCGGAAGGCGACACCGGACAGCACGGCGGCGATCACCAGGACAGCGATCGCCGTGATCCGGTGACGGCTGTACACCACAGCGCTGTAGGCGGCGACGACACACGCCAGGACGGTCATCCATGAGGCGGCACCGCCGATGACCAGGCTCGCGCCCAGCACCGTCGCGAACACTGCCAGCGGGTACCGGCGCCGGAGAGCCAGCGGCAGCGTCGACAGGACGACCAGGGCCCACGGCACGGGGGGAGGGTCGTCCTCCACGGGTGCCTGACCGGGGCCGGGCGGCGGCGGGGCCGGGATCCCGTCCCGGATGTCGACCGGCGGCGGGCTGCCGTGCACCGGCCCGTCACCGGGGTGGTGCACCGCGACGTACAGGGCGATGACGGCCAGTACGACCGCCAGCAGGACATCGGCGCGCACCGCCCGCCGGGTCGGCGCAGCGGCCTTCGCCTCGGGACGCAGCACGTCGATGAGCTGTCGCCGCCTGCTGCGCCGGTCTTCCGTTTCCATCCGCACATTGTGGTGCGCTGTGCGCCCGGCCCGCGTCCGCCTGTCCGACCAGGCCGTCGTCCCCAAGTCCTCCTCCTCGGGGAGGAGTCCGCGGCCGGATCGTCCGCGGGAAGGGGGTGATGTGGGTTCCGCGGACGACGTGCCCGCCACGTGGCGGTCCTAGGTTCGCAGTCCGGCAACGGCCCGTTGCCTCTCGCGACCGTAAGGACGGACAGCCCGCATGCATCAAGTGATCGAACTGGACGGTGTGGTGAAGCGCTACGACGGCGCCGACGCGCCGGCGCTGGGACCGCTCACGCTCAGCGTCGCCCAGGGTGAGGCCCTTGCCGTGACGGGGCCTTCCGGCAGCGGCAAGTCCACGCTGCTGAACCTCGTCGCCGGCCTGGACAGGCCGACCGACGGCGCCGTGACCGTGGCGGGGCGACGGATCGACCGGTTGAGCGAGCACCGGCTCGCCAGGTTCCGTCGCGAGCGCATCGGCATGGCCTTCCAGTTCTTCAATCTTCTCGACGACCTGACCGTCACCGACAACATCCAGCTCCCGGCCCTGCTGACCGGGACCGGCCGGCGGGAGGCGGCGGCCCGCGCGGGTGAGCTGATGGAGATGCTGGGAATCCACCAGCACGCCCGCGCCTACCCCGGCCGGCTGTCGGGAGGTGAACGCCAGCGGGTCGGTGTCGCCCGGGCGTTGATCAACCGGCCCGAGCTGTTGCTCGCCGACGAGCCCACCGGTGCGCTCGACACCGCCTCGGGCCACGGCGTGCGCGATCTGCTGAGGGATCTGCACCGAGGTGGCCAGACCATCGTGCTGGTGACGCATGACCTGGCGCTGGCGGAGGCGTGCGCGAGCCGCACGATTCACCTGGTCGACGGTCACCTCGCCCTCGACACGTACGCGCAGGCCGTCCGATGAGCCTGTTCGGTCACGGCGCGCTGGGCCGGGTGGTGCGCTCCGGGGTCGGCCGGCGGCGCGTGCAGACCGTGGTGATCGCCCTGGCCACGATGATGGCCGTCGCCTCGGCCGTGGTCGCCGGGGCGCTGATGGTCGCCGCGGCCGCGCCTTTCGACCACGCCTTCGCCGAGCAGCGGGGCGCGCACATCACGGCACAGTTCGATCCGGCCACGGCGAGTGCGGCGCGGCTGGCGGAGACCGGAAGGCTGGACGGCGTCACCGCGAGCGCGGGCCCGTACCCCTCCATGGCGTTCCGCCCGGTGGACCGGGCGGGCTTCCGGCTGCCGGCGCTGACCCTGGTCGGGCGGTCCGGTCCGCACGGTGACGTGGACCGGGTGGAGGTGACGTCCGGCCGGTGGGCGCAGAGGCCGGGCGAGATCGTGCTCAGCTCGTCGTTCGAGGGGCCGGGCATCGAGATCGGCTCCGCCCTCAGGACGTCGGACACCGCGGACGCCCCGGCCCTGTCGGTCGTCGGCTTCGCCGTGTCGAGCAGCAGGACAGCGGACTCCTGGGCCACCCCGGCGCAGGTCGCCGCGCTGGCGTCAGGCGGCCATCCCGTCATGAGTCAGATGCTCTACCGCTTCGACCGGGCGGGCACGAAGGAGCAGATCCTCGCCGCCCGGGCGAAGCTCGCCGCCGCGGTGGGGTCCGGGGCGCTGCTGGGTACGCAGTCGTGGCTGGACACCAAGCGCGCCGCGGATCAGGGCGCGGCGGCGACGGTCCCGTTCGTGACGGCCTTCGGCGTGCTCGGCATCGTGATGTCGGTGATCATCGTCAGCAGCGTGATCAGCGGTGCGGTCGGCACCGGCCTGCGCAGGATCGGCATCCTCAAGGCCATCGGCTTCACCCCGCGCGAGGTCGTCCGTGCCTACGTGGCCCAGGCTCTGGTTCCGGCCTCCGTCGGCATCGTCGTGGGAGTGGTGCTGGGCAACCTCCTGGCGGTGCCGATGCTGGCGGACACGGAGTCGATGTACGGCACCGTCGCGCTCTCGGTCGCCTGGTGGGTGGATGCCGCCGTGCCGGCCGCCGCACTGCTCGTCGTAGGGCTCGCGGCGCTGATCCCCGCACGGCGGGCCGGAAAGCTGCACACGGTCGAGGCCATCGCGGTCGGCCGGGCACCGCGCACGGGGCGCGGACAGTGGGCGCACCGGGCGTTGGGGCGGCTGCCGCTGCCCCGGCCCGTGACCTACGGCCTCGCCACCCCCTTCACGCATCCGGTCCGCGCCCTCGCGATGCTGCTCGCGGTGGCGTTCGGCACGATCGCGGCGACCTTCGCGGTGGGGCTGACCTCGTCCCTGAGCGCGGTCGGCTCCTCGCAGGATCCCGAGAGCCGCGCCGCGGTCACGGTCACGACGGTCAAGCCGCACACCATCGCACCCCCTCCGCCGCCTCCCGCCGGGGGCGGCGGCGAAAGCCCCTCTCCCGTGAGCGGCAGCGTGGCCGGCACGTCCACGCCCGGGGCCGCCGACCCGGCGGAGGTGCGGGCCGCCCTCACCTCGCAGGCCGGCCTGGGGTCGTACTACGGCAAGCTCCCGACGGAGGCCGCCGTGGCCGGGGTCTCCGGCACGGTGCAGATCAGCCTCTACGAGGGCGATGCGCGCGACGGCAGCTACGCGATGCTCTCCGGGCACTGGATCACCGGCAAGGGGCAGGTCGTGGTGCCCACGCGCTTCCTGGAGCGGACCAGCACCGAGGTCGGCGACACGGTGCGGGTGACCTACGAGAAGGAGAGCGCCGACCTGCGGATCGTGGGCGAGTCCTTCGACACTTCGGGCAACGAGCTGGAGATCCACGCGGACATGGCCGACTTCCCCTCGGCCAGGGCCAGTACGTTCCTCGTCACGGTGAAGTCCGGCGTCTCCGCAGAGGCGTTCGCCCGGAAGCTCGCCGCGGTGGTGCGGCCGCTGGGCGGCAACGCCACGACGGTCCCCCCGGCGGAGCAGAAGGGCGTCATCCTGCTCATGGAGGCGATGGCACTGCTGCTCACCCTCATGCTGGTCTGCGTGGCCGGCCTCGGCATCCTCAACTCCGTCGTCCTCGACACCCGGGAACGCGTCCACGACCTGGGGGTCTGCAAAGCGATCGGCATGACGCCGCGGCAAACCGTGAGCCTCGTGCTCGCCCCGGTGGCGGCGATCGGTGCGCTCGGCGCCGTCATGGGCGTGCCGACGGGGTACGTGCTGCACGGCCTCGTCATGCCGGTGATGGGGCGCGCCGTGGGTACCGGCATGCCGGCACCGGTCCTCGATGTGTACTCGCCGGTTCATATGCTCCTGCTCGGGCTGGGCGGCGTCGTGCTCGCCGTGCTGGGCGCGCTGGTCCCGGTCGGCTGGGCGGCCAGGGCCCGTGCGGCCACAGCGCTGCGCACCGAGTAGTGCCGGCCGGAGCAAGCGGGCCTGCTCCGGGTTGTGCCCGGTGAAGGCGGCGCACCAGGACCGCGAGGGCCCGCTCCGGGCGGGCTCGGCGAAGGCGGCGCACCGGGCGACCGCGGCCGGGCCCGCCGGCGGGCCCGGCACCGAGTCCGGATCGGCCGCGCCCGCACGGGCGAGTGCCCCGGCCGTCATTCCTCCCTCTCGTGCCCCCGGGCGGTCCGCCCGCTCCGCATGGAGTGGCCGGGAAAGGGCAGTCGGTCAATCCGGGATGCGGAGGGTGCCACGACCGGACGGGGCAGCCGGCTGACCCCGGCAGCGGAGGACCGTGGCACGCTCCGCCCGCCACGCCGGGAGCGGGAGGCGCAATGGACCGGCCGAGAACCGAGGGCACCGCGGAGATCCTGTTCGTGGGCAACGCGACCCTGCTGATCACCTACGGTGAGCTGACGCTGCTCACCGACCCCAACTTCCTCCACCGCGGGCAGTTCGCCCACCTGGGCTACGGCCTCGTGTCACGGCGCCGGACGGAACCCGCCCTCGACGCGGCCGGCCTTCCGGAGCGGGACTTCGACGCCGTGGTCCTCTCCCACCTGCACGGGGACCATTTCGACCGCCGGGCGCGCCGGCACCTGGACCGCGGCATGCCGTTCGTGACGACCCCGCACGCCTCCGGAAGGTGTCGTCGACGAAGTCGGCTATGAGCCGGCGCTGTTCCGCCTGGGAGAGCGTGGCCAGTCGGTGCATGAGGTGCGTCTCCATGGTCGTGGGGTCGTGTCCGGGGACTGCTCGTAGGACGGCGCGGCGCAGGCGGAGCGTCCGGATCTGCACGTCCAGGGCATCGGCGTGCGCCTCGGCGACGTCCGCCATGGATGCCTCACGGTCCAGCACCTTGCGCACGCTCTCCAGGCCGAGCCCGAGATCGCGCAGCGTGCGCGCCAGATCCAGGCGCGACGGCGTCGGCGCCGCAGAGCCGGTAGCCCGCCGGGCTCCGGACGGTGGGCGGGACGATGCCCTTGTCGGAGTAGTACCGGATGGTCTTCACCGTCAGGCCGGTCCGGCGGGCCAGTTCTCCGATGGAGTGGAGCGTGTCGCTGTCCATGCCCCCGGCTTGGTGTCTCCCCCCGCCGGGGGACTCAACCGTCCCGTGCTGTCGACAGCAGGACCTTCAGGAGTTCGTCGGGGGCGTCCCGCATCACGTTGTGCCCGGAGGCCAGGGCGTGCGTGCGCCAGGCGGGATCGTCGCGGAGGCGTTCGTGGAGTGCGGTGAAGGGGGACCGCCCCTCCCATCCGGTGGCGTAGACGTAGTCCCTGCTGCGGTAGCGGTCGAGTCCGCCCTGCAGCCGGATCGCCTGGAGCAGGGAGGCCAGTGGGTGCGGTGTCGCCCGGGGGTCGAAGAAGGGCAGCGGCGCACTGCTGTATCCGGTCTCGCCGACACCGGCCAGGTACCAGGCCCGTTCCTGGTCGGTGACCAGGGACCAGCACGAGTCGCCGTGCTCCGGAACCATGGCGTCGACGTAGACCAGACCGGCCACGCGCGCGGGGGCACGGTCGGCGGCGCCGGTGATCACCATGCCGCCGTAGCTGTGGCCGACCAGCACGGCGTCGGTGATCTCTTCGTCCTCCAGGAGGTTGACGACATCGTCGATGTGGGTGTCGAGGTTGACCGTGGCGGTGAGCAGGTGCCTGCGGTCTCCCACGCCGGTGAGGGTCAGGGGGTAGGCGTGATGGCCGTGTGCCCGCAGCCGGCGTGCCAGCGGCTCGAAGGTCCATGCGCCGTGCCACGCGCCGGGTATGAGGACGAAGGTGGTCATCACGGTTCTCCTTGTCTCCGTGTCGGTCGGCCGTCAGGCCGTGACGGTAGGCATGATCATGCCGGTCGTACGGCGGCTGTCGCCGTGTTCGTGTGTCGTGGCGGCCTGGTGAAGCTCCGGGTGCGTCGCATCCGTCCGGCCGGTCGCACGCAACGCCCCCTCGCCGCGTCGTTGCGGACCCGCGCTGCCCGCCGCGGGCAAGCGTCGCGCCCTGGCACCGCTGGTACCTAGTAGGTACCATGGCGGTATGCCGTCCTTGAACATCACCTTCACCGACGAGGAGCTCGAAGCGGTCCGCGCCGCGGCGGCCGCCGAGGGGAAGTCCCTCAAGCAGTTCGTCCACGACCTGCCCCTGCGCGAGCAGCAGCGCCTGCAGTTCGTCCGGTACGCCGTCTCCTGGGGCGAGACACATCACGCCGAGTTCGACGACGCCTTCCCCGACGAGGCTCCCCCCGCCCACCGCCGCCGGGGGGCGGACGCGGCCTGATGGTGTTCTTCATCGACGTTCCCTGGCTGCTGGACGTCCAGGAGCAGGCCGTGCCCGAGGACGTCAGCGTCGCCGACTACTCGGCCCTGGTCGCCGCCGTGGCCCGGCACAGGACCCGCATCCCGCGCCCCGCGACCGCCGAACCCGACCCCGCCTGGCGTGCCGCGGCCCTGCTGCACACGCTGGTGCGGCTGCAGCCGCTGCCGTACCGCAACAGCCTGTTCGCCTGCCAGGTCGCCGCCGCGTACATGCACGCCGCCGGCGAGGGCATCGACCCGCCGTACGGCGCCATGGTCGACCTGGTCCGCGACATCCAGGCCGGCAAGGTGAGCGTCTACCAAGCCGCCGACCACCTCCGCACCTGGCGCATCTGACCGGGACACGGACACCGGTCGTAAACCGGGTGCGGACCGCCGGTGCCGTGGTGTGTGATCGGCGCATGCCTATTGCACTGGACACACCGGGAGTCGACGGGCTGGGCGACGCTGTGCGCGTGCTGCGGGAGTGGCAGAGCGACGGGGCACCGATGCACCTGCACCCGGGGGACCTCGGCTGGTTCTGGCGGTCCGGTGCGGAAGCGACGGCCGCCGCGGTCAGGACGTGGAGCCGGGGCGGGCGGATCCTCGCCGTCGGGCTGCTCGACGGCCCCCGGCTGGTGCGGCTGACGATCGCGCCGGAAGCCCGGCGGGACGAGGCGCTGGCGCGGCGGCTGGCCGACGACGTGAGCGACACCGAGCGCGGCGTGCTCCCCGAGGGGAGGGCGAACATCGAGGCCCCGGTGGGCGCCCTGGTCCACGATCTGCTGTCCGAGCACGGCTGGAGCACCGACGAACCGTGGACGCCGCTGCGACGCGACCTCACCGAGCCGGTGCGTGACCCGGGCGTGCGGATCGAGGTGGTCGGGCCCCGGCAGGCGAACGTCTTCGCCGCCGTCCACCGGGCGGCGTTCGGCGGATCGAGGTTCACGGACGCGCACTGGCACGCGATGGCCGCCGGATCCCCCTACGCCGACGCCCGGTCCCTGGTCGCGTACGACGACCGGGGCGACGCGGTGGCGGCGGTGACGGTGTGGTCGGCCGGTCCGGGGAGGCCCGGGCTGCTCGAACCCATGGGTGTGCACCCGGAGCATCGCCGTCACGGCCACGGCACCGCGATCAGCGTCGCCGCGGCGGCCGCACTCCGCGAGCTGGGCTCGTCCAGCGCGATCGTGTGCACCCCGAGCTCCAACGCCGGAGCCGTCGCCACCTACCGGTCGGCCGGCTTCCAGCAGCTCCCGGAAGTCCGGGACCGGTACCGGGCCCAGGGGTGTCGTGCACGGCCGCGCTGCGTATCACCCGTTCCCGCACGTCCCCTCACCGCGAAGCCGGCGCGGAATCCGCGGCGCGAGGGCGCGGCGTTTCACGGCTCCGCGCGGCCCGGTGCGGTGAGGCGGTCGATCACCGTGACGACCCCGTCGACGCCTTGGCACAGCCGTACGATCACCGGGATCGCATCCGGGGTCGGTACCGTACCGCTGAGGGTGACGGCACCGTCCGACACCTCCACGGTGAGCGCGGCCGGCGACAGGCCCAGTGTGCGCGTGAGGATGTCCTCCAGGATCTCTTCGTGGATGGCCCGGTCGCGGCGCAGGAAGAGCTGCAGGAGGTCGCTGCGGCTGATGACACCGATGAGCCGGCCCGCGCCGTCGACCACCGGCAGACGTTTGACGCGCCTGCGCTCCATCACTCTCGCCGCCTCCACCGCGGTCCATTCGGGCCGGGCGCAGAGAGCGGGGGCCGACATCAGCCCTTCGGCGGTGGTGGGGCAGTTCTCCGACAGGCGCGAGTGGAGGAGATCGGCCTCCGACACGACGCCGACGGGCCGGCCATCCGCTTCGACGACCGGTACGGCCGTGATGCCGTACTCGTCCAGCAGCCGGGCGATCTCCTTGAACGGCGTCCCGCGCTGGACGGTGACCGCGTCCGGTGTCATGAGGTCGGCGACCGTGCGATGTCTCATCCGTGAGCACCCAGTCCTTCGATGGAAGCGTTGCTCCCATGATCCTCGCGATGGGCCGCGAGGCCCGGTCCCACGCGAGGCCGGCCCGTGCGTGCCCTCAAGCGGCGACCGGACCGCTCGGCCGCGCATGCGCCGGCGCGCCAGGGTGGCGACACCCAGGGAACGCATCCGTCCGGGCGCGCTCGCGCGGCGGGGACTCGCGGGGGGCCGGGACGGCACCGGCCGCCCGGGGAAGAGCTCGCATGGGCACGTGCCCGCATGTGACGTGCCCACATGTGCACGCCTGCGGAGTGCCGCGCATGCGAACGAGCCCCCCCCGCACCGGACCATGACCCCGGGAGAGCACCCGATGACACTGCTGCACGACCGCGACCTGGCACGCGCCTTCGACCACGCGTCCCACGGCTACGACCGTCTCACGGCCCTCAACCCCGGCTACCGCACCGACCTGCTCCGCTCGGCGCGCCGGCTCCGGCTGCCCCGGGACGGGGAAGGCATGCACGTCCTCGACCTCGGCTGCGGTACGGGCGCCTCCACCCGCGCCCTCCTGCACGCCGCACCGCGCGCCCGCATCACCGGCGTGGACGCCTCGTCCGGGATGCTGCGGCGCGCACTGGCCAAGCCGTGGCCCGAACGCGTGAGCTTCCTGCACCTGAGCGCGGAGGAGCTGGCGACCGCCGGGGAAGGCCCGTTCGACGCGGTCTTCGCCGCGTACCTGTTCCGCAACGTCACACGGCCGGACCAAGTCCTCCGGACCGTCCGTACCCTGCTGCGACCGGGCGGACGCCTGGCCGTCCACGAGTACAGCCTCAGCGGGTCGGCCGTCCATCGCGCCCTGTGGACGGCCGTGTGCCACGGGGTGATCATTCCGCTCGGCACGCTCAGCGGTGACCGTGCCCTGTACCGCCACCTCTGGCGCAGCGTCCTCGCCTTCGACACCGCCCCCGCCTTCACGGACCGGCTGACCCGGGCGGGGTTCTCCGGCGTGCGCGCGGCGCCGGTCGCTGGATGGCAGACGGGGATCGCGCACACCTTCCTCGCCCAGAACCCTCCCGCCACCGCCGCCCCCCGGCCCTGACACCCCGGCCGGCCGCGCCCTCAGCCGCCCGCCGTCCTCACCTTCCGCCCTCGGTACGGTCGTCCTCCTCGGTGCCCTCGGGACGGTCGGTGCGGTCGGGACGGTCCGGGAGAACGACGCCCGACGCCCGCTCGACCAGCAGGGCGAACTCCCGCCGTACGGTGACGTCGGCACGGGTCCGGTCGAAGTACCGCACACTGTCGGCCGCCAGGTCCGCCACCTTCGACTCCACCACGGACCGTGCCCCGGTGCGCTCCAGCGCCGCCCGCATCCGCTCCACGGTGTCGTCCGACCGGGGCCCCGCGCCGGCGGCCAGCGCGGCGGAGGCGTCCTCGTCCCCGCGGGCGCCGGCACGCCGGAGGCCGACGGCGAGCAGGTAGGTGAGCTTGCGCGTCCGCAGGTCGTCACCGACCGGCTTGCCCGTGAGGGCCGGGTCCCCGAACGCCCCGAGGAGGTCGTCCCGCATCTGGAAGGCGAGCCCCGCGCACCGGCCGGCGGAGCGCAGCGTGTCCAGCTCGTCCTCGCCGGCGCCGGCCAGTGACGCGCCCAGCGCGAGCGGTCGCTCGACCGTGTAGAGGGCGCTCTTGAGCGTGGCGATCGTCACCGCCTCGTCGATGCCGGAGGCGCCGGCCGCCTGCGCGTGGAGGTCGCGGTACTGGCCGGCGACCATCTCACTGCGCATCGCCCGCCATTCGGCGTACAGCCGCGGGCCGTGCGGTGAGCCGAGTGCGGTCTCCGTCAGCACGTCGTCCGCCCAGGCGAGGGCCAGGTCCCCGGCGAGCACCGCGGCGGCGATGGCGAAGGACTCGGGTGACCCGCTCATCCGGGCGGCGCGGTGCATGTGGGCGAGGTCGACGTGCAGCGCCGGCGCGCCCCGGCGCCGCAGGGAACCGTCCATCACGTCGTCGTGCATCAGGGCGCAGGCCTGCACCAGTTCGAGCGCGGCACCGACGCGCAGGACCTCCGTGGCGTCGCCCGAGCCGCCCGCGGCCCGCCATCCGCACCACGCGAAGGCCGTGCGCAGCCGCTTTCCGCCCCGCAGGAGGAACGCGCCGACCCGCCCGGCCATGTCACGGGCGAACACCGGGTCCACCGCGCCGGCCCGGCGCAGCTCCGCGTCGAGCACGTCCTCCAGAACCGTTTCCGCAGCCTTGACGGCGCCCACGGCCGTGAGCGGGCCGTCGGCGGGTCCGGCCGTCTCCGCCATGGCCGGCCGCATCTCGGACATGCACCACCCCTGCTTGCTCGCGGTCATCTCCACATCAGGACTTCCGTCCCCGAGCCGGGCCCGGATGCGCCCTTGAGCACCGTGCCGGGCACCCGCCACGACCGGCGGGCGGTCCGGGACGCCCCGCCCGCCGGTGAGGATCACCGCTTCTTGGGCGGCGACTTCAGGTGGGCGAAGACCACGGTGTTCTCCGTGTACCGCTTCTTGCTGCGGTCGTAGCTCCCGCCACAGGTGATCAGCCGCAGCTGGGCATCGGGCGTGTCGGCGTAGACGCGGTCGTCGGGAAAGTCGTCCTGGGGGAAGTTCTCGACATCGTCGACGACGAATTCCGCAGTGGTCCCGTCCTTGCGGACGACGCTGACGGTGTCGCCCTCGGACAGGGAGCTGAGACCGGCGAAGACCGCGGGCGAGGTGGTGGTGTCGAGATGACCGGCGACGATCGCGGTGCCGCGCTCTCCCGGGGACGCGCCACCGGCGAACCAGCCGACCAGGTTCGTGTCATCGGGAGGCGGGGCGTTCAGCCGCCCGGACGAGCCGATGGACAGCTCGGTGAACGGCGCATCGACGTCGATGCTGGGGATCAGCAGCCGTGTGGGCGCCGACCGCGGCAGTGAGAAGGTTTCCGCTTTGGCCGGGCCGGCAACCGTGGGCGCGGGCGCAACCGGGCGGCTCGCCACGGGCGCCGGCGCAGGCGCAGCAGCCGGGGGGCTCGAAGGGCCGGCCCAGCTGAGCGCGACCACGGCCAGCGCGAACACCGGGAGCATGACCGAAAGGAGGCGTCGCGATAGACGTTCCCGCGACGACGGAGGAGCAGGGTCGACCTGTGGACGGGCGTTCATGCCGCAGCGCACCCCAAGTGAGCGAAGTGGACACACCGTAGTTCGAACCGCAGCGTGCGGCCGCGACCCTTCCCCGAAAGGAGCCGCAGCCACACGCTGTGCATGTCAGCGCACCGGATCAGGCAGCGCCGCCGCGGACGGCACGGCGGCGGAGCATGTAACCGCCCGCGCCGAGGGCACCCAGGAGCGCCAGGCCTCCGGCGACCGGGGCCGTGGAGGAGTCCAGACCGCCGCCACCGGTGTGCACGCCGCCGCGCGGCTTGTCGTGGTTGTCCTTGCCGTACTTGTCTTCGTCCTTCTTGGACTCGTGGTCCTTGTTGTACTTGTCTTCGTCCTTCTTGGACTCGTGGTCCTTGTTGTACTTGTCCTCGTCCTTCTTGGACTCGTGGTCGTTCTTGTCGTAGTCGTCGCCGCCGACGGTGGCGAAGAGGCCGCCGCCGGTGTGCACGCCGCCGCGCGGCTTGTCGTGGTCGTTCTTGCCGTACTTGTCTTCGTCCTTCTTGGACTCGTGGTCCTTGCCGTACTTGTCTTCGTCCTTCTTGGACTCGTGGTCCTTGTTGTACTTGTCCTCGTCCTTCTTGGACTCGTGGTCGTTCTTGTCGTAGTCGTCGCCGCC